>NZ_JADDXT010000002.1:3998741-4306336 GCF_015330165.1 Zobellia roscoffensis
AAAATTAAATTTGTTATCAAAATTCTTAAATCCGACTAGACCTAATTCCGGTCTAAAATCTAATGATACCACAATAGGAAGGTCGGGATTGTACTCTACACCAACATCTCCAGCAATAAAAACAAAGAGTCCACCGTCAGGGTCTTCGGCAATAGTAGGGTTGTTTTTATTGGGAACCGGAGAGAAATCTACACTTCCTAATCCACCACCAGCACCGTAAAACCAATTAAATCCTTGATCAATTTCATATACCCATTGGTAAACTCCTGTAAGTTTAACGGCATCAAACTCACGACTATCTCGGTAACCAAGGTCTAGTTCGGCACGTGTATAGCGCCCAATAGATTTTTGGTACGATATTTCAGCTCCAAAACCATCACTATCTCCAAGACGCAAACCTAATGCGTTATCTGCTATTTCTTGAGCTTGGAGTGAAAGTGCGGTGAAGCAAACGCAAATAAAAAATAAAAGTTTCCATTTTTTCATATTCTTGTGATTTTTGATTCTAAAAAGGCATTAAACGTTCGCCTTTCAACCATAAAAACTTAATTTAGCAATCTAAATTGTTTACCGTTGAATAAAAATTTACTGCAAGAATTAGCTAATTCTCTACAAGGCCGCGTTTTATCGGATAGTTTAACAAAAACCCTGTACGCCACGGATGCATCCGTGTATAGAAAAATTCCTACAGCTGTCACTTTTCCTGAAACGACTGAGGATTTAAAAACACTAATTCAGTTCGCAACTAAACATAAAGTTGGTCTTATTCCCCGTACCGCAGGTACCTCTTTGGCGGGACAAGTGGTTGGCGAAGGAATTGTTGTAGATACCTCTAAGCACTTTACAAAAATCGTTAGTGTTGATGAGAAAAACAAACAGGTTACTTTACAACCTGGTGTTATTCGAGATGAACTGAATCAGCATCTTGAACCCTACGGACTGTTTTTTGGACCTAACACTTCTACAGCAAACCGTTGTATGGTAGGGGGTATGGTAGGTAACAATTCATCGGGAACAACTTCAATTAAGTACGGTATTACCCGTGAAAAGATTATTTCACTTAAAACGGTATTGTCTGATGGAAGCGAAGTAGAATTCAAGGCTCTTACTGCCAGTGAATTTGAAGAAAAGATGAGCTTAAACACTTTAGAGGGTACTATTTATAGGGAAATCTATAAAGAATTGTCACCTAAAGAAGTGCAGCAACACATTTTTGAGGAGTTTCCAAAACCGAAAATACACAGAAGAAGTACAGGTTACGCCGTAGATGAACTGCTAAACACCAATGTGTTTGGTGGCACCGAAGAAAAAATAAACCTTTGTAAATTATTGAGTGGTAGTGAGGGTACTTTGGCCTTTACTACTGAGATTACTTTTCAACTGGACGATATTCCGCCTAAGCTTTCGGCAATGGTGGTAACCCATTACAATACACTAGAAGACTGTCTTACCGATGTTGCACCGGTTATGGAACACGATTTGCACCTGTGTGAAATGATGGATAGGGTGATTCTAGATTGTACCAAAAACAATAGGGAGCAACTTAAAAATCGGTTTTTTGTTGAGGGCGACCCAGCGGCATTATTAATGTTGGAGGTTAAAGCACATACCCAAGAAGACCTAGAACGTCAAATAAATGCGGTTCTTGCAACAGTGAAATTGTCGGGACTTAGTTATTCCGAAGCTATATTGAGAGATGGGGATGTAAATAAAGCGGTTGTTCTTCGTAAAGCTGGTTTAGGCCTTTTGGGGAATATGGTAGGCGACCGTAAAGCGGTAGCTTGTATTGAAGATACCGCTGTTGCTATTGAAGATTTAAAACCTTTTATAGGTGAGTTCACCAAGATTATGGACGGCTATAAACAATCTGCCGTGTACTATGCCCATGCCGGTGCAGGAGAGTTACACTTACGCCCCATATTGAACTTAAAGAAAAAGGATGATGTGGTCATGTTTAGGGACATTACTACAGACGTGGCACACTTAACTAAAAAGTACAAGGGATCGTTTAGTGGTGAACACGGCGATGGTATTGTGCGTGCGGAGTTTATCCCCATTATGATAGGTGAGCAAAATTACCAATTACTAAGACGGATAAAATCTTATTTTGACCCTGAAGGCATTTTTAATCCTGGGAAAATTGTTGATGCCTATCCTATGGATGAATCGTTACGATATGAGGTAGATAGAGACGAACCGAAGATTAAAACTTTACTCGATTTTTCGGATAGTGAAGGCATTCTAAAAGCTACCGAGAAGTGTAACGGCGGCGGTGATTGTAGAAAAACCGAAAATGCTGCTGGTGCCATGTGTCCTAGTTTTCATGCTACAAGAGATGAGAAGCACACCACACGTGGTAGGGCAAATGCATTACGTGAGTATTTAACGGTTGGAGAACAAAAGAACAATTTTGACCAAAAAGAATTAAAAGAAGTTTTTGATCTTTGTTTAAGCTGTAAAGCTTGTGCTACCGAATGTCCAAGTAATGTAGATGTAGCGACTTTAAAGGCAGAATTTTTATATCAATACCAAGAAGCGAACGGCTACCCTATGCGTGGTAAATTATTCGCCTATAACACCACACTGAATAAGTTGGGGAGCAAAATGCCGGGGCTTACAAATGCGGTATATGATTCTAAATTCTTTGGTGGGTTATTAAAAAAAACAGCTGGTGTAGCACCAGAAAGAAGCTTGCCTAAAGTTTCAAGTTTTAATTTTGATAACTACTTACAATCTTTTAAAAATAAGCACACTAGTACAAAACAAAAGTTAGCACTCTATATTGATGAATTCAGTCAGTATTTAGATATTGAGTTAGGGAAGGATGCTATTGAAGTATTAATTAAACTTGGGTATGACGTTCAACTCTTCTATGGTGAAAGTGGCAGAACCTACCTTTCTAAAGGGTTTTTAAAACAAGCCAAAAAATTAGCTTTAGCGAATATACCTAAGTTAAAAAAGTTTGCTGACGAAGGAATACCGGTAATTGGTTTAGAACCTTCCGCAGTTTTAACTTTCAGGGATGAGTACAAACGCTTTTCGCAAGATGAAGAAACAACGAGTGCCATTGCATTGAATACATTTCTATTAGAAGAGTTTCTTGCTCTGGAAATACAGAAAAAAGAAATTTCGTCTGACTTATTTACCAAGGAGGCTAAAACAGTGAAGATTCACGCACACTGTCATCAAAAGGCTTTGAGTAATCAAAAAGTCACTTTTGATGTGCTCAACCTTCCTGAAAACTATAAGGTTTCCATTATTAGCTCCGGTTGTTGTGGAATGGCCGGTTCTTTTGGGTATGAAAAAGAGCATTATGAGGTCAGCATGAAGGTAGGGGAATTAAAACTTTTCCCATCCGTAAGAAAATCACCTGAAGACACCATTATTTCAGCAAATGGAACCAGTTGTAGGCATCAAATTTATGATGGCACTAAGCGGGAGGCTCTGCATCCCGTGACGATTTTAAAAAATGCGCTAGTTTAGACTAGTTGTCAGTTGGAGTTTCACCTTCTTTTTTAGGTTTTGACTTTGCAACGGCAATGGAATTTATGAGATCTTGCATATTCATGTTCTTCAGTTCTTCATCCATAAAAAAAGGGGAGAGTTTATCGTGATTGTAACGATACACTTTCCATCGTTTTAAAGAGTATTCAAGTGCGGTGAGGTTTCCCACCCAATCCCCTGAATTTAAATAAGTACAAGACCCTTTACTAGTCTGGTGTAGACTTTTTTTAGGCTGATGGATATGCCCGCAAACTACATAATCATATCCGTTTTCAATGGCAATATCCGCAGCAGATTTTTCAAACTTACTAGTGACCTCTAAACTTTTTTTTCCGTTTTTCTTTATTTTGTTGGAAAGTGAATATTTGTCTTTCCCTCTTTTTTTCAAAGACCAATTGAACATTCTATTCGCAATGAAAAGGAATGCATAGCCAAAACTCCCCAATTTAGCGAACCATCGGGCATTTTTGATAGAGAAATCAAAAACATCACCATGAAAAAACCAAGCTTTCTTACCATGCAGATTTAAGACCAACTTATTGACTATATGTAAATTTCCCAGTGAAATACCGGCAAACCTCCTCATCAAATCATCGTGATTACCGGTTATATAATAAACCTCGGTACCTTTCATGGAAAGTGTAATAATCTTGCGTAAAACCTTGGTGTGTACGGTTGGGAAGTAATTTTTATTAAAGCGTTTAATATCTAGAATATCGCCGTTTAGGATAAGGGTTTTAGGTGAAATGCTACTTAAATACGTGAGTAATTCATCTGCATGACATTCAAGAGTGCCCAAATGTGCATCTGAAATTACGGAGATATCTATTTTTCGTTTTTTCATATTCAATTGGTGTGTACTACTGTTTAGTATTCTGAGTCACTTAAAAAACGAAGAAATAACAGGCGGGTATACCAGCATTCCATTTTATAAGAAGGGGATATACAAATTAATCATATACATGTAAAGTCTGAGTAAAATTGACACTATCAATAGATGTTGAAACCATTAAATAAACTTTAAGAGCTATATGTGTGATGATATAGTGAATAGCTAAAGCCTAATTTTGTGGTCAATGATTTAAGATTTATCTTTACTGCTTGCTTAAACAGAAAACTAAAACTACTCTGGACGGAACAAATTCATGTTCAATTATAGATTTTTAAGATTTTAGTCTTTATTGATCGAGCTAGTATTAACTTTTAATTTTTTAGAATGGCAGGAAATTCTTTTGGAAACCTATTTAAACTCTCCACTTTTGGGGAATCTCACGGTGCAGCAATAGGAGGTGTTTTAGATGGATGTCCTTCAGGAATTGAAATTGATTTTGATGCCGTTCAAAATGAACTAAACCGAAGAAAACCTGGACAATCTGCAATTGTAACCCAAAGGAAAGAACCGGACACGGTGGAATTCTACTCAGGTATTTTCGAAGGCAAGACTACGGGAACACCCATTGGCTTTGCTATTCACAATACCAATCAAAAATCTCACGATTATACACACATTAAGGACTCTTACAGACCGTCTCACGCGGATTATGTGTACGACCAAAAATATGGGTTTCGGGATTACCGTGGCGGAGGACGCAGTTCTGCCCGCGAAACTGCAAGTAGGGTAGTAGCAGGAGCAATTGCCAAGCAATTCCTGTCCGAAATGAAAATCAACGCCTATGTTTCTCAAGTAGGTAATATGAAAATGGGAACTCCATATCAAGAATTGGACTTTTCATTAATCGAATCCAATCCTGTGCGCTGCCCTGATCCAGAAATGGCAGCCAAAATGGAAGCGTACATAAAAGAGGTGCGCGGAGAAGGAGATACTATTGGCGGTATTATTACATGTGTGATGCAAAATGTGCCAATAGGCCTTGGTGAACCGGCATTTGATAAACTTCATGCCGAATTGGGAAAAGCAATGCTATCCATTAACGCTGTAAAAGGTTTTGAATACGGAAGCGGATTTGCAGGTGTTGCTATGAAAGGCAGCGAGCACAACGATCAATTCAATCAAGATGGAACTACCAAAACCAATAATAGCGGTGGTATTCAAGGAGGAATTAGTAATGGAATGGACATTTACTTTAATGTCGCTTTTAAACCTGTAGCTACAATAATTCAACCCTACCAAACTATTGATAAAGACGGTAATTTCGTACAAACAAAAGGTAAAGGTCGTCATGATCCTTGTGTAGTACCACGTGCTGTACCTATTGTTGAGGCAATGGCTGCATTAGTAATGGCAGATTTTAGATTGCTAAATCGTACCATTAAGGTAAATTCGTAATCATTTTATTGGCAATTCATTAAATCCATATGCGATTTGTAGGTTGTTTTTCTGCTTTCGGACCAAAAGCAGTATATTACTTCCTTAAACTTTGATGCATGCAAAAATTGGAATTACACTGGAGGATACTGATCGGAATGATCCTAGGTATTCTCTTTGGCTTTGGAATGACTTATGTAGAGTGGGGAAAGGACTTTGTTCTAGACTGGATTAACCCACTAGGGACGATTTTCGTCAAACTTCTGAAGCTCATTGCAATTCCACTTATTTTAGCTTCGCTGATAAAGGGAATATCAGATTTAAAGGATATTTCAAAATTCCGAAATATTGGTCTACGGACTATTGCCATTTATATTGGCACTACGATAATTGCCATTTCCATCGGACTTATTTTAGTAAATCTTCTCAAACCAGGAGAGGGTATATCTGAAGACACCATAACAAAATTAACCGAAACCTATTCTAATGATAGTGGTGTTACATCAAAGTTAGAAGAAGCGCATAGACAGCAAGACAGTGGTCCTTTGCAATTCTTGGAGGATATGGTGCCGGATAATGCGTTCAAAGCATTAGGAGACAATAGTTTAATGCTCCAAGTAATTTTCTTTACCATTTTTATGGGTATTTCTATGCTATTGATAGGAGAGGAGCGGGCTAAACCCTTAAAGAATTTTTTCGACTCGTTAAATGACGTAGTTTTAAAGATGGTAGATTTAATTATGCTCACTGCTCCAGTTGCAGTATTTGCCCTATTGGCAAACGTAGTAGTTTCTTCCGGAGATTCAGATTTATTGTTTGCACTGCTTAAATATGCTGGTGTAGTAGCTTTAGGGCTCATGCTAATGATTGTCTTTTATAGTATTGTCGTAGCCACATTTACACGTTACAATCCGTGGAAATTCTTAAAAGAAATGGCTCCGGCCCAACTTTTGGCATTCTCCACAAGTTCTAGTGCAGCCACTCTGCCAGTGACTATGGAGCGTGTGGAAGAACATATAGGTGTAGACAAAGAAGTGTCTAGTTTTGTACTTCCTGTTGGTGCTACCATAAATATGGATGGAACAAGCCTTTATCAAGGTGTTGCTGCGGTTTTTATTGCTCAAGCCTTAAGTTTTGATATGCCCTTTTCTGCACAGTTAACAATTGTACTTACCGCTTTATTGGCCTCCATTGGTTCTGCCGCCGTACCCGGAGCAGGAATGGTAATGCTTGTAATTGTTCTTGAGGCTATTGGCTTTCCTCAGGATAAATTGGCAATAGGTCTCGCTCTTATATTTGCCGTAGATAGACCTTTGGATATGCTCCGTACCGTAGTAAATATTACAGGTGACGCCTGTGTTTCTATGTTGGTCGCAAAATCCGTAGGCAAACTAGGTAAACCCAAAGTAAAAAACTGGGATGATAACTACAGTGAGGTCAAATAGCTTTTAAAATTATACCAAAGTAGAAAAGTCAGTTTGTTCATTCGAACAAACTGACTTTTCTACTCAATACTCAATACTCAATACTCAATACTCAATACTCAATACTCAATACTCAATACTCAATACTATTTTTTCTCACTATCAGCTCCTTCTTCTGCATCTTTAAAAGTGATATCATCATCAACAACACCTTTAAAAGCTTGAATCCATGCATTTTTGAAGATATTGGTAACGGTAGGCCAAAGTTTTGTGCCCACATTGTTCAGGTCACCTTCTAGTGGTACTTTAGTTGCCAAGGTGTCGTTTTTTTGATTTTTTAAGAGGAATTTAAAGAAACCTACAAACCCTTCCCATAGTGTTGATAAAAAGCCATCATCCTTTCCAATGAGTTTTCCATTTTTAATTATCGGTTTAATGGAACCTTTTAAGAATCCATCGGCAATGGCAACTTCTCCAAAAACCTCAAAGGTGCCACTATCAAAATCAATCTCGGCATAATATTTAGTAAAATCGTTTAAAGCTTTAACATCGGCATTCGTTATGGAAAAAGCAATATCCATATCCGGTATTTCTTTTACTAGATTCATTTTCCCATCCAACTCCATAGCTCCATTTCCTATAGAGGTAGCTGTAGCATGCATATCAGAAGGCAATGTACGTTCTTGCTGTACCACGTTTCTTAGGTTGGTCGCATGCAGATTAATATTTTTCAGATTTAAATCTATGCTAGGATCAGCTTGAAGTTGCACAAAGGCAGCCATGCCTTCTGCTATTTTCAGATTGTTGATTTCTATAGGAACCAAATCGGTGAGAGCTTTGCTCCAATCTTCCACTTCCGGTTCGTTTATACTGTCTTGCTGGTCTTCAAATACATAGATTACTTTTGGGCGTAAAATTTCTATTTCACTAACAATTTTGCCATCTAACAGTGCACTCCACTCTACAGAAATATCTGTTCTTTCAAAATCCAAGAAAGGCACTTCTGAACCTGCTTCAACTTTTCTAAGAGATAGATTTTCAATAGTATAGGCGCCACGATATAAAGCGATATCAATACCATCAACATGCCCATAATAACCAGGAATCTCGGCCAAAACATTATTTACATACTGCTTAACGAGAACTGGCATCAATAAGCGTAGAACAATTAGAAAAACTATAATTCCAACTGGAATTATGAACCGTTTTTTGCGTAAACCTCTTTTTTTTCTGTTATCTGCCATAGCCAAAATATTGATTACAAAAATCGAATATTTGGCTGAGCAAAACTTGTGCATATACATAAAACACTGCCTCATAAAGGATTAGGCTTATGTTTTTTATAGAGAACTTAAAGTACGAGTAAGAAATGTGAAAAACGGGAGTGAGTGCAATTTAAGGGGTTACAACCAGTCAGTGACAATGACTATAAAAACTTAGCCTTTAATTCCGGTGTAGGAATCATACATTGTTCTTTTTTGCCATACCATTTATAACGATTACGCGCTATAAAATCATATACGATATCGCGTAAACTACCAGGAATCCATAATAAAATGGACGAAATCACTTTGTAACCTTTTAAATTCTTACCGATTTCCAAAGCTGCATCGGATTTAATATAAAACGCAACACCTGGATTGATTAAAATGATGGAATCAATAGTGTCAGCATCTATATTTCGCTCAGAAATTAGCTTCTGGCCCAATTCACTTTGTAATGGGGTGTAACGGAAAATATCATTTGTATCACGTTTAATGATAAATTGAATAGCGCCATTACACAAGTTGCATACGCCATCAAAAAGAACGATTTGTTTTGAATTTTCCACTTTGTAAAATTAGTCTAGTATTTGTTGAAGTCCTAAGCTTTAATCCTATTTAATGATACTTTCACTTCTTAACCCGTTCCACCAGCTCCAATTGGTCTACGCTAACATTAGTCGTGAAAATACCATAGTTTACAATCGCCTTGTTTTTTTCAAGGGTATCTATAGACCCCACCGCTTTACCATCTTGCATACGCACGCGATCGCCTACCTTAAAAATAGGCCGTGGTTTGTTTTTTTCTTTGATAATCGCTTTTTTCTTTTCGACAATCTTCTTTTCACGAATTACCTTCACCTCTTTTTGAACCTCCTGTATAACCTTGGCTTTTTTGGTGCGTTCCACCTTTGCTTCCTTGGCGGTTTTCTTTTTCCGCTTGCTGTTTTCGGTTTCTACAATCCGCAATAGCTCAGAAACCAATGAGCGTTTCTTTTTGTCAATAAAATAACGGTCTGCCGCCTTATCTATCTTATTGCCCAGTTGTACCATACGCTGATCATGGTCATATAATTCTTGGTAATTCTCTAGTTTGCTCTTTACTTTAGCATTGAGCATCTCTAAACGGGAAGCCTCTTCACGTGCTTTAGACTCTTCTTCTTGAAGCCTAGAACCTGTTTGAGCCATTTTACTGCGTTCTTTCTGTAATTTGGCTATAGTAGCATCAAAACGGACCTTCCCTCGCTCTATCTTCTTCTTTGCTTTGTTTATCAAGCTATAGGGTATACCATTCTTTTGGGCAACTTCAAAGGTAAACGAGCTACCTGCTTCACCCAAAACCAACTGAAATGTAGGTTCTAGAGTTTTGCTGTTAAATACCATGTTGGCATTTGTGGTATGTGGCAACTCATCTGCCAATGCCTTTAAGTTGGCATAATGCGTAGTAATCACACCATACGCACCACGTTCGTAAAAAACTTCCAAAAAGGCTTCAGCAAGTGCACCACCCAATTCGGGGTCACTACCGGTACCGAACTCATCAATAAGAAACAGGGTTTCATCATCACAAATCCGTAAAAAGTTCTTCATATTCTTTAAACGGTAGCTATATGTACTTAGGTGGTTTTCTATGGATTGATTATCTCCAATATCCGTAAGTATCGTATTGAACAAACAAACAGAACTTCTTTCATGAACAGGAATTAGAAGTCCTGATTGAAGCATTACTTGAAGTAAACCGATTGTCTTTAAAGTTATACTTTTCCCACCTGCATTTGGTCCACTGATTACAATTATCCGGTTTTCGGCATGCAATTCTATGGTCTGCGGATAGGTTTTTGCACGTTGTAATTTATTGCTCAAATATAACAAAGGGTGAAAAGCATCTCGTAAATACAATCGCTTTTCATCATTAATTTTCGGCAACAAGGAATTCGTATCGCGAGCATAAGCTGCTTTTGCTGCAGTAATATCTGTGTGTGTTAGAAAATTCTGATATTCTTCCAATAACCATGCAAATGGCCTTATTTGGTTCGTAAGCTCGTTTAGTACACGCTGAATTTCTTCTTTCTCGTCATATTCCAGATTATTCAGCTCTCGGCTATATTTTAAAGTAGCTTCAGGTTCTATATAAACGATGCTGCCCGTTTTGGAGGTGCCCATGACAGTTCCTTTCACTTTGCGGCGGTACATGGCTTTTACTGCCAAAACCCTGCGGTTCTCAACAACGGACTCCCGTATATCGTCTAAATAATCAGAACCGTGATAGGTATTTAGAGCAGATGCAAAACTCTGCCCAATTTTACCTTTCACCTGATTCATCTGACGGCGAATGTCGAAAAGCTTGTTGGATGCCCTGTCTTTCACTTCACCAAAACGGTCAATGACTACCTCAATTTCCTTAGGAATATCCGTATTCAACTCAACTTTATCAGAAACCTCAAAGAGTAGGGGGTAATACTCCTTAAATTTTTTGAGGAATTTTTTATGGGAGGCTACCGTAGTACAGATAGTCCCAATTTTTTTAAAACTAGAAACCTCAAGGGTTGTATTTTCTATTCGGAGTAACTGAAGTTCTTTGTTTATGGTGTCAAAACCATGAGGTGGGATTCTATTTTCATTCTCAAAAGAGGATAAATACTCTGCCGTTTGCCCTAAAATTTCAACAACAGCTTCCTTATCCGACATCGGAACGATTTCCAATGCGCGTTCCTTTCCCATTTCCGTTGAGCAGCGTGCCGAAACTTGCTTTAAAACAGTGGGGAATTCTAGGTCTTGTACGGTCTTAGCGTGAATATTTGCCATTCTTATTTAATTGCGACGGCAAAGGTAGGCATTGATAGTGAAATGTGAAACGCGTTATCACATGGAGTAGAAGCAAGAAGCATAAATTACTCAATGCGTCTTCCTACTGTGGTGAAAGAAAGTCCTTGTTGTGACATAGTGGAATTCATAACGCCCTCGAATAACGGCTCAGGACACCCTTTTGGGACTTTCCATTCAATTAAAAAATTAGAACCTGTACCCCCTTCAGTATCAACTTCGTCAATAATAATTTCGGTAGTTTCCATGGGAGCCAAATAGATGGGGTGGTCAAAATACGTTCTGACGGATTTTCCATGTGTATCAAAGTACTCCGCTTTTGTAAGGTATACCGTGTCTTTATCACTTGTATTTCGCAGACTTGCCATAGCGGTTAAATTATGGGTCTTATGCTCAGATATACTGTAAATCTGAGAATATATAGAAAGGTAAGTCTTTCCGTATTCCAATGAATCCTTGGCAGAAATAGCAACCTTTCGCTTTGTCCAGTTTTCCGGGTTAACAGAACTTATTTCTTTTTTGTCTGGAATGCAGCTAAATAGCAATGATACCGTTAGTAGAGATAAAACACACTTTTTCATTTTTATGGATATTTAAAGCCAACCTTCCTTAGCCAATGCACTGTAAATTTTAAGTAATTTTGAAATTGATGATAAAAAAAGCTTCATTCTGGAAGGTTTTTATTGAGTATAACATCTATTATCAGAAATTACCCTTGCTATACAAAAATGATAATAATAAATGACAGTACAAATACATAACAGTTGGTTAAAGCCACTTTCTGGAGAATTTGAACAACCCTACTTCAAAGAATTGATGGAATTTGTTGAAAATGAGTACAAGGAACACCTTTGCTATCCTAAAATAGAGGATGTATTCGCAGCTTTTCATTATAGCCCGTTTGACAAGACCAAAATTGTTATTATTGGGCAAGACCCGTATCATGGTCCTGAGCAAGCAAACGGGTTATGCTTTTCGGTTAAAGATGGGATATCTCATCCACCTTCGTTAAGAAATATCTTTAAGGAGATTGAAACCGATTTAGGCACCCCCTATCCCGAAAGTGGAAATCTTGAGCACTGGGCAAGCCAAGGCGTTCTCCTTCTGAATGCCACCCTAACAGTACGTGCTCATGAAGCTGGAAGCCATCAGAAAAAGGGTTGGGAAATTTTTACCGATGCTGTAATCAAGAAACTATCCGATGAAAAAGAAGACCTCGTTTTTTTACTCTGGGGTGGGTTTGCTAAAAAGAAAACTAAACTAATTGACAAGAATAAACACCATATCCTAAATTCCGGTCACCCATCGCCTTTAAGTGCTAATCGTGGGTATTGGTTTGAAAACCATCACTTTAGTCAGGTTAATGAAATCCTTAAGAAAAAGGGGTTAGAGCAAATTACTTGGTGAATCAATAATTTTTAAGCAGATATAACATGTTACTAAAGGTTTCTCTTAGCTTATAAGCTAATATTTTGCGATTATGATAAAATATCTGATAAATTAACAATAAATACCTTACGTTTTGGGTTATTTATTTAATTTTAAATAAGATTTTTTATCTAAACACTAGACGCAGCACTAACCAACAAAAAAACCATGAAAAATTTAGAGCAATTAAATTCAATATTACTTATTGATGATGATGAAATAAACAACATCTTACATTCAGTTTTTATTAATAAACTAGATTTGGGTTTAGAAGTTAATACAGCGCTAAATGGTATAGAGGGCCTTGACTTTATTTTGGGTGATGGTGAGGTAAAATTAGAATTGCCATGCATGGTAATGCTTGATTTAAAAATGCCTATTATGGACGGATGGGAGTTCATGAAAGCATATGAAGAATCTGTTCCAAAAGAATTGAAAGATCAAATCACCATAGTTCTAGTAACTACAAGTGATAATCAAGAGGATAAGGATAGAGCGGAAAGCAATGAGTTTATTGATGATTTCTCTCAAAAACCTTTATCTGACGATACTTTTAGGTATTTGATTCAAAGTCATTTCAACCTAGTCGTTATTTAAGTTAATTTAAGATTTTTGATAGGGAAATAGGTTTATCAATTAGATTTAATTCTCTTAAGGTGTCTTGAACTTTTGTTAGAGTAGCTTCTGGAAGTTGCTTCTGGCTCCATTGCGTTATTCTTAACCATTCCTGAATATCCTCTAGTTGTTGTGCGTATCTGTTTGCTAAGCTACGATCTATGCTTGGTATTTGTTTAAATTCAGAAGTATAGTTATTGATTACCTCTAAAATATGTCGTAGGATATTTTCTTCTTCGTTCAGAAACTTCTGGGTAGCAGCAATCACAAAACAAGGCCATGGAGTAGGGCAGTCGCCCAACCTTCTAAAAACACCTTTATCTACTAATGGTTTTGTTGTGAAGCGTTCCCACATAAAATAATCGGCAGTTCCTTCCGTTAAGGCTGCAACAGCACCGTCAAGATTGTTTATGATTTCAAATCGTAACGAATCTGTAGGCCACCCTTTGTTTTGTGCGTTTACAAAAGCCATAAGGTGACTTCCGCTACCCATACGACTAATGGCCGCTTTAGAGCCTTTTAAGTCAGCTATGGACTTGTATTTGCTTTTTGCACCTACGTGTATGCCCCATTGTAGAGGCGTAGAAATATATTCTTGTACAATTTTAGAGGAGTTACCCTCAGTAATGCTTTTTACAAGTCCTTCGGTTAGAATTATAGCTAGGTCTGTTTCGTTATTTTGAAGCATTTGACACATTTTGCCTGTTCCCTCCGGAATTTCAGTCCATTCTAAGTCAATACCTCTTTCTTCAAAAGCGCCTTCTTCGATAGCCATATGCCAAGGGAGGTTAAAATGTTCTGGAACGCCTATAATTCTTACTTTTTTCATATGTATACTGTACTGCTTAAGGTTATAAAATTAAGAAAACCGAGTGATGAATATTAAATAAGACCCTTTATTTACCTACTTAAATTGCTTCTTTGTGAGTGTTTAGCGCTTTCTGAAGATACTCGTAAATAGCATATTGAGAACGGACTGGCTCATACTCTCCTTGGTCTACTGGTTTGTTACTGTCTTCTACATCTTGAACACGGGCCTTTACCGTATCGTTTAACTGAAGTTCTAGAATATCATTTAATTCATTGAAAATATCAGAATCTAAAATTGGGGTGAGCACCTCAATTCTTCGGTCCAGGTTCCGTGTCATCCAATCAGCAGAACCAATATACATTTTTTCGTCTCCATTATTATGAAACAAATAAATACGTCCGTGTTCCAAATACCGATCTACAATACTGGTTATAATAATGGGTGTACCCCCTCGCTCCAATTCCTCAATTGGCTTAGGGATTAAACAACAAAATCCGCGAACAATAAGACGCACTTGTACACCTGCTTCACTGGCACGGTATAATGCATCTATCATGGTTTGGTCTTCTAAGCTGTTCATTTTTGCCGTAATCTTAGCAGGAAGACCTGCTTTACTATTTTTAATCTCACTTTCAATAGATTTCAAGAACACGTTTCTAGTGTTAAAAGGAGAAACAAGTAGGCGTTTTAACTTTGGAATAATCAAACGACGTTTTAAAGTTGAAAACACTTGATACAAATCGTCAGTTATTTGATTTTGAGCTGTAAAGAGCCCATGGTCACAATAAATTCTTGAAGTCTTTGCATTGAAGTTTCCCGTGCCAATGTACGCGTATTTTTTTATGGAATCATTTTCTATTCGTTCTACTAAAGCAATCTTAGAATGAACCTTGATATTAGGAACGCTAAAGTAGACCTTGGCGCCATTCTCCTGAAATATTTTCCCCCATTCAATGTTGTTCTTTTCATCAAAGCGGGCTTTCGCTTCTACAAAAATGGTTACTTTTTTACCATTTTTAAGCGCTAAAAGTAACGCGTCTGTAAGCACGGATGATTTTGCGATACGATATAATGAAATTTTAATATGTAACACCTTATCATCTTTTGCTGCAGCAGAAATAAAATGCTCCACCACATCAAAACTTTGATATGGGAAATGCACCAATTGGTCTTTCTCTTTTATAGATGCGAAAATATCAGTGGTCTGAGATAATACAGGATGTGGTAAAGGCTCCTGAGCTTTATACGTTAAATTGGGATTATCAGTAGGATTACTTAAACTGAAAAAATCTGAAAGATTATGATATTGTCCTCCTGGAAAAAGGTCTATTACTCCAATTTCCAATGCCTCTCTAATGATTGTCCTGTATACCTCTGGCATTTTCGCATCATAAAGTAGTCGTGTGGGTTGACCGGATTTCCTTTGGTCTAAAGCATCATATATTTGATCTGCCAAAGGTGTATCTCCAAAATCATCTTCTAAATAAAGTTCAGCATCCCTTGAGAGTTTTAGTGAAAAGCTAGCTTCAATTGGCACGGGAGGTAAGAGCTTCTCTAAATTTAATTTAACAACATCATCTAAAAACATAAAGGAATGACCGTCACCCGGAAGTTGTACGAAACGCTCGTGGATATCTGAAGGTATACCTACAAAGTAGCATGCGCCATTCGCCTGAGCTACGAAAAAATAGAGTCCGCCATCTTCCAGTTTAGGTTTTTGTTCTGCTTTGGATACACTGCAATCATCCGAAATACTCTTAAAATAAGTGTCTAAAAACTGCTTTTGTACAGGATTGAGGTCTTCGCCTGTCAAGAAGTGCATATCTTCCTTGGCCAGCTCTTGAAAGATTTCTTCCATGATGCTGCCAAACCGCTGTTGTTGTTCATCTACAATACCCAGAATTTTTTTCAAGGTTTTGTTTGAGCGTAAAACCAGTTTCTTTCGAATCGATTTGTCAACGGATTTTAATTGTCGAAGTTGTGAAACACGCACTTGAAAGAATTCATCAAGATTTGATGAGAAGATAGCTAAGAATTTTAGCCGTTCCAAAAGGGGAGTGGTGGGATTGGCAGCTTCCAACAGTACTCTTTCATTAAAAGACAACCAATTTACATCACGGTGTTTGTACAATTCTTTATCCATAGCTCACAAAAATAACCAATCGCATACAGTTGAACCTAAAATTAGTGTTAACTGATTTATGTAGTTGTAAGCTTTTCTAAGGTATATTGAATCAGTTCTTCAACGGACTCGGTAGGATTTGCACTAAACTCTCCGTTGGCTCTATTTGCTAAAATACAATTCATGGAAACCGCACGATGTCCTAACAATTTTGAAAGCCCATAAATACCCGAAGTCTCCATTTCTAGGTTGGTTATCTTCACATCATTATAAGCAAAAGAGGCTAATTTCTCTTGAAGGTCAGCGTCACTAAGATTTAATCTCAAAACCCTACTTTGTGGGCCGTAAAAGCCTATATTGGTAACTGTTGTGCCTAATCGTATACGATTAGACAATAGCTTTTTACCTAGATTTTCATCATATTTTACAACATACGGCACTGATTTGTTGGGAGACCAATTCATATGATTGACAAAAGCATCCGAAACATCAGATTCTTGGATGGCATCACTTTCGTAAAAGTGTAAAAGACCATCAAAACCCATGGCGTATTCGCTCATCAAAAAGGAGTCGATTGGAATATCCGACCTGACAGATCCGGAAGTGCCAATTCTTACGATATCCAATACGGTCTTATTCGGTTTTACCGTTCTGGTGTCAAAATCAATATTGACCAATGCATCCAACTCGTTAAAAACGATGTCGATATTATCTGTCCCGATTCCTGTAGAAACCACCGAAATTCGTTTTCCGTTGAGTGTACCTGTATGGGTATAAAATTCTCGTTTCCCTTTTTTTACTTCTATGGAGTCAAAGAACTTGGAAACCGTTGAAACACGGTCAGGGTCGCCAACCGTAATAATAGTTTCCGCAATATCTTCGGGTAATAAGTTTAAATGATAAATGCTCTTGTCGGCATTTAAGATAAGCTCAGAGGCGCTTAATTGCATGCAGTTACAGCTTTAGAATTCTGTTAGCTTCGGTATTGTAAAGAAAATTATACTTTAACGCGCCACCAAGGTATACGTCGTTATCTTGAATACAGGAATAGTAGCTTGTTTTGTTTTCCAATATTTCTTTTCCTTTTTTGGTAAGTCTTACTGGGTTAAAAGAAGAGAATAAAGGTTTTAGTCTTCCTAAGGCCCGATCGTATTGCGTATCTGCAAATCCTAATAAACCTTGATTCTGAAGAATTTCAGTAACAAAAGCTCCTTTAGAAGTGGGTTTTTTATCTATTGCAAGTCTTAAGATGTCATTTTCCATTTGATTGAGTCCATTCTTTATACTTGGAAAACGGTGTAAATGCGTACGAACTGCTTCGCCTAAGTAGTTGAATTGGAATTCACCAAAATCAGACAAATTCTCTAAACGTATGGGATTGTCACTGCAATATAGTTGCCAAACATAATCCGCATACTCAATATCATCCTGTGTCAGTTCTACTTTCTTTTTATATAATTCCTGCAGCTGGTCATCGTTTAAATCGTTTAGACTGTACATTTTATCTGTACTATCTTCTTTGCCACTACAGACTAAAGAAACTTGAGCGTATTTACGATTGGTTTTAAGCCAACTGAGCACGGCTATCATGTTTACTTGACAAAAAAGATCGTACTCAAACCAGAGTACGATCTCATCTTGTTGTTTATGGTTACAAAGGGATCGGTATTCTTTTAGGGTTTTTTCAATAAACCATGATTTTGATACCTTGTAGTTTTTATTTAAGAATTCAAAGCGAGCTTTCCAAAAAGATTCGCTTCCCACATTAGTAAGTGTTTTACCTTCACATAGCATCTCACGCCACGTGATAATGTCACCCTTTATTTTTAGTGATTTTAATCTATCCGTAAAGCTGTCTCCGTTAGTGATGTGCAAAAGGGAACTCATGTAGGGTGTATTATAAGGTTCAAGTGAATAAAAGTACTATTTATTAAAAAAAAAGCAAAAATAATTAACAGAATTAAAGATGTCTTCAATAACCCTTGTTAACCCCCTTATTTATTGGGTTTATCCTCCAACTCGCTTCACAGCGAAACCTTTTTCTTTCAATAAGACCATAATTTTATCTCTATAATCGCCTTGAATTATGATTTGTTCATTTTTAAAAGTACCTCCTACACTTAATTTAGTTTTAAGCTCCTTCGCCAATTTTTTAAAATCACTTTCCGCACCGTTATAACCTTCTAATATAGTAATAGGTTTCCCTTTTCTTTTTTCGTACTTGCAGATAATAGGATCGTCCTGTAGCCAGATATCACTTTTCTCTTCTGCCGGTGTTTCAGTTTCTTCAGGCTCGTGTTCTGGAAAGAGATTTTTTAATTGGTCCTGTAAATCCATTGTTATCCTTTTATAAGTCCTAGTTCAATCAAACGCTCATGCAAGAATTCGCCTGCTGTAGTATCCTCAAATTGCTTTGGATGGGCATCATCTACACAATTTCCCAAACAATTAAGGGGCATTTCACTTATAGGGTGCATAAAGAAAGGGATAGAATAACGTGACGTTCCCCAAAGTTCCTTAGGCGGATTCACTACTTGGTGAATGGTAGACTTTAATTTGTTATTGGTAAGTCTAGACAACATATCCCCAACATTTATCATTAACTGATCAGGCCGTGCAATAGCATCTACCCATTCGCCTTCATGGTTTTTTACTTGAAGTCCACGTCCATGTGCACCCATTAGTAAGGTGATAAGGTTAATGTCGCCATGAGCGGCTGCCCGAACAGCATTTTTAGGTTCAGATGTAATAGGAGGGTAGTGAATAGGGCGTAATATAGAATTACCATTTTTTATGTAATCATCAAAATAAGTTTCTTCCAAATTAAGGTGAAGAGCCAGAGCCCGAAGCACATATTTGGCTGTTTTCTCCAACATCTGGTACGTTTCCTTTCCAACGGCATTGAACTTAGACAGTTCGTCAACCATAACGTTATCTGGATATTCTGCTTCCAATTTAGGGTTATCTTGCACATACTGTCCAAAATGCCAGAACTCTTTTAAATCGCCTTCTTTTTTACCTTTAGCATGTTCTTTTCCAAAGGAAGTATACCCGCGTTGGCCACCTATTCCTTCTATTTCATAAGAATCTTTTACTTCTTGTGGAAGGTCAAAAAACTTCTTTATTTCATCGTAAAGATTCTTTACTAAATCATCTGATAGAAAGTGGCCGCTCAAGGCTACAAAGCCAATATTCTCAAAAGCAGAACCAATTTCTTTTATGAACTTCTCTTTTCTTTCGTTACTATCCGAAACAAAATCCTGTAAATCTACACTAGGTATTGCACTCATGACGTTGCTTTATAAATTTTATCAAAGTTAGTAAAATCTACTCAACTATTATATATAACAAAGCAAGCGGGAGATGTGGTATTTTTGCTACTTTTATCTACCTAATTGGAAACACATCCCCAGAATTTTATGCAAGACGATAAAAAGAATATAGACGAAGTAGTCTCTCTAAAGCTTTATAAAGACCTTCTACGTCCACGGATGATAGAGGAAAAGATGCTGATTCTTTTGCGACAGGGTAAAATATCTAAATGGTTTAGTGGTATTGGACAGGAAGCCATTTCAGTAGGGGTGACAAATGCGTTGAATGATGATGAGTATATATTGCCAATGCACAGAAATCTAGCCGTGTTTACCACTCGTGGTGTTCCCTTACACCGACTCTTTTCTCAATGGCAAGGTAAAATGAATGGCTTTACAAAAGGGAGGGACCGTAGTTTTCACTTTGGAACGCAAGAGTACAAAATTATAGGAATGATCAGTCACCTAGGTCCGCAGTTAGGAGTAGCCGATGGTATTGCTTTGGCCGAAAAGCTTCAAAATAGAAATGCGGTTACAGCTGTTTTTACAGGCGAAGGTGGTACTAGTGAAGGTGATTTTCATGAAGCCTTGAATATTGCATCGGTATGGGATTTACCCGTTATTTTTTGTATTGAAAACAATGGTTATGGCCTTTCTACTCCAACAAAAGAGCAATATAACTGTAAAAATCTAGCGGATAGAGGGCTAGGCTACGGAATTGAATCGTATACGATTTACGGAAATGATATTATTGGGGTATATACCAAGGTTAAAGAGATTGCGGAAGATTTGCGGGAAAATCCACGCCCGGTTTTAATTGAATTTCAAACCTTTCGCATGCGCGGACACGAAGAGGCAAGTGGCACCAAATACGTTCCTGATGAGCTCATGGCAGAATGGGCAGAGAAAGACCCTATTTCTAATTATGAAAAACTCCTTCTAGAGGCAAAATTACTATCAGAAGAAAAAATTGAAACTCTAAGAACTGAAATTGAAACGGAAATCAACACTAATTTAAAACTAGCCTTTGATGAGGCAGAAGTTGAATCCAATACGGAACAAGAACTGTTAGATGTATTCGCGTCTTTTGAATATAAAGAAACGAACCCGGGGAGTGTTGTTGAACATATTCGTTTGGTAGATGCCATTTCAAAAGGCTTAAAGCAGTCCATGGAAAAACACCCTAATTTGGTAATCATGGGACAAGATGTGGCCGATTACGGAGGTGTTTTTAAAATTACGGAAGGTTTTATGGATGCTTTTGGAAAAGAGCGGGTACGGAATACCCCAATTTGTGAATCTGGAATTGTTTCCACTGCAATGGGATTATCAATTAAAGGAATGAAAGCAGTTGTAGAAATGCAATTTGCAGATTTTGTAAGTAGCGGATTCAACCCTGTAGTGAACTATTTAGCTAAATCCCACTATAGGTGGAATGAGAAAGCAGATGTGGTTATTCGTATGCCTTGTGGTGGCGATGTAGGTGCTGGCCCGTTTCACTCCCAAACCAACGAAGCTTGGTTTACTAAAACTCCAGGTCTCAAAGTTGTTTATCCGGCCTTTCCGTATGATGCAAAAGGATTATTGGGTACAGCAATTAACGACCCTAATCCGATTCTATTTTTTGAACATAAAGCGTTGTACCGAAGTGTTTATCAAAATGTCCCCGCAGATTATTATACCCTACCTTTCGGCAAAGCAGCTTTATTGAAGGAAGGGCAGGACATAACTATTGTTTCTTATGGAGCAGGAGTGCATTGGGCTTTGGACACGTTGGAGAAGCATCCGGATATTTCCGCAGATCTTATTGACCTGCGAACATTAGCCCCTTTGGATATTGAATCCGTTTACAAATCTGTAGAAAAAACAGGAAAGCTTATTATTCTTCAAGAAGACAGTATGTTTGGTGGTATTGCCAGTGACATTTCGGCTATGGTCATGGAAAATAGGTTTCAGTATTTAGACGGACCTGTTAAACGTGTGGCCAGTATGGAAACACCGATTCCTTTTTCAAAAATACTAGAAAACAATTATTTACCAAAAGAGAGGTTTGTTACGGCACTTAAAGAGCTCCTTGCTTATTAGTAATTGAGCAAACATCTTATTCTTTCACAGTAGTGTACACTTTAGCAAAACGACATCTTTGTGGTATTAATAATTGTTTAACGGTCTATTAGCAACTTTGACGCAAACTAAACCGTATCTATGCAAACTTTAATTCAAAAATATGATCAAAAATAGCATATTGATGCTGACCCTATCACTTGTAGTCACATCATGTTCTCTGTCAAAAAATGTGCGTGAAGAACGCAAAATAATTAATGGTAACTGGATTTTGGAAAATGTTGGTTACGAAAGCAATGGAGGTTCTTTTAAATCCATGCTTTTTAATGATGCTAATGGCTTTTG
This sequence comes from Zobellia roscoffensis, assembly GCF_015330165.1. Classification (NCBI taxonomy): domain Bacteria; kingdom Pseudomonadati; phylum Bacteroidota; class Flavobacteriia; order Flavobacteriales; family Flavobacteriaceae; genus Zobellia; species Zobellia roscoffensis. The sequence goes on from NZ_JADDXT010000002.1 coordinate 4,020,717, forward strand.
TTTTGAAGGGAGTACGTGGTATTTCTTAGAGAACAACAGTACAGGCAGTTATACCATACCTACCACTAATAGTGTTTGCTCTGGTGGAGCTAGAAATATTAGATGGTCAGTTTTAGAGAATGAAAATGGTAACAATAAGTTACAATTCAAGTATATAGATGAAAAGAAAAAAGACATTTATGGCAGAACTGGGTATCGCCTAGATATCGTTTCTTTATCAGCATCTCAAATGACTTTAAAGTCTGATGTGAATGTGGATGGCAGTCCGGTTTCGGTCGTTTATAAATTTTCAAAACAATAAAATATAGTCACATGAAAAAAATAGCTTTAAAATCAATATACATCGTTATGGCAATGACCATGGTTGTAAGTTGTAAAACGGTACAGAATGCCAATAGCAAACAAAAAGGTGCTGTAATAGGTGCAGGTAGTGGTGCAGCGATTGGTGGTATTATAGGAAACAATGTTGGAAGCGGTAACAATACGGTATTAGGCGCTATTCTTGGCGCTGCTATTGGTGGTGTGGCTGGCGGATATATTGGAGATCGTATGGACCGTCAAGCAGAGCGTATTGAAGAAGAAATTCCGGGTGCAGAGGTAAGTCGTGTGGGTGAAGGAATCAATGTTACTTTTAATGAGGATGCAGGTGTTTATTTTGATACCAACAAATCTGATGTAAAAGGAACTTCTCAAACTACATTGAATAGTATGGCCCAAATCTTAAAAGATTATCCAAAATCTAATGTTTTGGTAGAAGGTCATACGGATAGTGCTGGGCCAGATGATTATAATATGACTTTATCTAAACAAAGAGCTACGTCAGTAACAAACTACTTAACTGCTCAAGGTATTGATAAAAGCCGATTAGAAACTAAATGGTACGGTGAGTCTCAGCCTGTAGGCGATAACACTACCACGGAGGGTAAAGCTAAAAACAGACGAGTAGAATTGGCCATTGTAGCCAGCGAAGCACTTAAACAAGAAGCAAAACAAAAAGTGAAAGGATAATAATCCTACGTAATCACATAATTTTGGAAAAATACCGACAATTTATGTCGGTATTTTTTTTGGCCAAATTTACTATCTTCCGCTAGTGGAGCAATATGACGTAATCATTGTTGGTGGAGGATTAGCTGGTTTAACGGCTGCTATCCATTTGGCAAAAGTAGGCCATGCCGTATTGGTTTTTGAAAAAGAAGTTTATCCACATCATAAAGTGTGTGGTGAATATGTATCTAATGAAGTACTTCCATATTTAATAAGTTTAGGGGTGGATTTAAAAGATCATGGAGCCATTTCAATTGACACTTTAAAATTTTCAACCGTGAAGGGTATAGTTCTAGAGACTAAGTTACCTCTAGGGGGAACAGGTATTAGCCGGTATGCTTTTGACAATTTGTTGTATAAAAAAGCAGTTTCATTAGGGGTGGACTTTGTTTTTAAAATTGTAAGTGAAATTAGATTTCAAGGTGCTGTTTTTAAAACGGTTACCATTGACAATGAAACATATACTTCAAGAATTCTTATTGGTGCATATGGCAAGCGAGGGGCTCTGGACAAGCAGTTGAATCGTAGTTTTATTCAGCAAAAATCTTCTTGGCTTGCGGTCAAGAGTCACTATAGACTAGATAGTTTTCCAGAAAATGAAGTAGGCCTTCATAATTTTAAAGGGGGCTATGGTGGGCTATCAAAAACCGAATCAGGTGCAATTAATTTCTGTTATCTCACATCTTACAAAAGTTTTCAGCTGGAAAAGGATATTGAGAAATTCAACACCAGAGTTGTTCAAAAAAACCCGATTTTAGAAGAATTTTTGACTCATGCAGAACCGCTTTTTGAGTCGCCCTTAACTATAGCACAAGTATCTTTTCACGCTAAAAGCCCGGTAGAGCAACATGTTATCATGTGCGGTGATACGGCTGGCTTAATTCATCCCCTTTGCGGGAACGGGATGGCTATGGCTATCCATAGTGCTAAAATAGCATCAGAATGTATAGATGCGTTTTTATCGGGAAATGAAATAGACCGAATAAAGATGGAAGGGGCTTATGTGAAAAAATGGAATCGTACTTTTAAAAGAAGATTATGGTTTGGAAGACAATTACAATCTGTACTACTGAATCCTACTTGGTCTAGCTTTGCCATGACACTAGTAGTAAAACAACCTTGGCTTTTAAAACAACTAATTAAAAATACCCATGGGAAACCCATAAAATAATGAGCGATTTTTTAAAACGAAGTGTGGAACCTGAACTTATGGATGATTTATCCTTAGATCAAACTCTTCTTAAAAAGGTTTTATTAGATATTGATCATGCTAATCGTTTTTTGAATGGAAACAATCTTACTATTCAGGCTTTAGATAGTCTAATATCAGGAAAAAACAAAGAATCATATACGATTTTAGACATGGGTTGTGGTGACGGAAGTATGCTTAGAGCGGTTGTTTTATGGGCTAGAAAACAAAACATTGGTATTACTTGTATCGGAGTTGATCTGAATGATAAAAGTCTTGAAATAGCAAGTGAAGAATCGAAGCATTTTCCTGAAATTCAGTATTGGAAACAAGATATTTTACAGTTGAAACCAGACAAATTGGAGTGTGATATATTATTGTGCACCCTTACAATGCATCATTTTAAAAATGACCAAATTCCTCAATTTCTAGAACAGTTTTCAAAATTGAGCCGAATCGGATTTATTATTAACGATTTACATAGAAGTGCTTTAGCGTATCAACTTTTTAAACTCTTTAGTGCTATTTTTATACGAACAGATATAGCCAAAAGTGATGGTCTTATCTCTATAAAAAGTGGTTTTAAGATGAATGAGTTACTAGCACTTTCTAAAAACCTACCTAAAATGAAGCATACTATCAACTGGAAATGGGCCTTTAGATATGTATGGGTTGCCCAACAAAAACGACCGACTTAAATATATGAATGAAGTTCGAATAGTAAAAACAGTCAAGCAATTGCCTGATTATTGCAAACCAACCAAGGAAATTTTGCCCTTAGTGAATCTTTGGCTTTCTGGTCAAGAAGATCGTTTTAGACGTAAGGTCATTAAGATTTTTGAAGGCGCAGCTGTAGATAAACGCTATAGTATTATGCAGCCGGAAGAGGTTTTTATTGCAACTTCCTTCGAAGAGAAAAACAATATATATGTTCGTGAAATCAAGAAATTAGGAAAGAAGGTCCTAGAGAAAGCATTAATCCAAAGCAATTGGCAAGCAGATTCCATAGACTATATTATTACGGTGAGTTGCACGGGTATTATGATTCCTTCTTTGGATGCCTATTTAATTAATGATTTAGGATTACGACAAGATGTGGTACGCCTTCCAGTTACTGAAATGGGATGTGCTGCTGGTGTTTCTGGTTTGATTTATGCGCACAATTTCCTAAAGTCTAATCCAGGGAAACGTGCAGCGGTAATTGCTGTTGAGAGTCCTACTGCTACATTTCAGTTAAATGATTTTTCTATGGCCAATATGGTAAGTGCTGCCATTTTTGGCGATGGTGCTTCCTGTGTACTTATGTCTTCGGAAGAAAAAGCAATGGGTCCCATGATAAAAGGGAGTGAAATGTATCACTTTACCGATGCTACACACATGATGGGTTTTGATTTAACGAACCACGGTCTTAAAATGATTTTAGATATATCCGTACCTGAAACTATAGCTGAACATTTCCCGAATATTGTACACCCCTTTTTAAAAAAGCATGGCACATCCATAGATGGAGTTGATCATTTAATTTTTCATCCTGGAGGAAAGAAGATAGTCCAGACGGTTGAAGCGCTGTTTGGAAAAATGGGGAAGAATATTGATGATACACGTGAGGTATTGCGCCAATATGGGAATATGAGCAGCGCAACCGTACTTTATGTTTTAGAGCGATTTATGGAAAAAGATATAAAAAATGGAGAGCAAGGACTCATTCTGAGTTTTGGTCCGGGTTTCTCTGCCCAACGGGTTTTATTGGAATGGTAACATATGGAAGTGATAAAATAATATGAAAAAACAGTGGGTACTTATTCTTGGAGGGAGTAGCGGACTAGGTTTGGCAACCGCTAAAAAAATGGCGCGTAACGGATATCACCTCATAATTATACATAGAGATAGGAGAACTGATTTAGAAGAGATTAACACTCATTTTAAAGAAATCACTTCAAGGGGTGTGGAGCTATTGAGTTTTAATATTGATGTTGCGAATTCTAGTAAAAGGAAGGAAATTATTGATGAGATAAAATCGACATTAGACCATTCAGGGAAAATCAAAATGTTAGTCCACAGCATTGCTAAAGGAAGCCTAAAACCTATGACTTCAAACAAAGAAATCACTTTAAACCATCAAGATATAGAAATCACCCTAAATGCCATGGCTTTAAGTCTTTACGATTGGATAAAAGAGCTTTCTGCACAAAATCTATTTGATGAAGATGCGCGTGTTGTTGCCTTTACCAGTGAGGGTAGTAGCAAAGCGTGGGAAGGCTATGCAGCTGTTTCTGCAGCTAAAGCAACTCTGGAAGCGCTTACACGAAGTATTGCATTGGAATACGCCTCAAAAGGAATTAAAGCCAACTGCATACAAGCAGGAACTACAGATACCAAGGCATTTCAAATGATACCCAATAGCGATAGTTTAAAGAAAAACGCCCTTAACCGTAACCCTAATAAACGTTTAACTACACCTGAGGATGTGGCCAATGCCGTTTATCTGTTGAGTACTGATGAGGCAAAATGGATTACGGGAACCGTGATAAAAGTGGATGGAGGGGAGAGTTTGCGTTAACCCCTCCCTTCGGCTGCGCTCAGGAAGGGGTTGTGTCTGCCTGCGCTCAGGAAGGGGTAAGAGTACAGAACATAAACCTTTTTGGCTGCGCTCAGGAAGGGGTTGTGAGATTTGTGCCTGTGATTACGCGCTGCGCAATCTAATTTAAAACAGAATATTATAAAATGACGAAAACAGAACTTATAAACCAATTACCGTACGGCCTTCCGTTCTTGTTTGTTGACGACCTGCTAAAGGTGAGTAGGGATGGGGTGAAAGGCACCTATTTGTTTTCTAAGGATTCGGATTTTTACAAAGGGCATTTTAAAGAGGCTCCGGTAACGCCAGGTGTACTTTTGACCGAATGTTGTGCGCAGATTGGCTTGGTGTGTTTGGGTATCTTTCTGTTGTCTCAAGCAGATGATTTTACACCAAAAGGGATGCAAATCGGTATGAGTAGCTCTCAGATGGATTTCTTGCTTCCAGTACAACCGGACGAAAAAGTAACGGTTACCTCTGAGAAAGTATATTTTAGATTCAATAAGTTGAAATGCAAGGTAAAAATGCACAACTCCCAAGGGGAATTGGTCTGCAAAGGTGAGATATCCGGAATGTTTAAAACTGAAGGAAATGCGTAGAAGAGTTGTAATAACTGGCATGGGAGTTTGTGCGCCTAATGGAATTGGTCTTGATAGTTTTGCTGAAGCAATGGAGCAAGGCAAGAGTGGTATTCGGTTTCAGGCTCAATTAAAAGCGCTTGAGTTTGCTTGTCAAATCGCAGGGAAACCTGAGTTGACCGATGAGCTTTTAAATCAGTATTTTACACCCTTACAATTACGCGGACTCTCCGCCACGGGAATTATGTACGGTGTAATTGCAGGTGCCGATGCATGGAAGGATGCCGGATTACCAGTAGCCAAAAAGGACAAACCAGATTGGGACAGCGGTATTCTCTTCGGATCTGGAACGCTGGGGGTGGATAAGTTTCATGAGGCTATACATCTTGTAGATGCAAAGAAAGTCCGTCGTTTGGGAAGTACAACGGTTATCCAAACTATGGCGAGTGGCGTTAGTGCCTATTTAGGCGGTATTTTAGGTTGCGGCAATCAAGTGACAACAAATTCTTCCGCTTGTACAACAGGAACGGAAGGTGTTCTTATGGGTTATGAGCGTATTGCCAACAGTCATGCAGAACGTATGTTGGTAGGTAGTTGCAGTGATAGCGGACCCTATGTTTGGTCCGGCTTTGATGCCATGCGGATTCTTCCTAGAAATTATAACAATAACCCTGAAGTTGCCAGTAGGCCTATGAGTGCTTCGGCGGTAGGTTTTGTGCCGGGAAGTGGGGCAGGAGCCTTAGTTTTGGAATCTTTGGAGAGTGCCAAAGCACGCGGAGCCAAAATCTATGCAGAAGTCTTAGGGGGTGCTATAAATAGTGGTGGGCAACGTGGTGATGGTACAATGACCGCACCTAATAGTGAAGCGGTACAACGTTGCATTTCTCAAGCGGTTACGAATGCAGGAATAGAAAATGATGCTATTGATACCATAAACGGACATTTAACTGCTACGACCAAAGATGCATTAGAGATTGCAAATTGGAGTGCAGCTTTGGGGCGTTCAGGAAATGATTTTCCCTACATCAATTCCTTTAAAGGGCTTTTTGGACATTGTTTATCTGCTGCAGGGAGTATTGAATGTGTGGCAGCAGTACTTCAGTTTAAAAAATCTCAAGTGTTCGGGAATAAGAATTGTGAGGATTTACATCCAGAAATCACGCAAATAATTGAAGCTGAACGTATCCCTCAAAAAACAATAACACATCAACCTAGTATCTTAGCAAAAGCTAGTTTCGGTTTTGGAGATGTCAATGCTTGTGTTATTTTTAAAAATTATACGGCTTGAGAAAGAGCAAGAGAATCAATCGACTTAAAAACTATGGATCAAGAGACTAAATACAACAAACTTAAAGATATTATTAAGGTCTATTTACCTGAAGATGTTTCGGTAGATGCCATTACAGCAGAGAGTCATTTTATTAGTGAACTTAATATTAATTCGGCCAATTTAGTGGATATAGTTCTAGATGTTGAAGATGAATTTGATATCATGCTAGAGAATGCAGATATGGACCAAATGCAAACCGTACAAGATGCACTCGGCATTATAGACGCAAAACTTGGAGTCTAAATGATTAATCGTTTTGCGGTAACTCTTCTTTTGTCTTCTTTTCGGGAATTAATAAGGACGCGCCAATACCTGATAAAAGCGCCACGGATATGACAACTAGAGATAGCCATTCTGGTAATTCCACTTGATGGGAAAATAACATTTTAAGCCCTACAAAGGCCAATATAACTACCAAGCTATAATTTATATAACGGAATTTCTCCAACATTCTAGAGATAAGGAAATACATAGAACGCAAACCAAGAATAGCCAATATGTTAGAACTGAATACAATAAAAGGGTCTGCAGTAATGGCTAAAATAGCAGGAATACTGTCCAAAGCGAACAACACATCCGTAAGTTCAATAACCACTAAGGCCACGAAAAGGGGAGTGGCGGCGCGTAAACCTTTCAGTCTTACAAAAAAGTCATGCCCGTGAAAGTCAGATGTTATTGGATAAATTTTACCTATTTGCTTGAAAATCCATGAATCCTTGGGTTTAAAGTTTTCGTCATCGCCCTTAAGCATCTTAAAAGCCGTCCATAATAGGAACACCCCAAAGACATAAATAATCCACTCAAATTTAGTAATCAGCGCCACGCCAAAGAGAATCATCAACCCTCTAAAAACAATAGCACCCAAAATACCCCAGAACAACACGCGATGTTGGTAAAGTGCCGGAATCTTAAAAGCAGAAAATATAACCGCAATAACAAAAACGTTATCTATACTAAGCGATAATTCTATGAGGTAGCCAGTTATATACTTCAGAACGGCATTATTGGGAGTTAAGTTGGTGGGATTTTCTATAAGCCCTTCGGTAAACAACCAATAAATAACACCGCTAAAGGCCAAGGCCACGGAAACCCACACGGCAGTCCATATAGCAGCTTCTTTACTTTTAATGACATGCTCATCTTTGTTGAACACGCCTAAGTCTAACGCAAGGAAAACGATAATAAGAGCAATAAAAAGTATCCAAACCCACATACTATATAGTTTTTACGGCTGCGAAGATACTGTTTTTTGGAGTTTGTGTAGACGCATTAAATAACGTCTTTAACTCAATTGAAATCAACTTAAGAAAGAATTATTTATGATATGAACGATAATCATATTACCGTTGTTTTTCAATACATTACTATTCGTTGTTTGTAGTAAAAATGAGAGTAACCACAACCTTGTTATCTGTTCTTTCTTTTTGGATTGAAATTCCATAATCTGATGAAAATAGGGTAGTAGTACCCACTAATTTGGACTGTTTTCTTAAAAAGTTGATGGTGATAGACTTTGAGGTACCCTTTAAGGTAAGGGTTCCTGTAACGGAAAAACCATTTGTTGTATCTACAATTTTAGTACTTTCAAAACTGATTTTTGGATAGTCATCTGAATTAAAGTATTTACTACCTTTTAGATGCCAGTCCCTAAGAAAGTTGCCCGTTTTAATAGTTTCTACGTTTACAGAACCTTTAAATTTGGAATTGGTTATAGAGGTAAGGTTTAGTTCTGATTTTGATTCAAAACCCGATAGGCTGCCGTCCACATTTTTTGAAACAAAACGAAATGTAATTTCAGCTGATGTAATACTAGTTTGGTCTTGAGCATGTAGCATGCAGCCACTGATTAGCAGTGTTATGAATAGGATGTAAATAGATTTCATGAATGCGGTGCTATTGTAGTTTTACAAAGGTAAGTCATTTGAAAATACCGATGACCCGAACATATTTGTCGGCATAAATACAATCTAAAGTGTAAACTAGTACCGTTTTTGGTAAATTAGTATCTTTATAACAGAACTAATATGAAGTAATTATGAAAACCCCCCTTTTTATGATCGCGGCTTGTATTCTTATGGGTACATGTGGATTATCTGCTCAAGAAATTAAAGAAAAGAAATCTGAAATCACCAAGTATACGGTTATGGAGCGTTTTGAGCCTAAAGTTATGTTGACTATAGAAGAACGTACCCAGTTACGAGAGGAACGTTTGGCAGAAACCAAAAGACGTAAGGAAATATTGGATACTTTAGATATTTCAGAAAGAAAAAGACAACGGTTACTTCAAGATTTAATAACGGAACCATTCTCGAATAGGTTATCCAGAACCATGGCCGAAATTGAATTTGAGGACGAAGAATAAAGAATATATACCACCTAAACGGAAAATACCTCCATAGAGCAAATTGCTTTTTGGGGGTATTTTTTTGGTTACGAACGTATATTTTGACTTTCAAAGCAATTTTTCTGAAGATAATGGGTTTGTTTAGAATAGATTTTCAGGAGTTTATACTGTTAAGAGTTCAATAAGTCGATAAAGGGCTTGAGCTTATAATTTTTTGAAGGTCGTCAAAATGGTTCTTTAAATCTAAAGATTATTTCTGTTGTTACTCCTTTAAGTTCAATTGATTAGCTGTTGATAAGTTGTTAATAAAATTACATATTTCACTTTGTGACATAGTATAGCAAACATCATTAATTTAATGTTAAAGTCTGATTATATGGGTGTTAAGGTGAAAACTGTAGGATTTTTTTTTATAACTTAGAGGAACACAGTTTATCTCAACAACCCAAAACTCTACACCTATGACAACAACTCAGCGCCCTTCATCAAAAGTAGAAGAAAACGACAAAAATGCCATTGTTGTAAGACTTCAACGAAATCAAAAAGACCTGGTTCAATTACGAACGAAACTCAATTCGTACCGTTGTGAGCCAAAAACCTATTCGCTTTATGAGCGAATAGAATCGCTACGAAGTAAAATGGATTCTTTAAGCCATTCCAATAGTGAAATTATATCGGCATTACAGGATACTCGTAAAACGGTTAACATTCATTTAGAACGTGCTAAAAGACATCTTACTGAATTTAGGAGACTGAATGACGGTGTAGAAGAGTATCTACATATTTGTACCGGACACTAATTTTTTAACAGTCAAACTTATTTAAAAAACACCTAATGTGAACGTTAGGTTAAATTTATGCTGTCTCATATCAAACCTGAGTATTTGTAGTGTATATTTGATGCGCAAAATCAGAAAGCACTATTTAAGTAGGTTTGATATGGAACAGATATTGACAGCAACATTTACCAAACAAGAAGACATTCAGACCAGCGAGCTCCAATTGCAAAGGTTGGACCGTAATCTAAAAGACATAGGGCAACTTTATGCTAAATTGAATTCGTATATGTGCGAGCCACAGACGTATAATCAATTTTTACGTTTAGACGAACTTAAAGAAGAAGCAAAAGTCTTAAGAGATACCAATAGAAGTATTAGTTCTAAATTACGCAAAGAGCCAAACTCAGCTGCACGTTGCTACCGTTTATTTTTAAACTACTTACAAGGTTTTGACGTTTTCGTAAGTGACGTAGCCAGATACGTAAAAACGGTATAAGATTCCAATATATATTTGAAACCAAGAAACTGTACGATAGTGCAGGGTTAAATTTTCTATTTTACATAATATAAATTATAGTACAAAGTATAACATTTGAACCACACAAAAGAATATACGTTTATAAGCTATAATTCTATATTATATAAAATAGCCCTCAAGCTCCGAGAATCGATTAAAACTTACAACAGGGTCATTAAACTTTTTTAAGCGGTGTCTGCGACGCATATTTTCATTTGTACCATAATTTGCCGTTATGTAAAATTGCCGCTACCAAACGTTCGATTACTTTTTAAATTATAAAATGCTGAAATACGCATTTTAAATTTAAACACAATTTTCCAACGCTTGGCCAGCGCCAAAAAAAGCAAAACTTTTAGATTATTTTGAAATACACGATTTATAAGAAACTATAAGTCGATAAATTTTTCACGAACATTTCGTCAGATTGCCGCAAGAGCTAAAATTTTCTCTGCGAGTAAAATTCTTAGCACTTGCTACCACTTAGCTCTGTTTCAACAATTACTTAAAGTACTTCTAATATTATGTCAAATAGAATTTAAACATTGTAACCAGTAACCGTAATGTTTTATCTTTTTTTCTTGATACGGCAAAGTATACTTTGAGCGAGATGATGTAGCAGCGAAACAAAAAAATCAAGGTTATCAGATAATTTTGGAAACAATGAACGGCTCGGTCGCTAAATTTTAGGATCCATTGTAACTCTTAAGACTGCTTTAAGGTAAAAGAACCAACATGGCAATCAACAATTATTGTAACCAGCCCCCTAAAATTCTTAACGCCCCTCTCCCCTATTGTTTTGCCAAAATTCTCTTAGGCCCATAAAATCGCGATTACTTTAATTAGCTTCAGTCAAGCCCATATCATAAAACATTAATCGAGGCACATGCTTACATGTTTCAACTTATTTTTATCAATTTTGAATATCCTAGATAAAAATTTTTCCACACCAGTTTAATATCTTTTTGGGCAGCATACTTATTAATGTTTCTAAAATATCGCTCATCTACATTCCTAATAGCTGGTAACATAAACCCAAGTAAAATATCGTGATCAGAAATTTTAGGAAACTCTAAAGAAAGCCGATGCGCATTATTCAATCCTTCCAAATGATTTTTATGAAATTTTCCACTATTGTGGAAGATGCTCAAGTTTTGATAATACTTATAAAGTTCAGATTTACTTGTTATGACATCTTCTGTTTTTATCTTAAGTATTGATGGACTCCAGAGTAGCCTTGCAACAAATGCATTGGAATAGGCTAGTAATCTGGCTTCTGCTTCTCCTCTAGAATGAGCCTTACTTATTTCATCAAACATAGCATAAGAAATTCCTATTAGAGCAGTTGTTATTCCAATGGCTGCAAGAAGTCCACCGAAGGACCCAATCAGGCTAAATCCAAGTCTGGCAGCACTTACAAGATTCATTATTTTTTTGTAAATAGGCATAGAATATTTCTTGTAAAGGGTAACGGATGATTCGGGAAGTAGGTTTCTTTTAATCCCCTGTTTTATAATTGCCTTTAATAAATCATAAGAAACTCCAACATCGATAAGTGCTTCACCAACAAAAGAAAATTGAATTTCATGTCCCCTAATATTCAATTTAAAAGTTTCAGTTTCTATGGGAATAGTCAGAAAGAAAAGATAAATACTAAGCTTCCATTTTAATTTGTAAAAGCTTCGCTCCGGCATTACATTGATTTCCGGTACTCCAAAATCAATTTCGATGTTACCAGAAACAATAATACCTTTCCTTGTTGTTAGATAAAATTGATCAAGATTTTTTAAAAATTTTGTTTCATTTCCTAACAGAAGAAAGTCTTCAAAAAGTTTATAAAACTTATTTAAATTAAGGGGTAATAAATGCTTTGTTGTTTTTGTACTTAAGTTTTTTCCAACTTTTCGTATTGTTTCTTTTGTTACTAGGTTTTTTATATCCTCTATATTGGTTACAGGAATATCTTTGTGAAATTCTTTTAAAAGAACTTTTTTAACTTCAATATATCCTTTGAATTTTATGGCAAATGCTAATTTTGACGTTGATTTTTTAACTCTTTCCGTTTCGGTTACAAATTCAAAAATTAAATTAGTTTTATTAGTAACTTGATTATGTAATAATATTTGAGAACCATACTTGTTTTCAGTTGATTTTTCTCCACCACTCATGCTTTAAACGTAAGGTGTTATTAAAATAAATGAATTAATTATACACAGGTAATTTATCATCCTCATTCTGCAAATACACCAACTTAGTTGGAATTTTTACTTCCCAAGGCGCGCCGACAAATATAGCTCCGACGGAATGCTTATAAACATTGGTATTACTTCCTTGAAATTCTCTATCAATGGTAAGTAGCCATGTTTCTATATCATCGGGGTTTTTCTGCGCTATTTCAACAATTCTATAGATTTCAAAATCAATTAATAACTCCCTGTCAATATCATTCTTTCCGTTAAGCGGATGTATTATATCATTTACTATATCCCAATAGTAAGTACTATCTGTCAACTCCAAAACAGTTGCATCTGAAGTAACTATAATATTACCCTTTCTTTCTTGATAGTCACCTTGTTTTGCTTCTTTTAATTCTTGTATCATAGAAACATATTCGTCATCACTAAAAACAGGTGGTTCACCTGTTTCTGCCCATATCTCTCTTTGACGTAAAAACCAATTAAATTTATCTTCCATACCAGGTCTTACAGGTATTTGTACTCTAGCAGAACCAGAAGTTAAAAATTTATCAAATAGAGGATCACCGGTATCTTCTTCTAAAAGTTCTACCCACTTACATTTTCTAGCCCAATAGCTTGGGTAAAATAGATAGTTCATGTATTTCCACTCTATCACTTGCTCAAAAAAGCGAACTATATGTGCCTCTTTTTCCATTTTTTCAAAATCTATTTCTGGATAATCACAAGGCTCTGTGATAGAAATAATGGAGCCTAAGCCTTTGAAATAATTATTCATTAAAATAGCAATGATATGGCGCTTTAGCTCTGTACGCTCTATTTCTCTATTTAGGAATGGATTTCTTCCTCCAATAGTAATAAGTTCATTGGTTGCTTCTTTTTCATCGTGATATTCCTCAAGACGCTCTTTATAATCATCCATTATCATATCATAAATCTTCAGCTTCCATTCTTTTTCAACTTCTTTTTTTAAAGTACATTTCATAACAACGGAACAAGTTAATGCTATTGAATATGTAGAATAACCAGACACAGAAAAATCATGTGTTCCTTCAATTCCATTTTGATGACCGTAATTTATAGAATCAGTTACTTCTATAGTCTTTCCTATACCGTTACGATTAGATAATGAGTTATCAAGATTTATTAAGTCTCCATTTTCATTATTCACCAATTCAATAATGGGACCAGACACATCATTATCTAGCCTATATACAAATGATCTGTTATTACCAATAGATATGGTCAACCCCATACGATCACGATTATCTATTTCAGTAGCATGGCTCTCCCTTATTAATGAAATTGTATAATTCAAAGAATTGCAGTAATAATCTTCAGGAATCTGCTGCTTAAATTTTTCGCTAAAATTTGTTGGTTCTTCTGAAGTTTTATTGGCAGTTTGAAAAGAGAAACTAATTACTTTAAATTCTTCAGGGGGCAGAGGTGCACCAGTCAAATTATAGGTATTAAGTTTATCATCGAAATTTTCCCTTTTAATTTCTTGTAAAGTTATTGATGGAGTTATTGGTGGTTTAACTTCATCAATCTTATTGTTTTTTGATTCTTCAAAAAGATGTTTATAAAGAGATGCTGGTTCTGGAATATACATATCCATCATCATCCGTTTACCATAATTAAACATTTGAGCATGAGTAATTTTATTTACCCAATAGTATATACCTGATTTATGTTTGCCCGTTTCATTGATAATGGCGTGTTTGTTTTTTTCCTCAACCTCCTTTTGAACTCTTTCAAATTCTAATCGTCTAACATTTTCTTGAATCTTTGAGACAGACCTGTCTACAATATCCTTAGCGTAATTTCTAGCTAAAGAACTATTTTTAGATTTAGAGAATTTATAACCCACATTAGCTGTTGCAGTCATATCAGCTGTTGGTCCTAATTTGGAATTTACAGTTACTCCCGCATCTAGATTGAGGCTTTCTTGAACTGTTTTGTTAACCTGTTCCTGTAATGAAAACTTCTCACTTAACTGATGATCTCTTTCCTCATAGACATCACTTTTAGTTTCCAATTCAGATTTTGTTTCCGAAATCTTTAGACTTCTATGTTTTCTTACCCTTTCTTCGCCTGCTAAAACATTTTCTATGTACGCTATGTCACCTTCTTCATATCTAGCCAACTCTTCTTTTATAACATATAAATCCGCCACATCATGTCTAATAGTAGTAGTATACGAACTTGAGTCTTGCGTAATATTCCCTTCTTCGTCGCAATTACAATTTTCTTCAAGTGGATGAGCTGGCATCTCAATCCCGTCATTGTTTGGCCACAATGGAGTATTTATTCCGGGCGGTAATAATATTGGCAATTCTAATATATTGTCAATTAAATTACTCCCACCATTTTCAGTTGTTTTGAATAGATTTGAAAGTTGAGTTTTATTTTCTTTATTTTTATTTAATGGTGCAATTCTGAAGATGTCTAGAATTTTACATGTCTTAACTATCAATTGATAATCCACATCGTATAATTTATTAACTAAATCAAATTGAGCTTCTGGAATAAGATTCCTCTCCTTTTTAAAGAGTTTCATTAAAAAACTATGACTACACTTATGCCATTCTTTATCTAAAGAAAAATCAGGCTTCTGATTTATTATGGGTTTTAATGTTTGATTGTAGAAAGCTTGAAATTTCTCCAGAGTAATCGGTCTAGAACATTTTTGCAGCCACAAGTATAATTTTTGAACAACTGGCGATAGTTGTTCCGGCATATAAACGAATAATTGAGACTCTTGCATTGATTTAATCATCGCTTCAAAGTACTTCTCCCTATCTAGGTAGAATAAGGCAAAAGAATCGTCTGAAGAGTTTGGAAAAAGAGGAATGCCGACCGTTTCTTTTTCCTCCTCAAATAACAAGTTTACAGGTCTAATTCGGTTAAATCTAAAAACTTCTTTCATTCTAGACAATGTTAAATTATTTTTCTTTGAAAATATTATTTATTGCCAAATAGTAATGTAAGTATTGTATAGATAGTAGAAAAAAGTGTGTAAAAAAACAGAAAATAGCTGCAAATAGATTTTATAGGAACAGTTCTATTTGACCAACTTTAGTAGATGAATTACAGTTTAGTAGAGTTATAAAAGAAAAAGGAATTGTCCTTATCTTTTTTTCTTGATAAAAAAAGAAACAAAAAAATCAAGGCTTACAGATAATTTTAGAAACAATGTACGGCTCAGTCGCTATATTTTAGGATCCATTGTAACTCTTAAGACTACTCTAAGGTTTAAGAATCTTTTCAATTGTCAAGAAAAATGATAACCAGCCCCCTAAAATATGGCCACTCCCCTCGCCTATTGTTTAGCTAAAATTCTCTTAGGCCAACAAAAATTTAATAACCTAAATAGTACTAATCGAAATAGGAACTTCTATTTGACTCAATACATTGTTATAAATGTCAACTTCTGTATTATCTGTTTCTATTGAAATAACTAAGCTATAGTCAACACTTGAAGTATAACGGCCTAGTTTTTTACGATTTTTCCACCATCCCCCTACTGGATAGATGGCGATTTTATTCCTAAGAGCTAAGTCTGCTGCTGAACCTATCCATATATCCTTTGTATACTTCCTTTATCTCTTACTTGACTTCCAAGAATCCAATTTTCATTTCCTTCTGGAATATAATCTTCTAGGCCATCTCTTATAGCCTTACTTACCCTTGCTTTAAATAATGTTAAACCTTCCGCTCTGTCAATCATTTTAAATCTTAAGCCATGTGATTTATATGACTGGTCATCTTGATATCTCCTGTTGCCTGGATTTGGCTCAATAAAATATGATAATGTTATTTTTAGTTTTACCTCTAACTCCGCTAATTCTACCAATATATCCGAAGGCCATGGTAAGTCAAATAAGTGAAACTCATTTGTTTTCACACGGCTCTCTTCATATTTAAAAGGTTTTAAAGACCTTTCTGCGATAATACTTAGTGAATTTTCTGCACTATACTTTGCTTTGCCTAAATTAGGTATACCATAGCCTACCTTTGAAAGTAAGTCCGTTTTTTGTTCTGCATTTAAATCCGATAAACTAGCACTATTTAGCATGATATCATTCCAATCAGCAGAGTGAATTATCAGGGCCCTTATAGTTTCAGGTTTATAATCTGGATATTGCTGATATAATTCTGATGCAAATTTTGAGGCTAACGCGACAGAGGCACTTGTATCTGAAAATGTTGTCAACCAAGACTTTCCAACACCTCCAACCCCACTAGAAAGTAATTTTAAAGAATCATGGTCCAGAATTCCAGTATCAAAAACTCCATCATTTCCTCCTTCAAAAACCACATCAGGTTTCCTAGGCCATTTATTATTCCAAAGTATAGAAGTTGAATTGCAAGGTGCCATTGCTCCACGATTAGCTAAAAGAGTTGCTCCCGGAAATTCTACTGCGTCAATTCTGTCTTTATTTGTAAATGAACCAACCGTTATTGAATTGAAGGATTGCGCAGGGTCTTCGATTGAAAAATCATCATTTGCTAGCGGATAGTTCAACCTATCATTTAGAGGTAAGTTACCTCCAGAAATTAGCACTAAAGTATTATCATTTCTTTCGTCAATAGCACCAAATAATTTTTGGTCAATAGCTGCAGACCAAGATGAAGGTCTTCCTAAATATTTATGATCAGGGGCTGTTACGGCTAAACAAACAATTCTTTTATGTGAAGGATTTATGACTTCTGCACTAGCAATAGCTTCAAGTGTGATTTTGCCATATAAGTCTGGGTCATTTGCAGTACTTGCATCAATTATTTTTATGCTTTCAACGTTATTAGTAATATTGATACTATCTGAAGAACTTAAAGGTTCATTTAAATCGCCGTACAAAATTAAACCAGCCATTGGAGTTCCATGTCCATATCTATATGAGTCAGAATTAGTCCATGATGGGTTAATTGAGTCTAAATTTCTTGCTTGTATTAAATCCTCTAAGAGAGGGTTAACCCTGTTAACTCCAGTATCAAGTAAACAAACTGAAATTTCATGCTCGTCAATTTGATTAATTATTCTAGCTTTCAAATCATCGATAAATTCACCTGTCCAAGCCTTATCTAGATTAGCAAAAAAATCAGATGTTTCAACAGGCTTTCTTAACTCAGCTAAATTATTTCGATAAAGTATTACTTCCGCAAGTTGATTAACTGTTCCCCTAACTAGGCAAACAGTATTTTCAGGAAATTCAAGTAATCTTTCGCTAACGAGAAGGTTATTTTCTCTCAAACTAGAAAAAGCCTCTTGAATTTCATTTCCCTCGCTTTTGCTGAACCAAACTTCCCACCAAACATTTTCGTTTGGCTGAGGGAAACTTATTTCCGGTTCTTGCCAAAAACTTTCTAGTGTTGCCGCTCTGATATTTTCAATGTTGGCAACCAAATTTTGATTTCTTGGCCTTCCTGCAGGTGTGTCCTCTGCTATGTATTGCTCGATTTTGGTTAAAAAACTTGAGACCGCTGTCCTATTCAGATAAACTGCTATTTTAAAAGTAATCTGTTCATTATCATCGGTAGATGAAATTGCTCGACAAGTGGCCAGCCTAATATTACCAGCTGTATCCTCAAATCTATCAAAAGCTAATTCAAAATTAATTGCAGATTCAAACTCAATATAAACAAATTCAAAATCGCTATCACCTTCAGAGAATTCAGAAACAGCCTCTGTAAAAGCTCCTTGTATTCTTGAGCCATGTTGTCCACGATTTAATCGCGGTCTTAAATTAAAGCCCCCACCTCCGTGAGTACTATATGGAAAAGATGAAGTGCTTCCCGGTAGGAAAATATGATTGAATTCTGGCATAAGTGGTTAGAAAGGCTTGCGTCTAGAATCTATAATTTCATTTATAAATTCTAAATTAGAATTTTCCTTTCCATAAATAAGAATATTCTTTAAGAAATCTTGACAAATTCTCTCTAAATCAGAAAAATTTAAGCCTAACGATTTTTTAGAAATTGTAGATAATATTTTATTACTCTTTATTACATCGTTTGATAATTCTCTTTTATAATAGTCATAGATTTGCTTCTCTGTGGGTAATGGATAGCTAATTAAATCATCAAATCTTCTAAAAAGAGCAACATCAAGATTTTCTGGCATATTTGTGGCCGCAATAATCAAACTATTTGAGTCATCTTTCTCAATTTCCAATAAAAAACTGTTCAAGACTCTTTTAATTTCGCCTACATCATTCCCATGATTTCTTGTAGTACCTATACTATCAAATTCATCAAACAAATAAACAGCTCGAAACTCTTTCATGGTATCAAAAACTAAACGAAGCTTAGCAATCGACTCTCCCATATATCTACTAATTAAACCATCAAGTCTTATTATGAAAAGTGGTATTCCCAACTCATTAGATAGTACTTTGGCAGTCATTGTTTTGCCACAACCTGGTGGACCCGTTAAAAGAAGTTTTTTTCTTGGAAAAAGATTATGCTGTCTAAGTTTTTCAATTTGGCGTTGCTCGTCTAAAATTCGAACTATTATTTTCCTTAATTTATCTCCCAAGACCATGTCTTTCAATTTGTCATCAGGTCTTGTAAACTCTAGCAAATCATTTAGCTCTTTTTGAGCAGCATTTACGGGTAAACTTTTTATGCTACTTACATCTAGTTTAGCCTTTTTAGAATCTTTAATTAATTTTTTTAATTCTTGAGCGAGTTCTTGGCGTCCTTTCCTAGCCTCAGCAGCAGCAATTTGCATTGCAGTTGCATAGAAACGAGAATCATCCCCTTCACTAAAGGATTTTATTAAGCTTTTTATTTGTTCAGCAGCAGCCATTTGGAATGAAGAATTTTAGTAAAAATATACAAAAGTATTATTAAGTAGTTAAGTAAAACCAAATTTTAATTAAAGATTTCGATGTAATCCCATTGCATACACATTACCACCTCACTCCTATCGTCGCTTCGGGCAAAGCGTATTTCATTACATTTTTAAAGGAACATTTTAGAAGAAAAAATAAGAAAAAGTAGTAGTTTAACTTCGCTTTTACCAAAGCAAAGTTACATAACGCAAAACATTATAGTACAAAGTATAGCATTTTCACCAAACAAGAGAATATACGTTTGTAAGCTATAATTCTATATTATATAAAATATCCCTCAAGCGCTGAGAATCGATTAAACCTTACAACAGGGTCATCAAACTTTTTTAAGCGGTGTGCTGCGCACGGCGAAATAATTTATTTGTATCTATAATTTGTCGTTATGTAAAATAGCCCTAATGCTTATAGATTTTGTAGACGGTAATTTAAAATAACTTAAATATTATCTAGTAATATATTAATACAG
This sequence comes from Zobellia roscoffensis, assembly GCF_015330165.1. NCBI lineage: Bacteria > Pseudomonadati > Bacteroidota > Flavobacteriia > Flavobacteriales > Flavobacteriaceae > Zobellia > Zobellia roscoffensis. Next base: position 4,040,597 of record NZ_JADDXT010000002.1, read on the forward strand.
ACTAAAAATCCGGCAACACCACTTCCTCAATTTTTGCAATAGCTTCACTAAGTGGCGTTTCAGATTTTCTAAGGTTTATTGCCATATGGTTGACTCCCACATTTTCATATGCTTTTAAATATTCTGTAAGATGATTGATGCCTACCGTACCTCCAAAACGCTGTGGTTTAAAAGTCGCATTGTCGTCTTTAGATAGGTTTAAATGTATAGCCGAAATATAAGGTTTCGCTGCTTGGTCTTCCTCATACAACGCATTACACCAGTATTTTCTGTTCTCCAAAGTTTCGGCAACAGGTCTTGGGTAATTAAACCAAGCTTGTGCGTTTTTTGCGATCCAATTAATACTTTGTCCGGAATGACCAGCTACTACAAGCGGAATGTCATTTTTTGGTTTAGGATAAACTTCTATACCGTTAGTTAAAAAATAGTATTTAGATTTTAAATTGCTATTTGTTTTCCAAGCTTCTTTAATGATATCAAGATTTTGTCTAAAGATTTCAGGTCTTTTTTTATAGTCGATATTATACATTGGGAATTCCACAGGTCTGTCGCCTAAGCCCAAGCCTAACAAAAGTCTGCCATCACTTAAATTTTCTATGGTAGCAGCAGCTTTTGCTAATTTTATAGGTTGTTGTAATGGCAATACTATGGCAGCTGTACCCAACAAAATGTTTTTGGTAGCAGCAGCTAAATAACCCAAGTATGGTAAGGTGTCAAACAATTGTGCACCATCATCAAAGTTAGGGTCGTACACAGGAACATCTCGCATCCATAAAGCTGCGAATCCTGCTTCGTCAATTTGTTGTGCTAATGCTAAGTGATTGGAGATATCTGGAACTCCAAAAGGTCTGTTATCTTCCAAACGTTTGCGATTGCCTTCGGTTGACCAATCGTTGTCTAAAGGAAACTCTATACCCAATGTCATTTTACCTGGTTTGTATAGTTTATCAAATGGATTCATAGTGTGTTTTTTAAATTCATCAGGTATCTGTTAAGACACCTGATGAACAATGTGATTAAGCATTCCAGATACTATCTGCAGTGTATGGTCCGTTGTCAACTTTCCAAAATTTACCGTCAATAAAGCGATGTGCTTTGTCTAAATCTTTCAATAACGCCATATCTTCTTCTGTAAGCGTATGGTTTAATGTCTCTAGGTTCTGAAGCAATCTCGCTTCATTAATAGATTTAGGAATGACCGCAATGCCTCGTTGTATTGTATACGCCAGTGCTACTTGTGCAGGCGACATATTTCTTGCTTTGGCAATGTTTTTTATCGTATCATTTTCTAACAAACGTAATTTGGAATTTTCATCTACAAGCGAACCTAAAGGTGCGTATGCAGTTAGCAGAATATCGTTTTTTACGCAGAATGATTGTAATGCATCTTGCTGCAAAAATGGATGCATTTCTACTTGATTCATTTCTGGTTGATGCACTGCAGTCGCTAGTATTTCTTTCAACTGATTTTCATTGAAATTGCTCACGCCAATATGTTTTGCAAGTCCTTCCTCTAAAGCAGCTTCCATCCCTTTCCAAGTATTGGTTAAAGGCACTTCTGATAATGGAATAAAATCAGATGCTTTTTCTGGCATTTCCGTTCCTTTTTTAAGAGCGACAGGCCAATGGATAAGATACAGGTCTAGATACTCTAGTTGTAAATCTTTTAAAGTTTGTTTCAACGCAGGAATCACATTCTCTTCTCCGTGAGAAGCATTCCATAATTTGGAAGTCACCCATAAATCGTTACGCGTAACCAAACCTTGTTTAATTGCTTCAGCAATGGCATTACCTACTTCTTTTTCGTTTCCGTAAGCCGCAGCACAATCTATATGTCTGTATCCTATTTTAATAGCCGATAGTACAGCATTGTACACTTCATTTGGTTCAGAACGAAACGTTCCTAAACCTAAAATTGGCATTTCGTCGTTATTTCTAAATTTTAATGCAGTCATTATTTATATTTTTTCTTTTTTGAATAAAACTAAGGTTAACAAGAATCCCACAATTACTAGTATACCACCTACCCAAGGTGTTGCTTCAATACCTAATTCAGATTCCACAACCATTCCGCCTACATAAGCACCAATAGCAATACCAACGTTAAAAGCTGCAATGTTTAAAGCAGATGCTACATCTTCGGTTCCTGGTAAGTATTTTTCCGCCATCTTCACCACGTATAATTGTAATGCAGGCACGTTTGAAAATGCTAATATTCCCATAAAAAATAAGGTTACTATAGCAAAAATCTGACTAGAAGCTGTGAAGTATAACACAAACAATACTATGGCTTGTAAAGCAAACATTACCAATAAGGCTTTGCCTGGTTTGTTGTTAGAGACTTTACCACCAATGATATTCCCAATCGCGATGGCAATACCATAAATTAAAAGAAATACACTAGTCATATTTGAAGAGAAACCAGTCACTTCTTCTAACAGCGGAGTTAAGTAGGTAAAAGTGACAAACGTACCACCATAGCCAAATGCAGTAATGGCTAACACCAATACAATAGACGGATTCTTAATCACCTTTAATTGGTCTATAAGTCGTAATGTAGCCGATTGTTTGATGTTTTTAGGAACCAAAGCTAAACTAGCTATTGCACCTACTAATCCTAATAAAGCAACACCAATAAAGGTTGCTCTCCATCCAAAATTCTGACCAATGTATGTTCCTAAAGGAACACCAGTTACAATAGCTACCGTTAGACCTGCAAACATTATAGAAATGGCAGTTGCTCGCTTATCTTTTGGCACCAAACTAGCTGCAATGGTAGACCCGATAGAAAAGAATACACCGTGTGCAAAACCTGTGACCACTCTAGATAATAGCAACAACTCAAAACTTGGTGAGATAGCTGCTAAACCGTTACCAATTATAAATAGTAACATAATTCCCATTAGTAATTGTTTCCTTGGAATTTTACCCGTTAATGCAGTTAAAATGGGTGCACCAATGGCAACACCAATGGCGTACAGACTGACTAATAATCCTGCTGAGGTTAATGAAGTACCTAGGTCGTTTGCAACTGTAGATAATAACCCTACAATTACAAATTCCGTTGTTCCTATGGCAAATGCACTTATAGTCAATGCCCATAATGCTGCTGGTAGACGCTTCTTTTTGGCTACCGTAGTATCTCTATGTATTGTTGATGTTTCCATAATTTCTAATTGTTTTTTGTTATTGTTATTTAATGGCAACAGGGTTTATTTGTACTTGTGTAGACCCTTCGTATAATGGGTGACCTAATACAAAAAGAAATTCCCAGGCTTTATCCTCAACCAACTCATCTACAAGAATATTTTCCAATACTTGTACACCGTATTCAGTTGCCATCATTTGATTTACAGGGAAAGACAGTGCGCTGTTTTCGTGTGGCACAGCCTCAAAAGACCAGTTGTCTGCACCTGCTGCAACAATTCCTTTTTCACCTAAATAATGCGCAGCTTCCGTACCAATTCCAGGTCCGCCAGCTAGGTAACGTTTGTCATCTTTACCCATTAATTTGGTCCATCCTGTATAAAATAAAACCACATCTCCTTTACGGATTTCAATGCCTTGTTTTTTGGCTACTTTTTCAATGTCTTCCACTGTAAAAACAGTACCTTCTTTTACAATATCTTGATTGTAGTAAGAGCGCATATCTAAAACAATACCTCTAGTTACAATTGGAGGTAATTTTTCTAGCCCTAATTTTTTTACACCAGAAACGGTTAAAAAATCTTCTACTTTGTGTCCGTTATAATGCACATTGTCTCTACCATAATGTGCCAATCCGTTTATTTGAGATCCAACACCTGTCCAACCAATTAATTGGTCATCGACGTAGGTGAATTTATTAGAACCTGCAGCAGCAGTTTCTGGTTGTAACGTTTCAATATGAAAGTATCTGTGACGGAAAGCTGCGGTTTCTGCATTTACCACCATTCCTAAGCGGTATACTTTTCCTTTTTTAACCAATTTTACGGCATCTAAAACCGTTTCTTCATTTAACAGATTAAGTGCACCAATTTCATCGTCTGCACCATAAGGTGACGTTGGTACTTGTTGTGCGTTTGTAGTTAAAGCAGTAAAAAGTGTAGCTGCTAAGGCAATTGTTTTTAATGTATTTACTATTGTTTTCATTTTAATATGTTTTTAAATTTCTTATACAAATTTCCGATTAAAGCTAGGGGTGTGCGAGGATGTACATCACCATTTTATAGTGATGTATGTCACATTTAATACTGCGCATACATCACTTGTTTTGTTTAGAGATACTTACTCTTCAATCTTCATCTTTAACACCAAGTAAGGCGGTTTACTAGCATCTTTTCCTTCATTTAACAAAGGCAGATTATGAAGTTGATTAGCTACGATATACAAATAGTTTCCGTGTATGGCAACACCATCGGGCCAAGACAGGTCTTTTTTAGACTGTGCAATGGTTTTCATTCCAGCAGGTGTACTTTCTACAATGGCTGAATTTTCAACATCGGTGACATACACTTTACCGTTTGCACCTACTTTAAATCCGTCAGATTTTGGTTTGTTGGCATAAAACGCGATGTACTTATTAAGGTCGCTATCTTGCTTGCTTTCATCCGCTAATACAGCAGACGGAATGCGGTAAATCTTGGTATTTCCCATTGCACCATAGTAGATGTATTTGTTTTCATCATCTATAGAAATTGGATTTAACGGATATCTTGGCTGAATGGTAGTACCGTCTTTTCTTTTGTGCGATACTAATCTACCGTGAATTTTCACTGGCTCATCTACAGGCAAAAATGATGCATTCCCTTCCAGAACGCGTCTTATATAACCTGTTTCTAAGTTAATCACGACAAAAGCTGGTGCAATTGGTGGATTTAATGCATCGGTCATATCTGCAATTACAGCAGTATTGTTCTTAACATCAATCACAAAATCTTGTAAAAATGGTTTTGATGATAATACCGTATTCGGAATAGGAAAAACTTTAGTGACATTACCGGTAACCAAATCAAAACCAACCAATTTTGGTGCCTGGTTTTGTTTGATGTTACCCATATCCAACACCCAAAGGATTCCGTTAGCATCGGCTTGAATTCCGATAGTTGAATTGATACCTTTTATACTTCCGTTTTCTGGTTTTACAATCCATTCTTTATCTCCAAAAGGAATAGCTTCTCCATTAGGTAAAATTTCTTTTACCATATATTTTGAAGCGCTTAAGGCACTCATTGTTACAAATATTCTTCCGTCGTTAGACACTGTTATATTCCCTGGTCTAGATTCTGGAAATGTTGCTATAGTTTCTAATTGTGCTTGTGCTAATAGTGTAAAATTCATTACAAATGCAAACAAGACTGTTTTTATAATTGTTACTGTTTTCATCGTTATTGTTTTTTAAAATTGAATTGATTTAATTAGTTGCCTAAAAATTTCTTTTGCGTTGATGGGTCTACCCAGATAACATCACTTGGGTCTCTGGCAATGGCATCAAAAACGAGTACGTCTAACGGACCTTCTAAAATTTTGCCGTTACCGTGTGCTGTGCCTTTTCCCCAAAACAATAAGTCGCCTTTTCCTGCAACAACAGGACCTTTATCGGCAACATAAAATTCTGCTTTGCCATTTAAAATGTAGAGGTAGGCATCAGATTTTGCGTGGTAGTGCATAGGCACTTCATCATACAACCTAAAGATTCTGACACCTGCGTGTTCGCGGTCTATTAATCTGATGTCTTTGATGATACCATTATGACTTTTAGGAAGTAGTGTTACGTATTCATCAATATTGATAATACCGTAGGAGTTACCCATTAACGGTCTTTTGTCTTCTTGCGCATAGGCGTTAAAACCTATGGCAATTACTGTAAATAATAGAAAAAGTGTTCTTGTAGTTTTCATAGTACATTGTATTTAATTGTTCGATACAAAATTCTATGAAAACAAAGGGGTGTGCGAGGACATACATCACGGATTTTTTGTGATGTATATCAATATGGAAAAGTGATTTAGGTCACTTTTAGCTGTTAAAACGACTTAAAGTCTCTCTGGATACGCCTAAATAGGAAGCGATTAATTTTTTAGGAACGCGTTGTATTAATGTTGGAAGCTTATTTAATAGGTACTCATACCTACTTTCTGCGGTCATTGTAAGTAAAGACAAGATTCTTTGCTGTAGATTGATGTAACCGTGGTTCGATTTAATTCTGAAAAAGTTGGCAACGGCAGGGACTTCAAAACAAATTTTTTCCCTATTCTCTAAAGACAAACAGAAAAACTCTGAATCTTCAAGACAATCTACAAAAATAGTACCTGGTTCTTGATGTTGAAAAGCGCAATGGTCGCTCACCCAATAGTTTTCCATAGCAAATTGAAGAATATGTTCTTTGCCTTTTTCGTCTATGGAATACGCTTTGACCAACCCATTGATAATCCAATATTCAAAATCTACAGGTTGCCCCACTTGAATTAAAAATTGGTGCTTTTTCAAGCTTTTATATTCAAAATGTGATTTTACAAAGTTCCATTCGTCATCTGTTAAAGAAACGATTTCTTCAAAATGTTGTCTTAATAACTGAAACCTGTCTTCCATAAAGTAAAAATACTCTTCTTTATTTAAAATGTTATTTATTGTTGCATATTATATTAACTAGACAACCAGTTAAAGAGCATAAATTTACTTTACACAGTCATTAAAAATACATTTTCATTCCACACACATTGCCCTCCCTCCTATTGTCGGTCAGTTAATAAGTGTTCCATTTCCTTTTGAGAAGAAAATTTTAAGAAAGAAAAAAATAAAAGAAGATGGTAACAACTTTGCCCGCGCACCAACCCGCTCAAAAAAGAAAGATTCTTATCTATATTTTTCTGCCGTAACCAAAGCTCAAGTTACATAACGCGGAACATTATAGTACTTTTTGTATTATTGGCGTGGCTGAAGCAATAATCAAAAAAGACGATGCAGCTGCCAACATACCTCATAGGTTTAATGAAAAACGTAATAGCAAAAGAATAGTGTGTGGCTTAGAGCGCCCCTCCTTGAATCCCAAATTCAGTAGTAGATTCTATTACCACCTTAAAACCTTTGTACGTTTCCGGCAGCGTATTTTTTACCTCAGTTAAAGAAACAAAAACCGTTATACAGGGTTTACCATCATATTCTCCTTGGGCCACGCCTTCAATTCCCTTAAGGAATAGCCATGATTGTATTTCTTTTAAAGCATCTTCTATGTTCATGGTTATGTTATTATAAAATTAGTATTTGTTGTTTCTGTACAAAAACAGTCAACCCCCATTATCTAAAGATAATTAAAACAGAGCTTAATTGTAAAGCTCAGAGTAAACTAGATTTCACCCTGAGCTTTATATTTAAAAGTATTTCTAAGCGACCATTTCTATTATATTTCCGTCACTCTTACGCGCAACATGGATTGCACATATAAAATGTTGTTTACTATGGTTCTTGTTGCGGAGCCCGCAAACAAAAGCCCTACAGCACCTTCATTGGTGTCGCAAACCAAACTTCCAGAGTCACCACCTGCGCTCATATCCGTGGTTATTATCTGACGGCAAAACTTGGCTATCCTTCCGCCTCCATAATTTACATTAACGGTTGCGTTAATATTGGTGACCTTGCCTGTAGTAAAGCCTGTAGTTCTGCCTGCCTTTTGCACAATGTCTCCTACTTTTGGGGCCGTGTATAGACGTTTGACATGTCCGCCCCAATAGATTTCCCTGTTCAGGTCTTGTAGATTGCCTTCTGCAATAGCGGCATCTACATAATTACAAGGTGCATTGTCTCCATCAATAAATTTGATAGGAATATACCTGCTCAACCTAGCGATAACATCTTGCGGATATTTTCCACCATCATAAGGCCCTGGTTGAAGAATAGGGTCTCCAATACGTGCGTCGTTACTATTGGCCAACACGTGATTGTTACTTAAAATGTAATAACTGCCCGGCTTGCTCGGGAATGGAGATAAATCATAACAGCAGGTTCCTAAAGTTCCTGCGGTAATTTTATAATGTCCCACACTAAAACCACCCATTGCTGGACGAATTCTTCTTGTTAAAGAAGGGACAAACCCATTGGCTTGAGCAACATCACGAGTTTCGGGCTCTACTTTTTGTGCTTCTTTTTGTACTTCGCAATATGCGTTACCCGCAAACAATGTACCTACTTCCACCACATCCGTTTCGATCCCACCAATTTTTTGATTGATCATATCTTTTTGTGTTAACAAGCTCGGATCTAACTTATGGGTTACAAGTACTGAAAGTACGGGCTTGTTAGTTTCCACCCCGTTCTTAACTTTGTTGCCAATGGCAACTCCTACCACATTTGACAAACTAAGCAACTCATCTTGATGCTTGCTTTGAACGTCTGCAATTTTTAATGACTTTTCATCTAATGTCTGATTAACCATAACATTTATTTTTGTGTCATACTATACACTCCCAGCGATAGGTTAGTATGACGATTATTTATACGATATACTTTAATCTTAAACCGCTGGTATTTAAAATTCAAAATGAATACTGTTGGGGGATGTTACTGTTCGGGGAGATATATTGCCGGAGGAAAGTACGGACTGATGGCTGTCAAGAAACACGAAAGCCTTTTTCAATACCGCAAATTATAAATTATTAAAGGAGGGAATGACTTATTCCCTATATGACCACAACAAAAGTAAACGTAATTCATTGTTTATAAGTAAAATATGTATGCATTGCTAGGATTTATGTATAGGTTTCTGATAGATATAAATCTCACTACGTACACTCCTACCCCATAATTGGCTCGCATAATAGGTGTTTATTCATAAGTTAAATATCGCTTTCTATAAGCGTTCGTCTAACTTTTTCATAGGTTGCAATACTTTTTCGGAAGAAAGTTTTTAGATAGAAAGAAGTTAAGGTAGAAATATTTTACTCACACGGAATCTCACCCAAAAAATAAAGATTCTCAACCTTTATTTTATGCCTTAACTACAGATCAAGTTTCATAACGCAGAATATTATAGTACATTTTGTACTTTAGGTTTAGCCAGTGGCTGAAGCTAAAATCAAGAAAATTAGCGCGCTGGTGAAATTCCACTAAGGGTGAATTAAATGATAACTATAATTCTTAATTATGCAAAAGCCAATTTACGAGCTACCACAGCTAGTTATACACTAAGATAGCTACCGTGCTTAGTCCTGCTTTTCACATAAAGTAAATGAATTGTCTATGATTATATCATGACTTCCTTTAATTAAAATGGAATTTTTCTTTGCAGATTAAATTTGAATAAATCGGGTAAAACTTGTTTTCCTGTTGGTTATAAATTTTCCCTTTAATAGGAATAGATTGGAGAAGCGAATGGCCTAAATACTTGCTAAGCTCTTTAATTTTATAATTTAAATAATACGAAAACAGTAACTCTTGGAAGTGGTGGTTGTCCCAAAATTCCGAGTGCTTTTTTTGTTCTTCAATTTTTTTATATAGCTTTTCTAAACCAGTGATGTTTTTAAAAAACTGGCTCTCTAACGCATCCAAAATAATTTTGTTTTCGCTGGAAAGGACAAAAAATATGTTCCCAATACTTTTTGTCCTTATTAATTTTTTAAGGCTGTTCAATGTTCTTATATCCTTTGAAAATGTATTGCCTAAGGAGGTATAAAAATAATTTTCGTAATTATACAATGTATTAATTACGGGTTCTAAATTATCTGTGGGACATAAGAGAAATAGATTGTTCTGCATTAAAAATAGGTAAGTACTACTAATGGTATAAGAACTATAAGTTTTTAAATGCTTCTGTTTCCATAATGGATACCGATTCAAAATTGTCTGGTTTTTCGGTATGTATTACATCAAAATTTCTAACATCAACATAATCGTTAAATTCTTCGCTGGTGTTGATAATTACACCTCCAAGTAGAAAAATCCTTTTACAAGAGAATTCATTCAGACTCATTTTTACCAATTGCTTTATCTGCTTGTCTATGGCTACATACGTATAGTCTGTTATGGCTTTTTTGGGATTATCAGCATGAACAATATCATGTTTAAATGGCATTAACGATTGTTCTAACTGAATTTGTTGATGATCGTAATACACGTTTTGAGGTACGTAAATTGGGTCTTCATCTTTTTTATTAAACCGTTCTAAGGCAAGCATTAAGGCACCACAACTATTTGTTAAACGAGATTGCCCTATTCTACGCATACGTCCCAATTCGCCCTCATCTGTAATGCCAATATGCGGTCCGTAAAAAATAAATGCATCCCCGTCATCTGGAATGTGGTGAGAAAAAGCGACCATGCCAGTAAATCCAGAAAAAGGTAATCCACCTAATCCGCCCATGGTAAAAGGTCTACTCAATACTTTTCGAAAATCTGTTGAAACATTTACATCATCTGAGCAAACCGAAGTAGCGAACAACATTTTTTTAAGATCGGACTGATACTCCGTTTCTAAGAGAGATAGATAACTATCAGTTATTTCCGCTCCAGTTTTAGCACTGGGGTAATGTTTGTTTACTGTTTCTTTAATTTTCATAACTGTATGTGTTTAGTTGAATTTATAGTTGTTCTCTCTGCAGAAATGCTTTAAAAATTTTAGTTATTTAAATTTGACGTTTATTACTGGTATTTAAAACCAAGACTAATGCAACTTAGTTGCAAAATATAAATATATATCTATTAATGCAACTAAGTTGCTTTAAATTGTACGGATAAAAATTGTCTAAATGGCTAGCTTTGTAAGAAAAAGTGCTTTAAATTCATTTGAAGTGAAATACCATAGCACGCACGGTTAAAAACAATAGGCCTATTGTATAAAAATATTTGCGTATCTCCTTCAAAGATTGCCCTACTCTCCTACTTTTAGTCAGTTATTAGGTATATTTTATATCAGACATTCATGAACCTCGTTCCTTGATTTCATTAATAGAACCCCCTGAGAATCCCGCTGTTACAGCCAACAAAACAGCAAACGGAAGTATGTAACTTTCGTACTGCGGACTTAACAAGAAGAACACGAATATGAAGCATAGCATAAAAATATAGACTGTTTGGCTCCCTGCCGAAATCTCTTCACGTGTCATCCCAGAATATTCAAATCCGTATCCTATAGGCTATACCTCGGCTGCCACTTCTTCAATAGCATGAAAAAGTATTTTTATAATCAAAATTCACTGATTGAAAGTTTAAAAAGCGGTGATGAAAAGGCATATGGTCATCTTATAGAAAGACTTCTTCATTTTAAACTTACTGCACCCTTATTGCATTATAAACGCAATTCAGTTGCATTAATGCTTTTTATTATTAATTTTGCCAGCATTAAGTTTTGCTAATTCTTATTGGCCAGAATCAATACGGACAGTAAAAATTAGCTTGCAAATGTCTTAAGCATGATTATAAATACTCACAGCTAATTGGGTGCTATAGACCGTTGCAGACATCAGTTTTTTATAATGATTAGATTCATAAATTTTATGTTTAAGTAGGTTTTTTGATGAAAATTGGTCGTCTAAGAAATAGTATAACGTTTCTCCTCCTTGCGCTATTCATAACAACGAAAATGGCGGGGCTTCATGTATTTTCACATATAGATGAAGATGACCATGGAGTGGAATGCTCTATTTGCGTCCATGTAAACGCAATCAACTCAACTCCTGCTATTACTCCTGATTCTCAGGGTCCGGTAATAGAAAACAAAGCATACGTACCCCATGAAGCAATAACGGAAATTTATCGTTTCCTTGTTTCTAGTTCAATCGCTCCAGACCAGCTTTTTTCCCGGCCTCCCCCATTTGTACTATAAGAACTCCTGTATACCTTATGGGTTGTGATACATACTGCGCGTTATAATTCAATTGCAATTAATTTATTTGGTCCTTTTAATCATGTACTAAGAAATTGATTGACTACTTCAGCATCACATTGTACAGGTTGACCTAGCCCCTTTTTTGGGACAACAGTTTAATATCTTAGAGTACATTATTATGTTTCATAAATTACTGGGTATATGGCTATTCTTTAGTCTATGCTCTACAGCTTTTGCACAAGATACTTTTCAATTAAAAGGGGTTGTGCTACATGCAAAGGACTTATCACCGGCACAAGGAGCTACAATCGTAGGTAAAAAACTTTATGCAGTTTCATCAGAAAATGGTGCTTTTACCATCAACAATGTGACTAAAGGCACCTACACTTTTACCATATCTCATATTGGTTGCGAACCTACAACCCTAAGTGTTGACGTACAGAAAAATATGGACGGATTAAAGGTTTATTTGGTTGAATCCGCAACGGTTCTTGAAGAGGTCAAAGTCAACGGAAAAACTAAAAGAAGGGAAGCAAAAGAAGTTCCTATTGTTACCCAAACGGTTTCCAAAGAATTTCTTGAACAGAATAGAGAAAACACCTTAATGCAAACTTTGAGCAAAATTGCCGGAGTGAGTACGATCAATATTGGTTCGGGGCAATCTAAACCGGTGATTAGAGGTTTAGGTTTTAATAGGGTTGCCGTCGTACAAAACGGCATAAAGCACGAAGCACAGCAATGGGGAAACGACCACGGTCTTGAAATAGATCAGCACGGTATTGAAAACATACAAATCATTAAAGGTCCAGCTTCTTTATTATATGGTTCTGATGCTATTGCCGGTGTGGTAGATATTCAACCTAACCAAACTCCGTTACCTAATTCCTTTAGTGGTGAAGTCAATATTCTTGGAGAAAGTAATAATGATCTGTTGGGTGTTTCAGCTGGTATAACATCTAGAAAAGATAAATGGTTCTACCGAGGGCGACTTACATATAGAGACTACGGGGACTATAAAGTTCCCGCAGATAGAATCAATTATGAAAACTATGTTTTTGAACTAGATGATAATAATTTAAGGAACACTGCAGGTAACGAAGCTGATGCCAGTTTAAGTATTGGCTATGTAACTGAGGGATTCAAATCTGAAACCGTTTTTAGTAATGTAAATGCAAAAAATGGATTCTTTGCAAATGCACATGGTTTAGAAGTACGAACTTCTAGTATAGATTATGATAGCTCTAACAGAGATGTTGACCTTCCATATCACAAAGTAAATCACTTTAAAATAACGAATAATACTTCAATCAGTGCCGGGGAACATTTATTACATATAGATCTTGGTTATCAAAACAATAATAGAGAAGAACATTCAGAACCTGTACCGCACGGGTATATGCCTACACCACCGGACACTAAAGAAAGGTTGTTCATTAAAAACACCTACTCCTTAAATTTTAGAGACGACTTTAACCCTACCGATAAACATGATATGGTGGTTGGTCTAAATACGGAATACCAAAATAATAATATTGGTGGATGGGGATTTCTAATACCAGAATACAACCGTTTTACAGCGGGTGTTTTTGCGTATGATCAGTTTGAGATTAATTCTAATTTTCATTTCTTAGGCGGATTGCGTTATGATGTCGGTAGGGTAGATACCAAGGCATATTATGATTGGTATCCTTCAACTGTAAATAATGCCGATGGTTCCACATCATATATTCACCAACAAAGGTCTAAAGACAAAACCTTAGATTTTGGGAGTCTTAGTGCTTCTTTAGGGTTAAGTTATATTCAAGATAAAACCAGTTACAAAATAAATGTAGGTAGAAGTTTTAGAATGCCATTGGCTAACGAACTTGCGTCTGACGGAGTTAACTATCACATGTATCGCTACGAAAGAGGTAATCTAGATTTAGACCCCGAAGTTTCGTATCAGCTAGACTTATCCGTAGAACATACTGAAAACTCTTTCAGTGTTGGCGTTAGTCCGTTCGTAAATATTTTTCAAAATTATATTTACCTGAATCCAACTTCAAGTTATTACGAAACCATACAAATTTACGAGTACACGCAGGCTGAAGTATTTAGAATAGGTGGTGAATTCAACGCAAGTGCTACTATTACTAAAAACTTGCAGTTAGATGCATCTGTAGAGTATGTGTATTCAGAGCAAACCAGTGGTCCTAAAGAAGGATTTACATTACCGTTTTCTCCGCCTTTATCTGGATTGTTATCTGCCCGATATCAATTTGAAAAGCTTTTGATTTTTAACAAACCACAATTGATTGCGGATTATAGAATTACCGCAGCACAAGAAGAAATTGTGCCACCAGAAGAAAAAACAGACGGCTATCAAGTTTTAAACATGTCTTTCTTATCAGAAATAGATGTGTTTAAAAACAGTTTACCGCTAGAAATGCGCGTAAAATTGAATAACGTATTCGACACCAAATATTTTAATCATACTAGTTTTTATAGGCTCATAGATGTGCCAGAGGCTGGTAGAAATATTTCATTATCACTAACAATACCCTTTCAATAATCAGTAATCAATAATCAGTAATCAATAATCAGTAATCAATAATCAGTAATCAGTAATCAGTAATCAGTAATCAGTAATCAGTAATCAGTAATCAGTAATCAGTAATCAGTAATCAGTAATCAGTAATCAGTAATCAGTAATCAGTAATCAAATTAAAAATTAGTACAATGAAAACAACCATTATGAAACAGAATTTAAAATTTTTAGCAATCGTTGCGTCTGCCGGACTCTTTTTACAATCATGTAGTAGCGATGATGATGACAGTATTGAGTTAAGCGCTCCTGAAATTATCAGTTTTGAATATGGTGAAGGGCACCATGACGAAGATGGGGATGACGATCATGACCATGACCATGAATCAGAAGAAGCATATGCCTTCAAAGGTGCAGACATTCATTTAGCTGCAGAAATCAACGCAGAAGCTACAGTTAGCAGCATAACGCTTTCTATTCATTCAGACGAGGTAACTGCTGGAGAAGGCGAAGTAGATTGGGAGTTTGAACAAGTATTTACAGATGCTAAATACTTGGTAATTAATCCTGAATTTCATGAGCATGTAGATGTTCCTAGCAATATTCCTTCAGGGGAGTACCATATTGAACTTTTGGTAACCGACGAATTGGGGAATAGCACAGAAGTAGATGGTCACCTTGAAATCATGGACACCATTACTATTAGTGGCTTTGAAATGGATGAAACGGTTGCAAGAGGAGATGACTTTCATATTGAGTTTATGATTCTTGCTGCACATGGCATACATAGTATTGCTGTAGATATTCATGCAGACGGTGTTACACCTGGTGAAGGAGAAGTAGAATGGGATTATGAAGAAGAATTTTTAGAAGGTTATCACGAAGAAACCGAAGCAGAATTCCATGAGCATATAGATGTACCTGCTACTGCTCCTGCAGGAGAATATCATATCATATTTACTGTTGAAGATGAAGATGGTGACACTATTGAATATGAAACGCATATAGATGTTACTGCTTAATTAATAAAACAAAACCGCATAGCACAAAAGCGTGCTGTGCGGTTTTAAAACTAATCTTATGAAATCTACATTCAAACATTTTTATTTTTTATTCATCATACTGCTAGCTGCGGCATGTTCCAGTGATGACAGCACTGAAATAGACGAAGATAAACCAACTATCAGTGTTAATTATACTGCTGGTTTTCCTCAAGGCTGTGCTTTACTTTCCAGAGGAGAAACTTATAATTTTAGGGCTATGGTGACCGACAACAGCGAACTTGCTGCATACAGTATTGATATCCATCATAATTTTGACCATCATACCCATGATGACCAAGTAACCGAATGCGATTTAGGCGAAATTCAAAGCCCTGTTAATCCTTTGATATATGTAGAAAACTTTACAATTGAAGGTTCCTTGACCAGCTATGAAATTAATATTCCCGTAACCATCCCAACTGATATTGATACAGGCGATTACCACTGTGCCTATTCGGTTACAGATGCCACCGGCTGGCAAAGTAGAACATCTATTGATATCAAAATAGTAGAATAAACAGCATAGAAAAATATACTTTGTTTTTAACTCTATTGGTTGCGGTGTTTAACATTATAATCAAATGGTTTTGATACATAAAATTAATTATAGAATGAATTTTAGAATTAACAAGACATTACAATTTTTACTACTTCCAATAATTACCCTAATGCTTTTACTTCATTCTTGTGACAGTAATGACGACGAAGAAATTAATTTAATATCCCCTACGGTATCAGAAGTTGAGGTAGGATTATTTAATAATGAACTTGGAGTGGTAGGAGAAGATTTTCACTTTAATGCAGAGTTTTTAGCAGGTGACTTATTAGATTTGGTTACTATAAATATTGAGCAAAGAGAAGGAGAAACGTATTCAACAGATTGGTCTTTTGAAATGGTTTGGGATAAATATCAAGGTTTAAAAAATGCTACTATGCATCAGCATTTTGATATACCTGCAGAAGCACCTAAAGGAATTTTTGATTTTATAATAACTGTTACAGACCAAAACGGAACATCTTCAGAAGAAGTCAGAAACATTGAATTGATTGATGCTGCAGATTTTCCAGAAGTTAATCCGCATGTAGATGTATTTGGAGTAGACAAGATAAATATTGAGGGCACGGGAGGATTTAACAATTTTTACAATAATGGCGAATTCAGAAATCCTGATGAAGCATTTTTTAGCACAAACGAGTCAATATGGTCATCCATACAAATAGGAGAGATAAAGGGAGATGGTATTATGTATGGTCTATTAATCAAGAAAAGTCAAAACCACAAGCCTGAAACCTTAGAAGCCATTGATTTTTCTAAAGTTATCGTTACAGAGGTTAAAGAACACTCAGGTTTTGAAGAGGTTAGAACTTTTGCCAATAGTTATAATACAAACTTTAATAACCATTATATGTATGGGGTACCTCTTAAAATTGGTGCTACGGAAGACAACAATTTTCCAGAAGCCACCCCCATTACAGAAGATATAGCTTGGGAGAGCGGTACTTACTATTATGGGGTTGTATATTATAATTTCACATACTTAAAAAGTGCATTTCAATATATCGAATTCGATATTGTTATCGAGTAAATAGCATTACAAAGCTTAAAAATACCTATTACCATATGGAAGCGATTATTACAATTGTTGGCTTTTTGGGAGCAGGAAAAACTACTTTATTAAAGTTTTTAATAGATAGTTTTTCTGAGAAAGGTTGGGACCCTTTTCTCATTCTTAACGACTATGAGAATGCCCATATGGACGCTCAACAATTTGTAGAACAAATACAGTCAAAAAGCATTAAAGCGCTTACCGGCAGTTGTATTTGTTGCAGTGGTATAGCGGAACTCAGGAACATCGTAAATAGAATTCCCAAAAGAAAAAATGGAATTACCTTAATTGAAGCTAACGGAACCTCTGATGCTTGCTCTCTTACGGAGTTCTTAGGCGTAGGCCTAAATGATAGGTTCTTACCCCCTATTCAAATATCTGTTGTAGATGTTAAAAACTGGCAAAAACGGGGAGAACATAATGAATTGGAAGCCAATCAGATTCAGGTTTCCTCACTTCTTGTTTTAACGCACTTAGAAAATACAACCAAAAGCCGACAGGATGTAGTCGTTAAGGAAATAAAAGCGCTCAATCCACTGGCACGAATTAGCACTATGGAAGATTTAAATATTTCGCTTCTTCCAGAACTTTTACCCGCTACCAATGCGCCTCAAAAAATGGAGCATCACAAAGCACATTGGTCTTCCTGCTCTGCAGATTTGCCCATTTTGCCCCACCTAGAGTGTATCCATAGGATTTGTGAAGCCCTCCCCAAAAACATACTCAGGGTAAAAGGCTGTGCTCAAATCAATGAGGAAAGTGCTTACACTTATTTTGAACGCAACCCAGATGGCGAGGTCCATATTAGACCTTTTAACGGTGTTCCCATAACCGGCACCAAGCTCTTGGCCATAGGACCAGGCAGTAGTCCTGAAATTTTAGAAAAAATAATACAACAAAGCCTTAACGCATCAATTTCAACATAGAAGAAAAAAACTTCAGCTAGAAAAAATACTAAGCGTCTCTTAAATTTTAAATCGTATGGAAATGAAAAAACTACCTGTAACCGTATTAAGTGGCTTTCTAGGTGCTGGAAAAACCACCTTACTCAATCATATTTTACATAACAAAGAAGGGTTAAAAGTAGCTGTTATCGTAAATGATATGAGCGAAGTAAATATAGATGCCCAATTCATTGAAAATGAAAATACACTTTCTAGAACCGAGGAAAAACTGGTAGAAATGTCCAATGGATGTATTTGCTGTACCCTTCGTGAGGATCTTATGGTAGAAGTAGAAAAACTTGCCGCCCAGAATAAATTCGATTACCTATTGATAGAAAGTACGGGCATAAGCGAACCTATTCCCGTGGCACAGACCTTTACCTTTGAAAGCGAAGATGGCACTATTGACCTTAGCCGTTTCAGTTATGTTGACACCATGGTTACCGTAGTGGACGGATTTAACTTCTTAAAAGACTTTTCCAGTCCGGACTATCTTACTACCAGGTCTTTAACGGATATTGAAGGAGACCATAGAACCATTGTTAATTTGCTTACCGATCAAATTGAATTTGCCAACGTAATCATCATCAATAAAATTGATTTAATTACGTCCGATCAATTAGAAGAACTTAGGGCTATTATTCATAAATTGAACCCCGAAGCGCGTATTATTACAGCTACTGAATCTAAAGTAGAACTAGTGGACGTTATCAACACAGGGTTGTTCGATTATGAGAAAGCAGAGGCCTCGGCAGGGTGGATTCAAGAATTGGAAAATGAACATGTACCCGAAACCGAAGAATACGGAATAGGTTCCTTTGTCTTCAGAAGTAAAAAGCCATTTCACCCAGAACGTTTTTTAACCTACCTGAACCAAAGTTTCCCTCAAAACATCATCAGAAGCAAAGGTTTGTTTTGGTTGGCCTCAAGATCTGACCAAGCATTATTATGGAGCTCTGCAGGTGGTTCTTGCAAAGCTGATTCTGCTGGTGTTTGGTGGACATCAATGCCCTTTTCAGAACGGATAAACTATGCTGCATTCTCTGAAAATCAAGATCAAATTGAATCAGACTGGGATGTTCTTTTTGGCGATAGAAAAATAGAACTGGTTTTTATTGGGCAGCATATAAATAAAGAAAAAATGATTTTAGAATTGAAAAATTGCCTGCTCACGGAGCCGGAAATAGACCTTTGGGAAAATCAATTATTCCCGCAACAAGACCAATGGCCCATAGCGTAGCAATAGTAGAAATACAATTTTAAGATGGTTCAAACAGACAATCTCACATTTCATTATAAAAAAGCGGAACATAGGTTTCGCTTTCCCAATATAGATTTAAAAGAGCAGGAAAGTTTACTCATTTTAGGAAAATCCGGAATAGGAAAAACAACCCTACTACATCTTTTGGCCGGTTTACTTAAGCCTGCAAGCGGAACGCTAATAATAGATAGCGTAGAGATCAACAAGCTGTCTCACTCACAATTAGATAAATTTCGGGGACAAAACATTGGGCTTGTATTTCAAAAAAATCATGCCGTCAGGTCGTTAAACGTTCTGGACAACTTAAAGGCCCGCCTTTTTTTTAGCGGAAAGTCCATCAACCATACTGTAATCGATTCGTTATTTGAGCAATTGGATCTAACCGAAATTAAAAAGAAACAAATCAATGAACTCAGCGAAGGACAACTACAGCGCTTAGGAATCGCTATGGCCGTAGTACATAACCCTCAAGTTATTCTAGCTGATGAACCTACCTCCAGTCTGGATGATGAAAATTGTATGGCCGTATTACGATTGTTACAACAACAGGCCGAGAAAAACCAAGCGAATCTAATAGTTATTACCCATGATAACCGCATCAAGTCTGCGTTTAAAAATGTAATTACACTATGAATAATTGGAAAATAAGCCTTAAGAACCTTATCCATAAACCGCTCTATGCGTTTTTAAGTATATTTTCCCTATCTATCAGTATTGGTTTACTTCTGGGTATTCAACAATTGGACACTTCCATACAAAACCAATTTGAAAATGGTTTGGGTGCTGTAGAAATGGTAGTTGGTGCCAAGGGAAGTCCGTTACAATTAGTGCTTTCCTCTGTTCTACACATAGATAACCCAACGGGGAATATCGCGTACAGCGAAGTGGTAAAAATGAAAAAAAATCCTTTGGTAAAAGAAGCCGTACCCATCTCCTATGGCGATAGCTACAAAGGCCACCGTATCGTAGGTGCTACGCTGGGTTTCGCTAAAATGTATAGTGCGGAACTACTGGAAGGAAGAGAAGTAGAAACTGCTATGGAAGCCGTTTTGGGCAATGATGTAGCCCAACGGTCAGGCTTAAAACTGGGTGATACATTTGTGAGTTCGCACGGACTAACGGAAAATTCAATCGAACAACATGAAGAATACTTTACGGTGGTCGGTATCTACAAGCCAACATATAAAGTTATAGATAGATTGATCGTAACCAACCTAGAAAGTATCTGGGATGTTCACGACCATGACGGGCATGAAGAAGGCCATGATGAAGCGCATTTAGAACCAGAACATGATGACCATAGTGAACATGAGAATCATGAAGACCATGAAAACCATGAAAACCACCATGCGCACGATTTGCATGAAGAAGACGATGATAGAGAAATAACCTCTATTCTGGTTTCTTTTAGAAACCCAATTGGGCTCATGACCATGCCAAGAAACATTAATTCCAACACGGACATGCAAGCCGCCTTGCCCAAGTATGAGCTAGAGCGACTGTTTCGCTTTACGGGCGTTGGGGTCAAAGCAATCTCCTGGATTGCCTATATTATTCTACTCATATCCTGTGTTTCTATTTTTATCGGTCTATACAAAATGGTGCGTGAACGTGCTTTTGACCTTGCCTTGATGCGTACCTATGGTGCCAGTAATTTTCAGTTGTTTCGCATTGTGGGTTTTGAAGGTGTTCTAATGGTATTGGCATCCTTGATATTTGGTTTTTTGTTTTCCCTTATCGGATTATACTTTATGGTCAACCTATTTAAATCCCAATTTCAACAAGATATCATTCTCACATTTTCTACAGACCAAATGCTATGGACGGTCCTCATTGTAGTAGTCATTTCCGTAGTTTCAATTGTGTTGGCTATTCTTCCTTTGTTGAAAATGAATATCTCAAAAATTTTAAGTGATGAAAAATAAGCTTTTATACGTGCTATTCCTTCTGGTTTCGATGACGGCCGTGGGTCAAACGGACCTTACCTGGGATGATTTGGCAAAAATAGATTACACCGAAAAATATTTTCCGGCCTATGAATCTAACTTTCTGTATCCAGAATTTAGTAAAGAAATAACCGACCTTCAAGGCAAAGAAGTAACCCTATCCGGTTATTTCTTAGATGTAGACCCCAATGGGGAACTCATTATACTATCCAAGAATCCATTGGCTTCCTGTTTCTTTTGTGGCAATGGCGGACCTGAAACAGCAGTAGAAATACAGTTCAAATCTAAACCCGACTTTAAAACAGACGATGTGGTGCTTATAACCGGCACATTACAACTTAATAAAGACGACGTGGAGCACTTTAATTACATACTTACCGATTGCTCTGGTTTTCAATTGAAATAATCAGTCATTTTATAACAAATCAATTCAAAATGAACAGAAGAAAATTTTTCAGAAACGGATCACTGGCCACTTTAGGAACAACTTTACTACAACCGTTCAGTGGTGTGGCCAATACTCTTCCATATAATAGTAAAAATAAAAAAGCCAAGAATATTATTGTAATCATAAGTGATGGCATGAGCACTGGTACCTTAAATATGACAGACCTGTATCTATCCAGAAAAACAGGTACAGGTACCAATTGGCTGCAACTGTACAAAGACAATAAGGTAACTAGATCCTTAATGGACATGGCTTCGGCCAGTTCAATTGTTACCGACTCCGCAGCTGCTAGCTCCTCGTGGGGCGGTGGTGTTCGTATTGCAAATGGCTCATTAAATGTGAGCAAAAACGGAGAAGAACATCTTCCCATTTGGCAAAAAATTAAACAGGCAGGCAAAAAAGCAGGTTGCGTTACTACGGTACCTATAACCCATGCTACGCCTGCCGGATTTTGTATAAATTCTAAATCTAGAAATGCCCAGGAACAGATAGCGGAAAAGTATTTAGAGCATAAGTTTGATGTGATGATGGGTGGCGGAAACAATTATTTTACTCCCGAGAAGAGAAAAGATAAAAAAGACATGTATGAAGCTTTTGCATCAAACGGATATGAAGTAGTTAACACAAGAAACGACATGTTTTCCGCTTCAATTGACAAGCCTATATTAGGAGTTTTTCATGATAACGGACTTCCATATACTATAGACAGACAAAATAGTAAAGAGCTACTTCAAAAAGTGCCTACGCTTGGCGAAATGACCCAAAAAGCTATTGAGGCAATGAAAGACCACCCTAAAGGCTTTGTGTTGCAGGTAGAAGCAGGAAAAGTGGACTGGGCTGCTCATGGTAATGATATTGCCGGACTTATTTATGACCAGACCGCTCATGACGAGGCCATTCAAATAGCAATGGATTTTGCGGAACAAGATGGAGAAACATTAGTTATTATCACCACCGACCACGGTAATGCTAACCCTGGTGTTATCTATGGAAATGATGCGAATGATAATTTTGATACCATTCAAGAATACAAACACACCAATGAATGGATATTAAACGGAATTGGTAAAGAAACGTCTATTTCTCAAGTAAAAGAAAGGGTAAACTATGCCAATAATTTTTCAATAACCAATGAAGAATGTGAGCAGCTATTAAGCTATTATACCAACCTACAAACAGAAGATGGACTTTACAACCCCAAACACCTTCCTTTTAAGATTTTGGCTAAAATTCAGGAACAGCATAATTCCGTGGGTTGGATAAGTATGCAACATTCCGCTGATTATGTAGAACTGGCCATGTACGGGCCCGGCAACCATCTATTAAAACCGTTTATTAAGAACATAGACCTTCATTATTTAATGCTGGAAGCTGCAGAAATTGAAAATAAATTCTAAAGAATAAATTCTCTAAAAAAACCACTCATCAATACTATTTTTATACATGGGGTCTTCTTTAAATATATAGTCCTTGCTTCATATATAGATAAGATTAGCAATCAAATAAACAATAGTAGTAAGGAAATATATTCTTGTTTCAATTTCAAAATAACCTTTCCCACATTCTTTTCTTCTAATCTAGCAATAAGGTTGAGCATGTAGGAGATTATTTTAGATTTGGGCGCTTTTATAAATTCTCCTAAGCTTAAGACTATGAGGTCTATTTTATCAATAGCGTCCTTTTGGTGATCCATACCGAGACCTCAAAGTAAATTTGCGTTATGCCATGATAGTTCTCGTGCTTTACCTAAACTAAAGTTTATGATTTGTTCATCTGTATTTAGACCGGCTAAATCAAGTAAAAACAACAATCTAGACACTCTACTAAGTCGGTCTTGCATTTCATTAACAATGCTGGCGAGAATACTGTTGACTTTATTAAAATCATTTTCAATTTCCGCTATCTCCTTTCCATGCATTTCTGCACTAACAGCTAACCCCAAAATCAAGATTAATAGGTGTATTGATTCCCATCAATATATCTTGCAGAATGGTTAATGGCTCGTTTTTATTTTTAAAAGCAAATGCCCAAGATTTACTTATTGTAGGACTTCTTGTATGCTGGTCGCCACAGTTTTTCGCAACATCAAAATTTACAGCCACATCTCTAAATAAGTTGTAACTTTTTATTGATTCTTGAGCATTAAAAAATGTCGTAAGTAAAATTTTTTAGATTTAATAATACAGCCTAAAATCTAGTAATTTACAGACATTGTAATGCCTTTGGTGCAGCTCTTCTACGACCTCAAACATATCATCATCTTCTTCAAATAAGTTAAAGAATGCTTTATCAAGATTTGCACTGCTTACGCCGTTACGAGCATTTCCGTAGCCAGAAACTGCTTTGGCGTTTGTAATATCTAAAAAGTACTGAGCTTCTTCTTCGTCTAGGTCCAGAATTTTTGCATTTGAAAAATGCAGGATTTTGCCTTTTAAACGACCTTCAAAGATTTCGGCAATTTCTTGTAGAGTATAGTAGTAATCATTTAGACAGATACTATTTGCTTCCCCATGCATTACTAAATAAATGATTTCATAATCCTAAAATTATGATCATTTAATACAAGTGCATTTAAGCTAGCTTCTAACCCTTCAATGGTGTCGCATGTTTTATAAATACTGGCTATGCCATAGTTCATGGCCAGTTGCGCTAAGTTTTTTTGTGCTTCAGTTACCTGGTCCGTTTCTAATTCAGAAACCCCTTCTAAACAGTAAATGAAATGGTCTTCACCTGTAGATAGGTTTTGAGGTAACTGTTGTCTTTTTTCTAACAAGTTTTAGAATTTATTTACATATATGAAATGTAAAATTAAAATAAGCTTTTATATTTTTCAATTTAATTTCAAAACCATTCATGCTATATCCATTTATTGCTTTTTTTAAAAGTAATGTACAACTAAATAAAACTAATTTGTTGCTAATCTTCTATTAAAAAGAATCTCAGGTAGCGCTATTTCTTTATATTTACCAAGTAAATAGTTCACCCCTTATGAAGCACATTTTTCTTTTAGTTTCACTTATATTTTTGTCTGGATTGAATGCTCAAAAAGCTAACGAAAAACCGAACAAAACCTATAAAAGCATTATCGAATTATCCAAAACAAAGAATTTTCAATCTTTAGTAAACGAAATTGACGCCTATTATTCAACGTCAGCTAAGCAGGAACGAAAAGATTATAAGAAATATATGCGTTGGAGAACATTTGCTGAAAATAGATTGGATGCCAATGGTGAAATTGCAAACATTGGTCAACTTAATTTTGAGGCCGCTTTAGAACAAAATATAAAGTTAAGGAAGGCTAATAAGAACGCATTTATATCTGCAAAGAATGGGGATGATTTGCGATGGGAAAATGTCATACATGAAGTACCGACAGAACGTGGTCGAGTTGATTGTGTTGCTGTAGATCCTTCAAATTCAGATATTATTTACGCAGGAGCTAATACGGGTGGGGTTTGGAAAACTATAGATGGTGGTTTAAACTGGGTTCCACTAACCGATAATTTGCCAACACTAGGTACAACCAGTATCGTAATAGATCCTAATTCTCCGGTTAACAGTCGAAAAATCTATGTTCTTGTTGGTGACGGAGGATGGGGTAATCAATATCATAGTACAGGTATTTATGTTACAAACGATAGTGGGTCAACATGGTCTCCCCTTAGTTTGCAATTTGATGAGACAGTAAATAATCCCTCGGCAAGAAAATTGGTTATGGATCCAATGAATTCAGATATTCTGTATGCGGTTTTTTGGACATCAATTTACAAGACGCTAGATGGTGGCAACACATGGACTAAATTAACTATTAGTAATACTAGTAATTATGGTTTTTATGACTTGGAAGTTTGCCCCAATGATAGCGAAACCTTATATGTTGTTGAACGTGATCAAATATTTCATAGATCTATTGATGGTGGAAATTCATGGAATGTTTCAACTATGCCTGGGGGAACAGTAACGAGTGGAGCCCAGACCGGAATCGCTGTTACAGCAGCTAATCCAAATGTGGTGTACTATTTAAGTATGGAAGCCAATAGCAGCGATAATTCTAAATTTCATGGAATTTACAAGTCAACCGATAAGGGACAAACATTTTCTTTATTCGAAGATGATATGCCTGATGTTTGGTTTTTAAATCAAAAAAATGGGATGGCTGAAATTGTAGTTTCTCCAATTAATGAGAATGATATTTTTACCGGGAGCTTCTTTACGCATAGGTATAATTCAAGTACTGGTAATTTAGAGGCTATTGATAGTCAAAACGCCCATGTAGATGTTAGGGGTTTATATCTTATAAATGGAAGATTATTTAGTTGTAATGATGGAGGTCTTGATATGACCACCGACTTTGAAAACTGGGAAGATTTGTCTAACGGTATGTTGATTAAACAAATTTACGAGGTTGATACAGATAATAATGATTCAAGAAAAATTCTTCTAGGCACTCAAGATAATGGGTTTTCCTATGTTAATAATGGTAATGAAGAAGTGATTTCCGGTGGAGACGCTTATTATGTTGCTGCTTCGAAATTGTTTGATCGAGTTTATTTTAATATTAATTATAGATTACTAGGTGCTGCAAATACCAACCCTAACGAATTAAAAAAAATGGAACCAAAAAACACAGGTAGTGGTCCTATGCTTGTTTATGATTCCTATTCACAAAACGGTTTAGAAACGGACGTTCTGTTATTAGCAGATGGTTTTGATATAAAAAGAATTTTAATAGACCAAGATTTTAATTTTAATTGGCAAAATTTAAGTAATGGTCAGTTTAGTGAAGGGTATACCCGTTGGGTTGGTTTCGATGTATCTGAAACAAATAAGAATTCTTTTTATGGTGTTTCTGCAAATGGAAATAATTGGAATTTAATAGTAAAATCTGAGAATTTGCTTAATGCTCAACCTACTTTCACCGATATTTCAGATGCTTTTCCGGAGATTGAAAATAAATTGACTAGTATAGTAATGAGTGATAGCGAAACTGAAAAAATTTGGGTGGCTAGCGGAGGTTACACAGCTAATGAGAAAACGTTTTACTCTAGTGATGGAGGGCAAAATTGGATAAATATGTCGGAAGGATTGCCTAATACACCCGTGAACACTTTGGCTTATCAAAAACTGGACGATTCAGATGTTATTTATGCAGGAACCGATATAGGAGTCTATTACTATATAAGCAATTTAAGTACAGCATGGATGCCCTATTGTCTTGAAACTTTACCGACCACCATTGTTAATTCACTAAAATATAATGGTAATGATGGACTGCTGACTGCAGGAACTTTTGGTCGTGGAGTTTGGCAAATTGAAGCTCTTTCTGAGGTGCCCAATAACCTTGAAATTAGTCCTGAGACCCAGAATGTTGATGTTACTTCGGGCACTATAACCTACAGTGTTTCCTCAAATGTTGATTGGAGTGTGAGTGAAAGTTCTGATTGGCTGGAAGCAGTTAAAACAAATGATACTACACTGACTGTTACGTATGATGAAAATATAATTACAGAAGATAGGATTGCAACAATATCGATTTCAGGTGGTGAACTTACCAATGAAATATTACTAATACAAAACGGTATAACGCCAAGTTTAGTAGTTTCCCCAAAAAACCTAACCGTAACTGCCGAAGCGGGTTCTGAAACTTATAGCGTTGCTTCAAATGTCGATTGGGATGTAAGTGAAATTTCGGATTGGTTAACGGTGGTTAAGACTGATGAGAATACCTTTACCGTAAATTATGACGAAAATATTAGTCAGGAAATGCGAATGGCAACAATTAACATTACAGCTGATACTATATCAAGAACTATAAGTATTGAACAAAACTTTGTGGAAGATGATGTTTTTAATGAAAGTGAAATTACCATTCATCCAAACCCGACAAGTAGTAAGTTTTACATTAAATCTAATAAAAATATAGCTTCTGAGTTTGATATTAATATCTATGACCTTACCGGAAAGAAAGTTATTTCGATAAGAGCAAATGAACTGCTTTCTGATGAACCATTGGAAGTAGAGATCTCCATCTTACAAGCAGGGCTATATGTTGTAAAGTTAAATAATATCGAAATTGAAACACTTAAAAAAGTTTTAAAAAAGTAACGCGTAATATATAGTTGCAAAATTCGAAAGTTTAATTGCTTCGATTTTCATTATACACACGTTTTAGATTATTTGGGTTTTACTCAAAAATAATTTAACCTACGGATGGTATTTTACGGAAGCCTGTAATTGATAGATAAGAACTGGTTTGGGAAGCATTCAATCTCAATAATACATCCTAAAATCCAGCACTTTACAGACATTGTAATGCCTTTGATGCAGCTCTTCTACGACCTCAAACATATCATCATCTTCTTTAAATAAATTAAAGAATGCTTTATCAAGATTTGCACTGCTTACACCGTTAAAAGCATTTCCGTAGCCAGAAACTGCTTTGGCGTTTGTAATATCTAAAAAGTATTGAGCTTCTTCTTCGTCTAGGTCTAGAACTTTAGCATTTGAAAAATGGAGGATCTTACCTTTTAAACGACCTTCAAAAATTTCGGCAATTTCCTGTAATGTATAGTAGTAGTCGTTTAAGCAGATACTATTTGCTTCCCCATGCATTACTAAATAAATGATTTCATAATCCTTAAAATTATGATCATCCAACACCAATGCGTTTAGGCTTTCTTCTAGTCCTTCTATGGTATCGCACGTTTTGTAGATACTTGCAATGCCATATTTCATGGCGAGCTGTTCCAAGCTTTGTTGTGCTTCGGTAAGTTGTTCAGTTTCTATATCATCGACACCTTCTAAACAGTAAATGAAATGGTCTTCATCTGTTAATCGTTCTTGTGGTAATTGTCTTCTTTTTTCTAGCAAGCTTTTGTATTATTTGGGGTGTATGAGATACAAAATTACTGTAACAATATTATTTTTTTAGTGTTTTCATTTTTTTTCTATACCATGCGCAATTGTTTTAAATAAAAGAGAATTCAGTTGTTTTCGGAGCTAATTTCTAATTTTGCAGATACTTCAATTACTTTGATTTCCACACGTGTAATATTTCCCCATCATCAATACCGAAACCATTCATTGTCTATTTGTAGCTATCTATTTTAAGCAAATAGTTCTATCCAATAATCATGTAAACACAGTACTTACTGCAATATTTTAACAGTTTTTAAGTTAAATACAGGCTATTTGGTTACCAAAGAAATAACACCCGACCAACTAATTCTAACTGAACAATCTTCCCCATGAAATACCTACTTACCATAATTATATTATTTGCAATTCTCATTTCTTGTACTAATGACGACCATGAATTAGAAAAGGTCTCTATAGACCCAATTAAAAATGACACGATTGCTGTTGATACCGCAAATGTGGATATCATAGCGAGTACAGACCAAGAATTTGCTGCAAAAAATTTCGGGAGCCAGCAAACCAGTAGTTTCATTGGAAAAATTACTGATATTGACGGAACATCCTTGGAAAAAGTCAAAATTACCATTGGTAACCAAACAACATTAACTGATGTTAATGGTGTTTTTAGCTTAAGTGAGGTTGCGGTACACGAGAAATTCGCATTTATTAAAGCTGAAAAAGCAACATATATTTTAGGTTCCAGAACTATAGTTCCTTCTTCCAATGGCAGTAATGTTGCTAACATAACTCTTCTTAAAAGGAATAGCATTGAGACGATAAATACAGGAAAAGCATCAGAAGTGAGTTTACCAAATGGAGCCAAGGTAAATTTTGCCGGTAGTTTTATAGATGCTTCCGGTGCCGAATATTCCGGAAAAGTTGAGGTATCCATACATTATTTGGAACCGAACCAAACGACTACATTTTCTCAAATGCCAGGTTCTCTTTTTGGTAAAAGGGAAAACAATGAGCCATCCGCTATGGAAACTTATGGCATGTTAGCCATTAACTTATACTCCCCTGCTGGAGAGGTTTTAAATATATCCGAAGACACCCCTGCAGTATTACATTTTCCCGTTTCTACTACAACGCCAAATGCGCCTTCAACCATTCCTCTTTGGTATTTTGATGAAACGGTCGGGTATTGGAAAGAACAAGGAGTTGCCACAACTATTGATGGAATGTACGTTGCAGAAGTAACCCATTTTACTTGGTGGAACTGTGATTTACCTCTCAACTCTATTAGAGCATGTTTTGAATTGAAAAAAGACGTTATTCTACCAAATACCCGTTTTAAGATTACAACATCATCAGATGACCAGCTTATATATACCAGCACTACAGACGAGCAGGGTTTAAACTGTGGTTTATTTCCGAAGAATGAAAAACTTACCGTTACCCTGCTTGGAGATTGTGATAATGAAAAACCGGAAGCATCTATAGAAATTGGGCCTTTTTTAGAGGATAGTCCATCTATTACAATTAATGTTACCGAATTGGCGGATTCCGCTTTTACTACTCTGGTTAGTACTGTAACTAATTGTAGTAATGCACCTTTAACTAATGGATATGCCCTTTTATATTCAACCAATAACAGCGATGATTCTAAAATTCTTCCCATACGTAATGGTGAAATTGAACAGCAACTCGTATATTGTAAAGAAGGAAACTATAGCATGGTTGTAATTGACTTGGATACTAATGAAGTTTCTGATGAAACTACCCTAACTATTATTGAAAATGGCATTACCAATTTAGGACAATTACAAACGTGTCCTGGTGAAGCAAGCAGCGTATTTGAAGGGTCTATAACTTTAACTACCCAAGAAGAACTAGATGCTTTTGGTGCTTTTGGGTATAGTGAGATTACCGGAGATATAAAGCTAGAAGGAAAAGAACATATTTTTTCTTTGGAAAGCTTAGCAACCTTAACCGCTATAGGAGGAAACTTGTATATAAAATCTGGAGTTCAGAACTTGATAGGTTTAGAAAAACTAGAAACAATTGGTGGTGATTTTTCACTTCTTCAGAATTCAAATCTTACGTCTTTAGCCGCACTTGAAAATCTAACCTCTGTAGGTGGTCTTTTATGGATTGATATTAACAAAAACCTTACCACATTAACTGGTTTAGAAAGTCTAACTTCTGCTGGTAGTATTATAATTAATAGCAATCAGAACCTTACCGCACTAACGGGACTAGAAAATTTGACCACTATTGATGAAAACTTATATGTTACCAATCATCTAAATCTAACGAACCTCCAAGGTTTACAAAATATAACGTCAGTTGGGCTTGACTTAACTATTCAAGATAATGATAAACTAACTACAATTGAAGGGCTAGAAAGTCTAAATTCCGTTGGAAGAAATTTTAGAATTAATGGCAACCCGTTACTTACGACACTAACAGGTTTAGAAAATCTAAATTCAATTGGTGACATACTATTTATTGGTACTAGTTTTCGTCCTAACTCAAGTTTATCTAATTTTTGTGCTTTAACCAATTTAATTACTAATGGTACCCATGGTGATGTCAGAATTTCGGATAACCAATACAACCCAACCTATAATGACCTTTATAATGGAGATTGTGATGAACACGCTCAAAGTGGAGGTATTTATGAAGGTTCTATTACGTTGACTACCCAAGCTGAAGTAGAAAATTTTGGAACCATTGGCTATACTGAAGTTACGGGTGATGTAATTATAGAGGATAGTGCTACGCCAACCATTACCTCTCTTGCAAACTTAGATTATTTGACAAAAATTGGAGGGTCTTTGACAATTTCTAAAACCGCCATAACCAATTTACAAGGTTTACAAAATCTCACTTCTATAGGGAACCGTTTAACCATTTCAAACAACAACAATCTTAACGTTCTTACAGGACTGGGTAATGTTACATCTATAGGAGGTCGTTACGTTACTATCACTAATAACAGTGCACTAACTTCGTTAACAGGTCTAGAAAATATAACTGAAATCAATGGTGAGTTGCGGATATCTTATAACAGTATTACTTCGCTAGCAGGTCTAGATAATATTTCATCAATTGAACTTGCCCTGATCATTACTCAAAATAGGAATCTTACCTCGTTAAGCGGGTTAGATAATCTTACTTCTATTGGTCATGGCCTTGTTTTATCAGGTAGTGCCTATAATACTGTTGGTCTGCAAATAGGGGCTAATCCTGAACTTACTACATTTAGTGGTCTAGACAATGTTACCACAATAAAAGGTGATTTAGAAATTAGAAATAATGCAAAACTCATCTCTCTTGAAGGGTTAGAAAATATAACTGAGATTCAAGGTCATTTGAGTATTTCCAAAAACAGTCAACTTACATCTGTAAAGGGTTTGAATACTATTACTTCGGTCCTATACAATGTAGCTATTTGGAACAATTCGCGACTTAACTCTATTCTAGATTTGGAAAATATCACTTCAATTGGAGCAGCTTTATCACTGCACGAAAACGGAATCACCTCATTAAATGGCTTAGAAAAACTTATCTCCGTAGGCGACAAAATTATAATTGGTGCATCCTATGATGAAGATTTCAATTTGATATACGGCGGCAACTATTCACTAACTAATTTTTGTGGTATAACAAACTTAATTAAGAACGGAACATATACTGAGGTTTTGATTGAGGAGAATGCTTACAACCCTACTACTAGTGACATTTATTCAGGTAGATGTTCACAGTAATAATATAGTAAGAACAATTGCCAAGAATTTTATAAACTGTTCTAGCCTAGTTTTTTGGTGAGATTTTCTGACCCTTACTATTTAAAATCTGAAAATAACTGTATTTGAACGTAATGGTTTCTATTAGTATTTTAGTGTCTTGCGCATGAAGCTCCTCAATATTCCAGCCTATAGGTAAAGCTTGCTCAATAACCCAAGCGCTAATAACCTCATGTTTAGCATCTAACAATTTAACAGTGAAATTTTCATGGACATATTTTTTATTATTGATAGTATCCATACACCAGGCAAGAAGTTTAGAGTTTGGTTCGTAAGCTCGCTTTAAAACAATATCTTGAAATTGAGCTATGGGCTCTTTACGCGTGTCATCTTTTACAAGCTTTACGCTAAGTCCATCTACAGATTGAAATTTATGGTCTAAACCATATTTATTGTTATGGAAATCCACAACAAAGTGCGTATTTAACGGCGGATATGTATTTAAGACTGCCACTATGTATGTTCAATTCTTAGACCTTCATGAGCAATCTCTAAAGTCTCAATAGCTATTTCGCTATTAGTGCTATGCAGGTTTGTAGATTTAAGGCCTATGGGCCATGCAGATTTTACAACCCATACTACTACGGGTTCATGACTTTCATTTAAAAGCGAGATGGTAATATCTCGTTTTTCCACACTATTCAATTGAATGGTATTTAGCCATTCGTAATACTCGTTATCAGATTTAAAAACACCTCTCTTTAGTATAATATTGGAATAGCGCCGCAAACCGGGAATTTTTAATGGAGCATCTTTTGGACTAGCACCCTCACGGTATTCAAGAACCTCTTGTTCAATATCTAAACCAGTGACCTCGGTAAAACCGATTCTAGTGCCTCCCCATTCGACTTTAAAATGAAAATTAACTAATGCATTTTCTGCCATAATGATTGTTTTATGTTCTAATTAACTTTTATAAGTAAACTGTATAATACAACTGCACAACGAAGAGATAAAAATGAATTCCTGTTCTCGCTTATATAAAATCTATAAATTCCAGAAAATTATTACAACGAAAATAAGCTTAGCCTTTTCTTTTTAAATGAAATATGTATGTGTTGATAGAATTAGTGTGTATATGGACCCTTTGTAGCAAAATTCTCTTCACAATAGTACCTTTTCCCCAACCATTAGAAAGCTAACTTTACCCCTTCGAAAGCCATTTTTTTAATTGGACCTTCAATATCATTTTTGTACACCCCTAAACAATATTCGAGTAAATTAATTAATTAAGAATTTTGGGGATTACTCTTCTAGTAATTCTATTGCGTGATGCTCTTAATAAAAATTACAGGGTCACTATTGATTTTACCGCTTCTAAAGGAAACGATGTGCGACCAGCAGATAAGAATGGAGAAATAATTAGACTATGGATAACTAAATAACAATCTAATAGGGTATATGACTTCTAAGAAGTATTCCATTAATCAGAACAAAACTTATTTTCGCCATGCAAATTCTATAGTACCAAGTGGATTGTTAACTAATAGACCAAGACAGTATGCTTGTATATAATCGCCCTCATTTATATCTACATTCAAGTTGCGCGCATGTTTGCCTGCTTCTCCTGAAAGTGTAATATAGGCTATGGAAGTGCTAGAATTATTTTTCAGGATTAAAAGGCTCCAACTACCTAAAGCATTGGCCTGTGCAGTAATTCCTGTAATAGTAGCATCGCGAAGCATACGGTAACCGTTGGCACTTGAGAGGGAATTGTGAGCTGTTAAATATTGATTGGTAGCAATAATACCTCTAGCCCAAGTCAAGTTTTGTCTATCCACACTAAGCCATTTACTTCTACTGCCGTCATAAGTATACAGAATACCCTCATCATCCATAAATATTTGACCGGTCTGTGTGCCGGTAGGAGTTGCCGTACTTGGTTTTATATTTAACGGAACTCCGGTACTTTCTATATCTAGTTGGGCATTAGGACTATTGGTGCCAATACCAACATTTCCCATAGTATAGATATTCTGATTGATATTCGTTGCGGTATTACCGGATGCCTCTTGAAACCAATCACTATCCTTAAGACTAGATAGGTCTGTACTAAACGATGTAGCTCCTTCATCTACCGTAAGGTTTGCTCCATCAAAAGAAACTGCCGTAATATCATCATCTACCGATGCGGTAAATTTCGTGTCCACATAGGTTTTTACAGCAAGTTCTGTTGGGAACTTTGTATTAGTGGCATCTGCTAAGTTGGTATCGGTTGATTTATTGACACTATCCTCTTTTTTGGACAAAGCATCTAAGTTTATTGTCAACCAAACCGTACCGTTATATATTTTTGTTACTTCGGCAACGGTATCAAACCAAATATCATTTTGCAATGGGTCACTTGGAGCAATAGGAGCTGCAGTGACAATAGTATTTCTCACACTTACCTGAGTTCCCTTGTGGTTGATGGCCATTGTTTCTTGAGCATACACCCCAGTTTGAAAAACTAGAATGATGATAGTACTCAAACGATATATGATTCGCGATATGATAATAGATAGTATTACTCGAATGGTTTAGTGACGAATTGTTTCTTTTAAATCCTGAAAAATAATGACGTTATCGCATCTTATTTAACAAATTGTACTTCTACAATATCACCTGCATAAACAGACCAATCATTTGGAACGGTAGTATTTGGTACCAGAGTAACGGTAGATGCTGCAATGGTATAATCTACATTCGCAATCAATTTAGCTCCATTTCTGTATACCCATACTTGGCTAAAAGCTGGCAATACCGGACTACCGGTCAAAGGATATGCTACTTGTGCTGCAGTGGCCGTAAAACTCTCTTGCCCGCTTTGAAGTAAATCTGTTGCTAATAATTTTTTAGTTGCTCCTGTAGCCTCATCTCTTACCAAAATAGTGTACCCTGTACCTGTACCATGATCAGATTCTGTAGTTGCATCTGTTGAAGCAGTTTCTGTAGTAATCAGTTCAATACCGTCAAGACCAAAAACATTTCCATCTGCATCTATAAAAGTATCATCTGTAAGTGTACCTCCCAATTGCCACGTTGTTGTAGTTACATTATTTGTAGTATTGGAAAGCATGGTTACACCATTCATAGATTGTAGGTACTTAATAGTTCCTTTGTTGTCTACTACACGTACTGCACCAGCGGTAACTGTAGTTCCTGGAACAATATCACCTTGTTTAGCGGTATCTCCAGTAGTTTGTTGCGCGTTTGTTATACCAAAGGTTAGCAGAATAAGAGCGAATATCCCTGTTTTTAATGCGTTTTGATACGTAGAGTTTTTCATGTTATTTTTATTTTAAAAGTGAATATTAAGATTGATTTATAGGTGTTTAAAAAAATTGAACTATTCTAATTTCATCATTTTCATAGCATATTACATTGGTTTCTAGTTTTATAAGGTTAGTTCCCAAAGCATCAAAGTCTATTTTAATCCCGTTTCTATAGACTGATATTTTTTTAGAATCCGTAATCGTTAACGGAGTGGTAAATTCTTGTTGCCCATTAACAGCAATGATCGTTAGCTCTTCTCTTTGTAGAAATGAGTTGGGAGCGGCGCTATGCACTACACCGGTTGTATTATCTACCGTAAGTATTTTTACATCGGTATGGGTTATATCAGAAAGTCCTTCAATAGCCAACGTATTAGTGTTACTAGTGGTTATGACGGTTGGCCGGGTTAAATTCCCGCCCAGTCCTATACTTCTTGAGGAGGTAATAGTGAGGCCATTTTCAACATTATAAATACCATTTTCTTGCCACATAGTGCCGTTATACGCAAATATATTTCCAGAGGTCTCGTCTACATAAATATCTCCTGCTACGGGGTTGTTCACAGTCATACTATTGGGTAACCCCTCCCCGCTTGTTGGGTTCGAATTTGTAAGGATCCACTCAAACCCGTTCCAAATATTTACCTTGTTAGATGCTTCTTCTATCCAAATATCTCCAGCAAAATTATCGGTCGGTGCGGAAGGAGCCGTAGTAACAACCACCCCGGAATTACAAAGGTTTTTCCAAAGTACACCATCAAAAGCAAATATGCAGTCATAATCTGTATTGTAAATCAATGCCCCTTTTAAAGGTGTGATTGCATTCATTTGTTCATTAGTTATACGTGTAGGAACAAAGGCCTTGGTTTGACTATCTAATTCTAAAATGGATGCTTCATTAATTGTACTGATATTATCGCCTATTTTAACTTGCCCCAAAGTGAGACATGTATAGAATACTAATGCTATGAAAACGGAATATTTCATGAATAGTAACAGGTTCTTGGTAATAGTGCAGAGTGAAAGTATCTACAAAATCAACTTAGTAGTAATTTTTGTTGTGATTTTATAAGAAAAAGATGACAAATATGTTAAATGTGTTGTAGGAAATTTTGAAGATCTTCAGGATAGCTCTTTTAAAACTTACTATACAAAAGGATACACTACTATAAACATTTAAAATATAAGGTATTTCACCATCTGAGGTTATACCCGAGCAAGCATAGGCGTATTTGGTTTTATGCTTGTTATAAAATAGTTGAAACTAGAACATCTTAACTCAATACTAATGACTA
The DNA here is from genome assembly GCF_015330165.1 of Zobellia roscoffensis. Lineage (NCBI taxonomy): Bacteria > Pseudomonadati > Bacteroidota > Flavobacteriia > Flavobacteriales > Flavobacteriaceae > Zobellia > Zobellia roscoffensis. Next base: position 4,077,386 of record NZ_JADDXT010000002.1, read on the forward strand.
AATACCCCGAGGTGATTTCCCTAATCTGATTACTATTAGACGTCTATTCCTAAACAATTCATAAATTTTAAACCTTTACGGCTTCTTTAAGTTTATTCGTTTAGGGTATCGTCTCTACTCATTTGACCAATAAAATAGCCATTACCCCATGCGTGTGCTTTAGTGGAAATATGGCTTTTTTCGGTTAGTTTGTCTTTCTTTTCACGACACAGTTTAAAAAAGCGCTGATGAATAAGGATTTGGTGGTTGTGATTTTCAGTGTCTTTCTTTGTTTCAGCTGTACTTCCGATGATAATTTATTTGATCCCAATGCCATTCGTATTCCGGCCGAAGTGGTTGGTGAGGTTTCATTTACCGACCCCAACTTGGTTCAAGAAGCAAAAGACCTACACACACGACTACGGTCTATAACGCAACAAGGCATTGCTTTTGGTCAGCAAGAAGCCATTGGTGGTAGCATTGAAACGTTTGACCCCAATAGCCTGGAAAGTGACTTTAGTATTGTGGCCAATGATCACCCCGCCATTGTTGGATTTGATTTAGAGGGTTTGGAACTAAACGACCCATTAAATCCGGATTCTTCCATCAGGGATTATAGAAAGGAATGGATTGTTAACGCTCACGAAAACGGAAGTATCATCACCGTCTCTTGGCATGCAAGCAACCCCATAACAGGGAAAAACTCGTTTGATAGGGTTTCTGCCGTGTCTCAAATGTTGGAAAATGGGACTCATCGTAAAGTGTTTCTTCAGCATATGGAACGTTTGGCCCTATTTTTCAATGATTTAAAGGATTCTAACGGAAATCCTATTCCCATTTTGTTTAGGCCGTGGCATGAGATGAACGGCAATTTTTTCTTTTGGGGAGAAGGCCTAAGAACAACAGAAGAGTTTAAGCAATTGTTCAGGGATACGGTCACAATTCTAACGGAAGATTTTAACGTTCATAATTTACTGTACCTATATGCTCCAAATTCATTTTCTCACAGGGAAGAATATTTACAAAATTATCCTGGTGATGTTTATGTAGACCTCTTGGGTATTGATATTTATGATTTTAGCAATGGTGATTTTTTACAGAAGGCACTCCATAATTTAAAGATTGTTGAGCGCATAGCCATGGAAAAGAACATGCTTTTTGCGCTTACCGAAACTGGCCTCGAGAACTTACCGCAACACGATTGGTATACAGAAAATTTATATAAAGCTATAAGAAGCAGCGGAATAACCTACACCCTAGTTTGGCGTAACGCCGTTAAAACCCATTTTTATGTTCCCTATGTGGGGCATTCTTCTGAAAATTCTTTTAAGGAGTTTGTAGACAAAAATGTTATTCTGCTTAACAGGGATATTAAATAGGCATATCTAGCTAGTTATGTTTAATTGGTGTTGTCACCTTTGTTTAACTAATTTGTCAATTTAGCGTGTTTGTCATGGTTTAGTAGATACCTTGCAGCCAACATATTTTCAATACCAACAGCTCTTCTTGTAAATAACTCGGATTTTTTTGCTTTAAAACGTATAAAACACAAACCTTTTAAAAAGAACACCCCTTTACAAAATTTTATAGACTACCTTAAGTATGCTTTACTTGATAATCGAGATTAAATGCTCCGAGGTTTGCCTCTAAATCAAGGTGTTGGTTTCTCTTAGAAATAAATATCATTTGAGGCATCGAATGGATTCGAACCACTATAAAGACCCTTGCAGAGTTTTGCCTAGCCATTCAGCCACAATGCCCTTTTTACTTATTTTTTGCTTAGCTCCTCGTCATCTGAGGAATTCTGCCTATTAAGTAACTTATCCGATACTTTATAACTTGCAGAAAACTTCAAGTTAGCGTGTTGTTTCTTATAATCAGAAAAAGCCCTTTTATACCATTTTGCATCAGTCGCCTTTTTTCTGTAATCTTCATTTACTTTTACTTCTAGAAAATCTTCTTCTAACCTAGGTTTTATTTCGTAAATCCCAATTCCAAAATTTTCTATCCGTTCTAAAACGGTTTCAAAATCTGCTTCAGAAAAGTACTGTGTTGAATCAGAGTCAAAACCAGTATTAAGGTTCTTTAAGTTCTGAAAGATATTTTTATCAAAAAATTCTGCTTTATCCATGGTATACGTTCATATCAATTGGATAGTATCTTAATTGACAAACCAATTATCCGACAAAGTTAATACTCTTTTATCTAAACTTTGACATTCCCTTACGCCTCAATTTCTTGCATTTGTAAGAATCATTAAAATGTTAACTGTCTCAAGCTAAAAGGAATATAAAAATCGATTTTAAATTGTGAATATCTATTCGATTATTTGATATTATCAGCACATGCATAATCTTATATTTGGTTCCCCTAAAAGAAAAAGATATGAGTGCAACGTGGTATGAATGCAAAGTGAAATATAGAAAACTTGATGAAACATCAGGTACACAAAAGGTAAAGACAGAGCCTTTTTTGGTGGATGCTATTTCGTATACGGAAGCCGAAAGTAGAATAACCGAAGAAATGTCCGTTTACTTAAGTGATACCGATGAAATTAAGATTACCAATATAAAAGTGGCAAACTACGCAGAGATCCACCCTTTTGAAAATTCTGACCGCTGGTTTAAGTCTAGAGTATCTTTGATCGCTTTTGATGAGGAAAGTGGTAAAGAGCGTAAAACGAATCAATACCTATTGGTACAGGCAAATGATGTAAAAGAAGCGTATGACAATACGGTTGGTGTTATGAAGGATACCATGGGCGAGTATACCATACCTGCTATTTCAGAATCCCCAATTATGGATGTATTCCCTTATTTTTCTGGTGAAGAAGATGAACTGAAGCGCTTGGAGAAATTCAATGCGTTAAAAGATTCTGTTCCCGTAAATCTTGAAATGGATGAAAAACTGGAGATGGCCGATGTGCTAGTAGAAAGTGAAGAAGAGTAGTTCTCTAAAAATATACATTAAAAAAGGCTGTCCAATCATCTGTTAGACAGCCTTTTTTTATGTTTGGACATTTCGTTTTCATAGTTGATTTTCCTGTTTATACGCATAAGTTGCCCTTTCTCTATTTTAATTTAAATTTAATTGGTCGAATCGATGTAAAATTGAAAATTCTTTGAAAAATTTTTAAACAATTTGAATAATCATTAGGATTATTGCAATAAATACTGTATTATAAGGTAACAAAATAAAATAAATATATGAGGCAACTGAAAATCACGAAACAAATTACAAACAGAGACACTAAATCCTTAGAAAAGTACTTTCAAGAAATATCAAAAATTGATTTGATTACCCCAGAGGAAGAAGTGGAACTAACAAGAAAAATTCGTGAAGGAGATGATGTTGCCCTTAATAGATTAGTAAATGCCAATCTACGGTTCGTAGTTTCTACGGCAAAACAATACCAAGGAAGCGGATTACGACTTTCTGACCTGATCAATGAAGGTAATATTGGTTTGGTAAAAGCAGCCAAACGTTTTGATGAAACGAGAGGATTTAAATTTATCTCCTATGCCGTATGGTGGATCAGACAATCCATATTACAGGCCATTTCCAATCACTCGCGAATGGTACGGATACCGCTTAACAAAATAAGCGAAATCAGTAAAATCAATAAGGTGCATTCTTCTTTGGAACAAAGGCATCAAAGACCTCCTAGCGCCATAGAAATTGCTAAGGAATTAGATATGAATGCCGCTCAAGTGAAATTCGCTATGAAAAATTCTGGAAAGCATTTATCTATGGATGCCCCTTTTCAAGAAGGAGAATCTTCTAGTTTATATGACGTTATTCAATCTAAAGACGCCACTAGCCCTGATGCTAATATGATGGTCGATTCACTAAGAACCGATCTAGACCATATTTTAAATACACTCCCGGACAGAGAAAGTGCTATTATTAAGTTATACTATGGCATTGGCGAACGCAGCCCAAGAAGTTTAAGTGAAATTGGTGAACTTTTTGATATTACAAGAGAACGGGTAAGACAAATAAGGGAAAAATCTATCCGTATGCTCAGGAATAGGTCTCAGAACGAAATTTTAAAAGCATATCTGTAAACATACAGTTTTACATAATTACAAAAGCCGACTCGTTAAAAGTCGGCTTTTGTTTTGTCAACATAGGGTGTACTGTTTTGTCTATACCTAATTGGATATGTATTACGTGTCTATCTTACAACTATTCTTTTTCAACGTACTTTGTGCCAACAAATTATACTACATTCGTGTTTTAACCAACCACCATCACCCATGAATCACAGTCTGTACGTTTTATATATGTCTTTTTTTTGCTTACCCATTCTACTAATCGGTCAGGAGGGAAAATCGAAAAACACAACGCCCCAAAGACCCAATATTGTTTTCATTATTGCCGATGATGTTAATTGGAACGATATTGGCCCATACGGCCATAAGAATATCAGAACGCCCAATTTGGACCAATTGGCAAAAGACGGCATGTTATTTACCGATGCCTTTTTAACCACAAGCTCATGTAGCCCAAGTAGAACCAGTATTATTTCTGGACTATACCCCCATAATACGGATGCCGAACAATTGGCTTGGCCATTACCGGAAGACAAAAAAACCTTTGTTCAAGAGCTGAAAAATGCCGGATACTGGACCGGTTTGGCCGGAAAATATCACCTTGGCGAATCCGTAAACGATGATTTTGATGTGTTGTGGGAAATGCAATGGAATGACAACATTGGATTAAAAGGTCTGGACAGAAGATTAGTTGGCGATGGTAGTGGTTGTGATGATTGGATCAAGCTATTACAAGAAAGGCCTAAAGACCAGCCGTTTTTTACGTGGTTAGCCTCTGCTGATGCCCACAGACCTTTTTATGAGGGTATTATTGAGAATCCACACGGACCGGAAGATGTGATTTTACCGCCTTATATACCTAATACGGACGGGGTTAAAAAGGACTTTGCTCTGTACTACGATGAGGTTTCTAGAATGGATGAGTATATAGGTAAAGTAGTGGCGGAATTAGAAGCGCAGAACGTAGCCAACAATACCATTATTCTTTTTGTTTCGGATAATGGGAGAGCTTTCCCAAGAGATAAAACTACGTTATACGAAGGCGGTATAAAAACCCCTTGGATCATTAAATGGCCCGCAAAAATTAAAGGCGGACAAACCAATACGGAATTGGTTAGCTCTGTGGATATAGCACCAACTTTTATGCAAATGGCAGGATTAGAACCCTTACAGGAGTTTGACGGCCTTAGTTTTATGCCTTTATTGGAGAACAATGATATAGCGATTCGCGATGAAATATATGCCGAAGACCATTTTCATGATTATGAAGATTATACCAGAGCAGTACGTACCAAACAATTTAAGTACATAAAGAATTACTATGCAGATTTACCGAATACACCTTCGGCGGATATTATTAGAGGTTTGGGTTGGCAAAGCATGCTTGAGGAAAAAGAAAAAGGGACCTTGAACGAAGCGCAACTTAAATGCTTTATTACCCCTAGGGATACCGATGAACTTTTTGACATCATCAAAGACCCCAACGAACTGAACAACCTGGCAGGCAACCCAGAATACAGGAGCGTATTGGAGGATTTAAAATCTAGATTGGAGAAAATCAGAACCGCCACTAATGATGTACTTCCTACGGAAAGAACTCCGGATGATTTCTTCAGGGAAACAGGCTTGCCTACCAAATACCGCATACGCCCAAGACCCTCTAAAGCAGTTTATATGAAAGCTCGAGCAGAAGGTGAAGTTTTGGTGAATCCTGATTTTTAGTGATATTAATAACAAGTTCCCAAATCTTGTTATTAATACTTAAAATGGAAGGTATTTCTATATGTTCTATTGTAAAATAGATACTTGACATTAAAGGTATGGTCCTTTTGAATGTACAAACTACGTATCTAGACCCTAATAGGTAAGAGTTCACCCTTATAAACCTATGTTGTAAAATCATCTATATGTAGAGGGAAGAATCCTTTAAAAAGTAAACTACCTCGGGGGCACACCCACTAGGCATCAAAAGGAAAATACCACGATTAAGAGACAAGTCTTGGAGCAATCAATCTGGATTATCTAGTAAATTTAATTTTATTCAATCTGAATATTATTAAGAAAATACATCTCATAAATCACTGTTAATTACTACTTAACAAAATCACAATTAGCATTTATTTTATTCTTGGCCCTATATATTTATGACTTAAAATCAAGAAATGATAAAACATCTACCCCTATTTCTTTTTTTAGGTTGTAGCCAATTACAGGCCCAAAAAAAAGAACAAACCCTATTGCCGGAATCTTTTTTAGATCGTACAGAATTCAAAGCAGGTTATTTTGGTAACATCTTTTGGAATAACGGTATCAACGTTGGTACAGAGTACTTATGGAAAGAAAACTCAAGGATTAAAAAGCGGAAAAGAGGTGACAAGACCATCACACATCAATTTTTGTTAAATGGAAACTTGGGTGCTACCACCAATTTTTTCAACAAAACAAATACCGGTCTTTTTACGAACTACGGACTAACATGGCGCAGAACAAATCACAAGGGAAAACAAATTAGTGTGGAATTTAATCCGTTAGGATATTACCGTTCATTTTTACCCGAAACCTATGAAGTAAAAGGGGATAATGTGGATAAAGTTTTTCTAGCAGGTAGAGGGTATTACTCACCCTCACTCTCCATTGGTTTTGGAAAACAACGAAAAGGTAAAAAGCTCACAGGGCGATATTTTAACGTAAATATTTCTGTGCGTACAGACTATAACGCAGGTTCTCTACCGGTCGTTTCTTTGGAATATGGCTATCGTTTTAATTTTAAAAAGAAAAAATAATGCACAGATATACTTTAAACCTTATGAAGCCACTTCTACTAGTAGTTGCATTGTTCAGTCTTTTCTCTTGTTCTAATGATGATGAGATAGATAATTTAAGTGAAACTTTTTTTGTGCGTCATGAAAACGCAGATATGCCCGCTTATGTTCATGGCAACGCCACAGAAAAAATTTTTCTGATTGTATTGAACGGAGGCCCGGGAGGTTTTGGTTTGACCTACAGGACAAAAACCTTTATAGAAACAATTGAAGAAAAGTATGCCGTAGTGTATTTTGACCAACGCGGTTCTGGTGTTTCCCAGGGCAAGTACTTAGAAAAAGAGGTTACTGTAGATCTAATGGCCGAGGATGTGCTAGCATTGACCAAGGTGATTAAAGAAAAATATGGTGATGATTCTAGAATAGTTTTAATGGGGCACAGCTGGGGAGGCACTTTAGGCACTGCTACGCTATTGAAAGATCAAGATGATTTTTTAGGTTGGATCGAAGTGGATGGGTCTCATGACCCTAGGGAAATGTACTCGGAATATACCACCAACCATACAAAAACAGCAAACGAACAAATAGCTTTAGGCAATAGCGTTGACTATTGGGAAACCGTACTGCAGTTAGTTGATAGTGTTTCACCTACTTATGACGAAGATAATTTTTTTGATTTAAATCGGGAAGCCTTTACTGCAGAAGAACAACTTGTAGAAGATGATATTATAAATGAGGAAAAATGGGAAGATGAAATAGGAGTTAACTACAACGTATTCATGGCCTTATGGAACTCTGGCCAAATTTTAAAAATTCTAACAAACAATGGACTATGGGAAAATATATCATACACCGATAGACTTTCTGAAATTACAATTCCATCTTTGATTATTACTGGAAAGCATGACTTGATAGTTCCTACTAAGTTTGCGGAAGAGGCATTAGCTAATATTGGGTCGGAAGATAAAGAACTTCTGGTTTTTGAACGTTCAGGCCATAGTCCTATGGCCAGTGAAAAGGAGTTGTTTGCAGAGAAGATACTTGAGTTCATTGATAGAATTAAATAAGTAAGTTGCAGAGTTTGATTAATAAACGGTACAAAAAAAGCCCAATCTTAGATTGGGCTTTTTACAAATTATATTGGTCTGATTCTATTTCAAAAGGAAATCTTCCTTCTTAAAACCATTATTGAATTTTATATCCGTCATAGTGTACTCACCACTTTTTACATAACCCCCTTCTTTATTGGGCATATAGCTCTCACGTACGGTAGATAGTAACACACCATCTACGGTTTCGTAAGTCAAGGTCATTTTTAAAATGGGTTGGTTGATACCAAAGGCTGGTAATGAAAAGAAAAACTGATCTACCAAATGTGTTTCTGGATTGAAATACAGAATATATTCATCGTTTTGCTCTTTTTTGGTCACATCGGCATTGTAAGTCAAGCTTACTTTGTCATAGGTAACATCATCCACTTTTTCGGTGCCAAGGTATTTATAGTTTGTTCCTGGGTTCGTTAACTTGTACATCATTGCAAACCAGTAAAAATTTACCTTACGCAAGAAAACCGTTCCTCCAAGTGCTTTTGGGTCGGTAATACTTTTACCATCTAATGTTAGGGCCGGCTGGTTATCTACTAGCGATTGTACCGCTACTCCTTCTTGTTTGGGCAGTAAATTAATTTCATGTTGGTCATACGAACCCCAGGACTGTTCACCATTAAAAATATAACGTTCGGTGGAGACATCTTTACCTTTGTCAAAATTGTCATACACATAGTGGTATTCCACATCTTTTTTAGCGGCTAAAGTTCCGTAACCCCCATTCACTTCTTCCAAAGCATCCAGTAACTCGGTTACTTTAGCCTCAGATTCCTGAGCATTTACCGTACCTACAGCTACAAAAGCCATTAAAGTTCCGGCTAATACGTTTTTAAGTTTTGAATTCATCTTTCTATGTTAAGTATTGTGTTTTTAATTGAGCATTAGTCTGTGACATGCACAAACCTTACAGGAAATAGATTTTTTAATGCGAATCACCTCCAAAACATCCTTATGGTGATGTTTCTGTCTAGAACCGAATCCAATTAAAAGCACGTTCGTTTCGCTACTTTCCTCCTCAAAAACGGATTCACGAAAAAGCAATATCTTTGATATTCCTATTCCGTAACCAAATAGCACCCAAAACTATGGACACTAAACCGCATATTATAGTCAACGGTCACAAGCATGTGCTCTACCAAGAAAATGTACTATCTCAAAAAGAATTGCTCAAACAAAGTCAGGCCCTCTATTCCTATTTAAATAAAAGAAGGTCTGTTCGGGAATATGCGGATACGCCTGTACCTAAAGAGGTTATAGAGACTTTGATAAAAACAGCTTCAACTGCTCCTTCTGGTGCGCACAAACAACCTTGGACGTTCTGTGCGGTATCTAACCCAGCGCTTAAAACACAAATTAAGGAAGCTGCGGAAGCGGAGGAAAAGGAAAGCTACGAAAGCCGAATGAGCGACCGTTGGAAAAAGGATTTGGAACCGATGGGTACGAATAGGTACAAACCTTTCCTGGAAATTGCTCCTTGGCTCATTATCGTTTTTAAAAAAGTACATGACCTGGATGAGAACGGCGAAAAAGTAAATAACTATTACGTTAACGAATCCGTAGGTATTGCCAGTGGAATGCTCATTACGGCTATACACAATGCAGGTTTGGTTACTTTGACCCACACCCCTAGCCCAATGAATTTCTTGGCGAAGCTATTAAACAGACCTAGTAATGAACGTGCGTTTTTATTACTTCCCATAGGTTATCCAAAATCACCCACCTACGTTCCGGATATTAAAAGAAAGCCGTTAGATGAAGTTGCGGAGTTCTATGAGTAAACTACCTCGGGGCAAGCCCACGAGGCATTAAAAGGAATACACTTTGATTTCGAGGCAAGCCTCGGAGCATTTAATCTCGATTATCGAGTAATGTCTGAAGGTTCTATAAGCCGCTTGTAAAAGTGTCACTATTTTTACGGAATGAGCCCGCAGAAGAGGCTACGAACGTATATTTTTCGTGATATCCATAAACATCAAATATGGATACAACACATTAAACGGGAAATATGACAAAAGACGATTTATTAGGAAAAGAGATGAGCAACCTCTACGCCATCGCAAAACAGGTCAACCACTATTTTAATGGAAGCGATATCAGCTTTCTTAAGACGAGAGTACAAAATCTATTGAGCAATTACGTAAAGTTTAGCTGTACGCATGAAGAACAGACCGCAGAAATGCTCAGAAATCTTCAGGTAAACCCAGGTAATACTATAGATTCCATTGTGAATGAAATGACAGAAAATCTGGACGAAATCGTCAAAAGCGACCTTAGTGATTCCGTAAAACAGTTGAGCTACGAACTGTCTCTGAACCGACTCATTTCATATCATAGAGCCAATATTGAAAATATTCAGCATTTGTTGTAAATAAAAAATATCTATTAGTTCTACTGGAGCCGTTTAACATTAATCCGCTATAGTCAAACGCTTATTTTACAGTCACGTCACAGATTTAGACTCTTAATCTTTAGATTTAATTGTGATATTTTAAATTGCACTAATACAAATACTTAAGTTTACATAGAATTCTATAAGAGTAATACTTCTTATTAATTTTTAAAATCTTCCTATCCCAAATATTTGGTTGTAATTTTAGGGGTAATAAAGGATGTCGTTACGCGAAGTTTCGGAATTTTAAGAGTAGCTAAATTGCTCAGCTTACAACGTCCTTCTCTAGCGAAGTATTTTTCTCTAAAAGAAACTGAATCCTATCCATTAGGTTGGCAAGTTCTACAGTCTCTTTACTATCTAGATTGCTAATATTAGAGGCTACTAATTCCGTAGAACGACTATCCAGTTTTTGATATTCCGCTCTTCCCTTTTCGGTTAAGTTAATGACGTACGCACGTTTGTCTGTTGCGGAGCGTGATTTTGTTAAAAGGGACTTAGAAATCAATTTTTTGATTACCCTGCTCAAATATCCCTCGTCCAGCTTCAACATTTTATTGATTTCCGTTGCTGTGGTGTTCGGTGTGGCATTCACTTCATTGATGATGTGTGCTTCCGTAAGCGTATAACCACTCTTGACTACGGTATTCTCCAAGAGCCCTATCGCCCTAACATAGTATCTATTGAATGCCCGTATCCGATCTATCGTTTCTAATCTCATAATCCAAATTTACATTAATTACTTGCTTTTGTCAAGTATTAATATTTATATTTGCCTGAAGCAAGTATTTTTTATTCCCTTTATAACTAATCCGAAAACAAGAATATGGCAAAAGCTATTCAAATATCCAGTTATGGTGCTCCAGAGGTATTAAAATTAACAGACCTCTCTCCCATCACACCTAAACCAGATGAAATTGTAATTCGGCAAACGGCAATCGGTATTAATTTTCATGATATTTATGTACGTTCCGGATTGTATAAAACACTCTCTTTACCAGGAATTCCGGGAATTGAAGGTGCTGGCGTCATTACAAAAATTGGCAGTGAGGTTACTTCTTTTTCTATAGGCGACCGTGTTGCGTACATTACTTCTGGTTACGGCGGTTACGCTTCTGAACGAAGCCTTCCTGCAGCCATAGCCGTCCCCATTCCCGACAGTATTAGTGATGTTACCGCTGCCTCGGTCATTCTGAAAGGGCTAACGGTACAAATGCTTGCGAATAAAGTGGCCCGGATTCAAAAAGGTGATGCTATTCTTGTGCATGCTGCTGCGGGCGGTGTAGGTCAACTTTTGGTTCAGGAAGCAAAAAACAAAGGCGCAACGGTTTTTGGTACAGTGGGGTCCGATGTCAAGGCAGAAATCGCAAAAAACAAGGGCTGTGACCATATTATACGGTACAGGGAAGAAAATGTCTATGGCCGCGTTATGGATATTACCAACGGTACAGGCCTGAGAATCATTTACGATAGTGTTGGGAAAGATACTTTTCACGACTCACTGGCTTCCCTTGATTTTGGAGGCCATTTGGTGAACTTTGGACAATCATCAGGACCTATCAAAAACTTTGAGGTTTCCATGCTGGCCAAGAAATCCGCTACCCTTTCCCGTCCTATGATTTTTCATTATGTCCGCAAACGGCAAGAACTTTTGAATATGAGCCAGACCCTCTTCAAGGCAATTGAAAAGGGTGACATCAAAACTACCGAACCACTTCAAATGCCATTGAAAGAGGCTTCAAAAGCACACGAGCTCCTAGCCTCTAGAACACTCACCCAATCCATTGTACTCATTCCATAAACTAACAATATGTCCGTTTTCAGCCACAAAGATTTTAATGACCATGAGCAAGTAATATATTGTCATGATGCCAGTGTGGGCCTACATGCCATAATCGCCATTCATAATACCGCCTTAGGGCCTGCGGCGGGAGGATGCCGCATGTATCCCTACGAAACCTATGACGATGCACTTACAGATGTACTTCGTCTCTCAGAAGGTATGAGCTATAAAAATGCCATAGCAGGACTGCCATTGGGCGGCGGCAAATGTGTTATTATTGCCGACCCCAACACGCCTAACAAAAAGCAATTGTTACGGGCGTTCTCAAAACATGTTCAGCATTTAAACGGAAGGTATTGGACCGCTATTGACGTAGGCGTAGGTCCTGAAGATGCAGATGTATTAGCTGAGAATTGCGATTTTATATTTGCCAGGGCAAGCCAATACCCTACTGGTTTCAACCCCTCTTTGTTTACCGCTTTTGGTGGATTTACAGGCATCAGAGCCGCGGCAATGCACTTATGGAACTCTACTGATCTATCACATAAAAAGGTCGCTATTCAAGGGTTAGGAGCCACAGGAAGAGAATTATCCCGACTTTTGCATGAGGCAGGTGCACAATTAGTGGTGGCAGATGTAAATCAAGAAGCGGTGGATTTTGTTGTGAAAGCCTATGGAGCAATGGCCATTTCCCCTAAAGAAATACATGCTGCCAAAGTAGATATTTTTGCTCCCTGTGCTATGGGTGCCATTATCAATGATGCTACTATCAATGAAATAAAGGCCAAAGCCATTTGCGGACTTGCCAATAATCAATTGGCTACCGCTGCACACGGAAAACAACTTATGGAATTGGGAATTACCTATGTACCTGATTATGTAATTAATGCCGGTGGAATGATGGGTGCGGGATCTAGAATATTCTCAAAACCTACAATGGAAGACTCCAAAGAACGGGTTTCGGGTTTATACGATATCATCTTAAACCTTTTGCAAAAAGCGAAAAACGAAAAACGACCGACTTCCGAAGTAGCGGACGAAATTGCCAAAGACCGGATGAACCAAGCTAAGACCAACACAAATAAATAAAAACCTATGGCTACCTATGTAATTGCAATGATGACTATTCACGATTTTGAAACCTATCGAAAATATACCGATAGAACCCCTAAAACAGTGGAGAAATACGGGGGTAAATTCCTAACGCGTGGAGAAGCGGTTTCTACGGTAGAAGGAACACCGTACAATGATAGGATGGTAATTTTAGAGTTTCCCAATAGAAAGAGCGTAGACGACTGGTTTGCGGACCCTGAATACCAAGAGGCCGTAAAATACCGTCATGCTTCTTCTACAATGAATATGCTTTTGGTGCAGGATGGTGGAGAAAACACCTTAAACCCCGACCCTAAAATTTAGGGTTTTAAGGTTCGCTTTTAGTAAGTTGATATCAGCTTAATCTACTTTTAGCACCTTTTCGGTGTGTACGGTAAACTTAGCAACATTTCGTACGGAAACCACATACATTCCTGCAGATAAACTACTCATATCAAAAGGATAAGAAGCCTCACTTGTAGTAATACTTTTAACCTGTTTTCCGTTCATATCGGTGATTTGAATGACTGATTCTGAAACCATTCCCTCAATATTAAGAATGTCAGAAGTGGGGTTCGGATACATGGTTACCTCTACATGTTCCAAGATTTCATTTTCGGAAACACTGCCATTGGTATTATAAACGGCCACAACTGGTGGTCTTGAGTAGGTACCTTGTTCCATGTCGCCACTTTGTATCGTCAAATAGAGGTTTCCGGTGCTGGGGTCAAAACTACCGCCACCAATACCTTTATTTCCTGTTTCTTGAAAAGGGGACTCAAAAAAGCCATGATCATAGGGCATTACTTCATACGCTTTTAACGTTCCGTTTTTTACGGCCATTAAATCGTTCATATCCCACAGCCAGTAGTATTGATACCTATCACTAGCCACAGGAGGGCAATATCCGCCACATAGTTTACCATTATCTTGGGTACACTTGTAGCATACGCCACTTTCGTGCCCGCCACTATTGCCTAGGGTCAAATACGTTCGGGTTCCGGGTACGATAAAACCATAAGTGGCCCTGGATAGGTGCGTCCAGATATTGTTGGTTTTAGATTCGTTGCTCAAATCCTTGTTCAAGGGGTTGGATAAACTAAAGTCTAACAAAGTAGTGGTTTCTATGGATGTTACCGCGTTCAAAGCATCACTCATTTCAAAGGAAAATGCAGACGGCCCCACACTGGCCCTTGATATAATGGGGATTCCACTGGACTGACCCGTAATATGTGAACCTTCTAACGCTTCTTTCCACTCTTCCGGTACTGGGGAAATCCATCCAGAAGTATGGCCGGCACCGCCTTTAAAACTATAATAACCACTAACCGGTGAAGTTTCAATGGCATTGGCATCCTCAATGATTACCGTAGTCATGGTATTATCTGCCGGTGCATCATAATATTCATAACCGTTCACGATTAGTTTGGCCTGTCCGCCATGGTTTACATAATACATCCCTCCTACACTATTAATTTTCTGAGGGTTTCCGTCATTTGTTTTCGTTAGTACGGAACTAAAAACCTGAATGGGCGTTTCTACCATATTCAATTCTGAAAGGGTTTCACTCTTTACGATTTCTGGAATCACATATTCCGCTATGGCTTGATGGTGCGAATGACCAACAATATAAAGGGAATGGTTTTCATAATTATAGGCAATGGGTCCTTGATTGTAGTTGAGGTTGGAAACACCATTGGAATGTGAACTGATACGAAATGCACCTTCATAGGTCAATTGCGGCATTGAAAATAAAGGAAGTTCTTCTGGACTTTGACCGAATATTGGGAAAACGGACATGACTAGGAACATCCAAACAATGGATAAAAACTTCATGGTAGGTTATTTTTTGGGGACTATATTTCAATTTACGTACGTGCTTCAACAAAGCTTTAATCTAACGCAAACTTCAAGCAAATGTTGCTGTATGAATTTGATTTTGAATATAGTTTAGAAGGGTTTTATTATGTTTTCCGTTACCATAGTTTTTATGATAATCTCCAAAATAAGCTACAGGATTCTCATGCTGCTAGAAAAGTAGTTCATCATCCTCATCACCACCCGGTAATTCCAATGCTTTAACCGATTGTATGGCGTTACCGGCAATCCCTTTTATAGATCCGTACATATCTATGGTATTCGTAACCACTTTCTCAATTTGCTTTTCACGTTGTTTCCAGATACGCTGCATGGAGCGTTTCTCGCTCTCTAAATCGGTTTTCATCTGGGTAAAACCTTCTACAATGGCCTCCACTTGCATGCGAAACGTATTTCCCGTTAGAAAGGTGTATAGCATATCCATTTTGTCTCCTTTGTTTTCTTGGGAACTAATGGCCGTATCCAGTTTAACAATAGTTTCTCTTAAAACGGCGCAAAGGCCTTTGAATTCGTCATAATTACATATCCATATGCCATCTCTTAATCCCATTCTGTCCATACCGGAGGGCATAACCTCAGTAACCAAAACACCAATAGTAGCGCCTCTATCCCTTATATCCGCTTTGAACTTTTCTATCCACGTGGGCTGAAAATCTTTGGTACGTTTACTCTCATAGTATATGGAACCGCAATTTTGGGCCGCACGGGTATTTACAACCTGAATACAATCTCCGCCTCTGGCACCTTTCTTGATTTCTTCTATACTGTCTAACGGAAATTGCGCCGCCAACCATTCTTCAATGGCCAGCTCTTGCACTTCGCCTTGCAATTGCATAGAACCCTGCTCCTGCTTACGTTTCATTTCCTCGGTAAGCTTCTTCTGGTCTTCTAATTGCTTTTGCATTTCTTTAAAACGCAATTCATTTTTGTCCTCTTCGGATTTTTTGATTTTCTCTTTCTCTGCGATAAGAATCTCGTTCAATTTCTTTTGAGATTCTGCTTCTGCAATCTCTTTAAGCTCGGATTTTTCGCGTTTTAGCTTTTCAATTTCGGCCTTGGTTCTGTTGAGTTCTTTTATTTGCTCAGATTTCTCGTTCAGTTCTTTTTGCAAAGCATCAAACTGATCTGATTGTTCTTCTTTTAATTTGAGTTTAAGTTTAGATTCTATCTCTTTCTTGCCCTCTTTTAATTGATTCTCTAAACGTTCTTGAAAAAGCTCGTTTTCTTGCTTCTTCTTCTCTAGAAACTCCGCTTTTTCTCGTCTCAGCTTCTCCTGCTCAAATTCATAACGTTTCTTCTCTACTGCTATTTGAGACTGATATTTTTGTTTGATTTCTTCTTCAAGTTGATGCGCCAAAATATCTTGTACATCTATTGATGTGCCACAGTTTGGGCATTTTATTTGAGTATCTTCTTTCATGTATTCTTGTTAATTCTCTAAATATTCGCTTTTATGTACCTTCATAAACACTACTATCTTCTCTTGACTCATCTTCTTTATAGTATACTATCCATAAATTGTGTCATAAATCAAGAGTATTTTATTCTCTTAAATTTTCCTTCTCCAAAAGTGTTGACAATAAAAAAGCCGTGATATTTTTTAATCCGGGTTATTGAAAAATAATTTTAATAGTTTTCTACAATTATAAAGTTGAAGCTAAATTGAATACAAGCAACTTCTTAACATAGCTTATTCCTCACAAATTAGAATCTTCTGATTGAAATAAAAGATCATATCTATTATTACTCATCGGAAATATTGTTTTCAATATCATCAGCTTTTTTTAGATTTAATGCTGATGCTACTTCTATCATTCTTTCATCCTTTTTATGTTTCTCAGAATCATATCTTAATTGAAGCTCTCCTATGGCCGTATCTCTATGTTCCTTAGAAAGGTGAATAACTGGCAACAACAAATTTTTATTATCTAAAAATGAATTGAAATTTTTATCTGACTTTATCAGAGGAATAATTATTTTGAGCGTGCTCTCTTCCGCTCTTGTAGTGAGATTTCCATAATAAATTAGACCTTTGACAAAAAATTCAAGCTCACCTTCTTCAAGTTCTCCTCTTTGATTAATAAATATATCTCTGACACTTGTAAAAGTACTCTTCAACTTATTAGTATTCAGATTGTCTAGTAATTTATTTAGGAAATCAATTTCAGTTATTCCTTCATTCTCCGAAGCAATATCTTTGATATAATCATCGTATGAACTATAAAATGCATCAGAAAAAGATTGAATGAGGTTATTTTCAAATAAAGCCTTGAATATTTTAAAATCAATATTGTGGGTTTGCAAAGACTTAAGAATATCTTCCTTTAATAAACCATCAAAGTATTTAAGA
Source organism: Zobellia roscoffensis (assembly GCF_015330165.1). Classification (NCBI taxonomy): domain Bacteria; kingdom Pseudomonadati; phylum Bacteroidota; class Flavobacteriia; order Flavobacteriales; family Flavobacteriaceae; genus Zobellia; species Zobellia roscoffensis. The sequence goes on from NZ_JADDXT010000002.1 coordinate 4,094,780, forward strand.
GATTCTTGAGCAATCAAATCTATTAATATAATTTCCGAGTAATTCAAATATTTAAAAAATCCTTTCGCAATTTGATTAACATCTATATCAAATAACTTATGCATTACACTTAGCTTTTCAATAAAAAATTTGACCGACTCTCTCTTATTGTCAAAAACCTTTAAAGCTATTTTATCAAATTCTTTAAGAGACCAGTTAACGTCTAAAACGAAGTCTCTTTCAATGTCTAATGTTAATTCCAAAGCTATTTTCTTTAATTGAGGAATTTCACTTGCAACTTTATTAGAAACTAACAATACCAACAAATCTTGAAAGCTAAAATACCATTCTATTTTGTTTGAGATTTTTGTAATCTGTTCATCCGTTAAACCAAGTAAAAGATTATTGAAGGTATACGAATTAGAATGCGAAACCTGAAAATTGGAAATTGCTATACAAAGGCCTTCAATAAATATATCATCAGATTCCAATTTTTCAGATGAAATTTGACTAAAAAAATCATCTGATAATTCTAGTTGCAAAGGTTTCACTGAGAGACTTTTCAATATTTGTAAGCTTTTGTCTAGTTGATCTTTATCAGCTTCTCCTAAAGACTTGAATTTTGTCGTGATAATATCGTTGATATCCGATAAATCGTAATCCTCCTTTATTATTTTTAGATTATCCAACTCTTCATAAACATCATTTACAACTAAGTTATCTTTAGGTGTAAAGAACCGACTATACAGCTCTTCTTTTGTACATTTTATTAGGTATTTTTTGTAATCATATTTTGCTATTGCAATAAACTTTAAGTATGAATCTACATTAAGATTTACTTGATTAATTAACGATGTAAATTTAATATCTATCTTCTCATCATTTATGAATTTCTCAATTTCTAATAATTGAGAATAATACTTGTCCTGTCCCTCTAACGGATTAATACCCTCTTCTAACTCCTTAATTAGCCTAACCAGGATAGCTCTACAATTTTCTTTATTAGTGTTTTTTAGTATCGCTTTGTGATTATCATTAAATTCTTTAAACTCATCTACGATATCCACTGACACTATCTTTTTTGCAAAATCAGACCAATATAAATGTTTGCGCTCATTAGAAAATTTTTCCGAAACAACTTCTAATATCTTAGCTAGCCCGTTTATTTTATCAACAATTTCAATACTAAAATATGCTTTATGAAAATAACTATCAAAAGCAGTATGGCCTAAATAATTTTGCATTTTGTCCACATCCCCTGCCCTCAAAATCATCTGTAATTCTCTAAGTAAAAGTACTTCGTTTGCAAGCTTCTTATTAACGCCAAATGTCAAAGCTGATATGGATTCATCTAATTCAGCCACATCTTCAAATTGATTAACCGCGCCTTTTAAATATTTACGAGATAGAATTTCATCATTAGGATTTTTTAAAATTTCAATTTTCACTAAAATGAATAATGCCAAATATCTTAATTTAATTTCTCCCTTTGTAATCTCAGTTTCCCATTGAAGATACAGAGCTGTTAAATCATTTACATAATTTATTATTTGTCTTGGTTTTATTGTTTCAGCTGAAACTAATATATCAAAGAGTTTAATAATATATTCTTTCTCTTTTTTGGTGATTATATCTTTACCGAAAGCATCAGAAATGGATTCTTGTAAAAATGCTTCCCATTGTGTTACTACTGGTGGTGTCACTCGGAAGTTAATAGCAAATGTTTTTTGAATAAATCCATTACCACCAAAGTGTTCGTTTAATTTAGCTTTGTCATAGGGTACAATAATCCAAGAGTCTACAGAATCATTATCGTCAGCAAAAAAAGTATGAATGGATGACCAAAGAGATTTAACTTTATCTTTTTCCAGTCGGTCAATATTATCGAAAACAATTACTAGTTTTTTGTGGTTGTGAGTTATACCGCGTTCAATTTTAGAAAAGTAATCTCTAAATTTTTTAACCGAAGGTTCTTCTTCTAATATGTTTTCCACCTCTTCCGTATCAATTTCTTGACCACTAAACCAATAGAATATTTTACCTAATGTATCCCATTTACTTTCTCTTTTTCGATTCTCTTTTTCCTCATTTTCTGCCCTTAATCGGCAATAATCTTTAGCTCCAAGACAAATCGCCCATATTAAAAATATTATAGGAAGTAAATAAATAGCTAATACGGGTTTCCAAAAAGAGCCAAAATTAAACTGAGGTAGTAGGTCATTGTTCAAAACAAGGACATTATCATATACGCTAGATAAACCTGTCAATAATAAAACTGAAATAGTTAGCAAAACCCAATATGACTTAGTTTTGGGAAATTTTTGTTTACGCGTTGTAGAAGTTTTAGAAAGTAGCTGATTTTCTAATTTTGACCACCTGTCCGTATCGGTTAGAAAAGATGCATCAAAAAGTTGACTGATTAGTTGTTCTAAAAATGACTTTCTTGTTAAATCTTCCTGATTACCCCAAGAATCAAAAATAAACATATAATAATCTGTACCAAGTTGCTCTTCAATAATTTTTATGATATTTGATTTGCCCGAGCCCCATTCTCCTTCCAGTCCTATTACTCTCTTTTCTAGAATTTCAGATTTTATGGTTTGAGTAATTATTTTTGCTGTTTTTTTGTGAGAGCCACCAGCCATCTTGTCTTTGCCTGAAGGTTTTCCTGATAGGAAAATGGGGTATTTTGGTTTGGTCATTCTTAATAGTATTATTTTAATAACTAATAATTACGGAAACATTTGTAATGATAAATCTACAATTATTAGTAAAAATTTAATTACAGATATGTATAATTAAGGTGTAAATTAGTCTTGAAAATCATTATTAATAGCAGGTAATGCACATAATATTGTTATTTTTATGTTGATCATTACGTGTATTATAAATGTATACTTTAAAACCTTAAAAATAAATATCTTCTGCAGCTTCAAGTGGTTATAATTACACCTTTGTCTCCCAAGTAACCCATCTATCCATCCCATCTCGATACCATCTATCGCCAGAAATAAATAACAAATCATTATTTCTTTCCACTTCAAATTCTACAGGTTGGTTATAGATTTTTCCAGTTTTCCAAGCCTCAAAACATTGGAGGAGCAAGTCTATCTGAGCATCTTTGGTCAAATCCATATCTAGCGCATAGAGTTGTTTTATAAGCGGTACGGCTTCGGTAGAGAGCTTATCATCAAAATGAATAAGTGGCGATAACCGTATGATGCTTTTGTTCAAATCTTTGCCCGTTGTGGCCTTAAAGAACATCATGGCCATATAATTGGCGGTATCTGGCGGTTGGTATAAAATGGTCTTGGCTTGGTTAAAAACCGTTTCCATAAAGAAGCTTACCTGAGGTTTGAATTTATGAAAAGCCCATTTCTTTCTTCGGTGTTGCTGGGTGTCTAGCTTCCAATTCCAAAACGTCTCTTTATTATCCGAAGACATTAGCGGGTTACTGGTACCAAGGGAAACAATTTGTATGTCCTTTAAGTCCACTTTTAGTTTATAGGCCTCAATAATACCCGCTAGAATAGGATTATTGAAACCGCCAAGGGCGCCATCCCAAAGTTCAAAAAACACCCCGCTTTCCTGTGCTTTAAACCGTGCCGGAAAATCAAAATACTGCACGGGAGCATTGGAAGAACCGTTAATGGCCTGTGTAAGCCGCACGGAATCATAGCGCGAAGGCGTTAAGGCGTAGGATTTAAAAAACTTAGCGCGGTTGTTTAACGCATCATAGGTACAAACTACAATTTTTAAGGATTCTTTGCCAATGATTTTTGGCAGTTCGTTCATCTGCACCTTATCTACTTCTGGAAACAAATGTTCAAAAGCTTCCATTTTCTTGGTAGCACTATATTTTGGTCCAAATCCAATACCGAAAAACCGTAAATAATCTACCGGAAAAAAGCGGTCCCAAAAGGCATTCTTACAAAAAATGCGTTCTCGGTTTTCTTTCTCCTTGAACAGGCTAATGGCTTTATCAATGGAATAATTCTCTGCCAAGGCCGCCAAAACAATACTACCACCGGAATTGGCGATTACCATGTCAAACTTGCGCAGCACCTCATGACCGTTCATATTCCCGTAGCGGTCCCTAAGGGTAAGCAATTGAATTATGGCCCAACTACCGCCACCGTCTAACGATAAAATTTTATACATCTTGTTATTCAGAATTCAGGAAAACACTGCTTTGTAGTCACTAAATATATTAAAATTTAATAAGTAATCGGTTACAGAAAAGCGTAATAGAAAGCAAGAATTGGCGTAAGCGCCCGCGTGCCTGCAAAACAATTTTACGTTCTTTAAAACTACGAGGCCGCTTTTTTAAAATCTTGCTTTTCACATGCCTTTCAAACCCTAAAAAACCAATATCTTCGCGCCCGCTATGTGGATGTATCTTGGGCTTCTGGCCGCTTTATTCTTAGGGTTTCACAACCTACTCAAAAAACACGCCGTTCAGGGCAACGAGGTTTTTCCGGTGCTTTTGGGCACCATTTCTTCGGGTTTCTTATTGCTGCTGCCGTGTTACTTGGGTTCCCTTTGGTTTCCCGCTAAGATGTTGGACTTACAACTCTTCGTTACCGATATTCCCTTAAAGACCCACGGATACATTTTTATAAAGTCCGCTATTATGGCGGCCTCATGGCTATTGGCCTATCAGGCGCTAAAACACCTGCCCATTACCATTGTGACGCCCATACGGTCTGCCGGTCCGTTTTTTACTTTTATCGGCGCGATTACCATTTACCAAGAAAAGCCCAACGGCTGGCAGTGGATAGGGTTCTTTCTCATTATCTTTTCGGTGCTGCTGTATTCCAGAATCGGTAAAAAAGAAGGCATTCATTTTAAAAGCAACAAATGGATATTCGCTATTATCGGCGCTACTTTTTTAGGGGCTTCCAGCGGACTGTACGATAAATTCCTCATTCAGAGTCTTACCTTGAACCCGCAGACGCTGCAATTCTGGTTTTGTTTCTATACCATTCTTATTCTATTGGTAATCCTGAGCATCACCTGGTTTCCGAATGCGGAGAAGCGCAAGGCGTTCAAGTGGCGTTGGTCCATTCCTCTAGTGGGTATGCTCCTGCAAATAGCGGATTACTTTTATTTTAAGGCCCTGCAAGACCCTGATGCGTTGATCATGCTGCTTTCCGCCATTAAACGCAGCCAGATTATCATTGCCGTAGTGGTAGGCGGACTCATCTTTAAAGAACAGAACAAACGCAAGAAGTTGGTGCCGTTGGCCGGTATTTTAATCGGTGTGTTTTTGATTTTGTATTCGTAGGGGTTATAAAGAGACTATAACATTCCATATATAAATACCGTTGTGATATATAATCATCATCAAGATATTGGTTTTTCTTTATGGCTAACAACATCAATAAAAAAGGATCACAAGTTTTAAAAGTAATTCTCACGCTCCTTTTTATGTTTCTATTTTTCTTCACCCCTTTTACCGTTCTTAATTTAAAGGAAAAGTTTGTTTACCTCAATCATAAAAACGAGTTTACCAAACTAAAGGTTAGAGTAGATTCTATTCAGCCAATTGTTGGTACTTCTATTGGAGGAAGTTCTACTTTGTATGGTTACGACGTTCACTATAACAATCCTAAAGAAAAAGTTAGTTTGGACTCACCGGAAGGAGATATTTTTATTTGGAAACAGGATAAAGATGATTATAGACATTTCTTTAAAATCTATGATGCTACGCCATTCTATCTACCCATGAACGATTCTATTTGGGTTTGGCATCACAAAAATATACCCGACAGATACGCAATAGAAAATGAGCCCAGCCTTGATACTTCGGGTTTTATATTACAGATTATTTTGAATATCGTAATGCTCATATTAGTGCTGTGGGGTGTTACATGGCAAATTAATCAGTGGATTCAAATAAAAAGGAGGCGATAATCAGTGTCAAGCTGATAACTATTTGATGTAGAACCAATGCCAAGAAATAGAATTCAAGCAAGTTTGGTGCTACCTACCATAATTCACAGATACCCTCAAAATAAGTTCCCGTACAAATTTCACTTTCCCCAGTAGTTGTACCTATCTTTGCATACGTAACCGGTTTCTTTAAAAACCACAATTTTAGTAAATTTAGCATATGCCATTTAGAAAATTACACCCGCACTTATTAGAAAATTTAGAGCGTTTGGAAATAGAAACGCCAACGCCATTTCAAAAAAGTAGCATTCCCGTAATTAAAAGTGGTATCAATGTCTTTGCTTTTGCTAAAAAAGGAAGCGGAAAAACCACCGCGTTAATCCTGACTACTTTACAGAAGTTAAAATGCGAAGCCGTTGGCGATGCGCCAAGAGCCGTAGTTCTTGTAGAAAATAAAGAAAGAGTGCTAGAACTCTACAATGCTTTTGCCGAATACACCAAATACAGTACGGTACGACTTTATGCCAGTTATGAGCAACTGCATATAGACGTTCAGAAGTCCGAAATATACATGGGCGTAGATGTGTTGATCACTACACCTAAAACACTTCACAACTTGTTTTTGACCAACGGCGTGAGTATTTCCGAACTGAAAATCATCAGTGTAGACGATGCAGAATTCCTTTCCAACAAAAAGGAGTCTACAGGCCTTATTGCAATGGCAGCCAGTATAAAGAAGAGTCAGTTTGTACTTTATGCCGAAAAACCACATCCACAATTGGAGCGTCTAAAGAGTCATTTTATGGAGCACTCTAGAACTGTAAAAGCATAATTGTAAGCTTATTACCAAGAAATAGGGAAGTAATCCTTTAGGAATTTTCCACACCAGTGTTTTCCGGTATTGATACCGTCAAAAAGCGGGTCCACTACCCTTGCGGCACCATCTACAATATCTAACGGTGGTTGAAAATCGTGTACTTCCTGTTTTCTTTTGGCCAGTTCTGCAGGGTCCTCATCCGTTACCCAGCCGGTATCCACCGCGTTCATGTAAATGCCATATTTGGCCAAATCACCAGAAGCGGTATGCGTAAGCATATTCAAGGCCGCCTTAGCCATATTGGTATGCGGATGGCGCGATTCTTTAAAAAACCGATGGAATTTACCCTCCATAGCCGTAACATTAATGATATGTTTTTGCCCCGTATTTTCCTTTTTCATGACTTCTGAAAGTCGGTTGCACAGTACAAAAGGCGCCACGGAATTTACAAGCTGTACTTCCACCATTTCTGTAGTTTCAATCGCACCTAGTTTTAGGCGCCAGCTGTTGGTTTTACGTAAATCTACTTGTTGTAAATCTGCATCCAGTTGACTCTCCGGAAATACTTCTTGGGTAACCAGACTTGCATCAAAACTATACGGAATCTGAGATAATTTTGCAGAAGACCTTAGCCCAATACCAGGTTCTGGACCGTGCCATGATACTGGCATATTCTTATTGGAGGATGCAGTGGTAGTCAAAGTTGTTAATTCATCCAAACAACTCATATGATCTTTAAGTACCCCTTGGGCATATTCTGGCAAGGACTCAATAGGACGTTCTTCATTCTGCATTAAATGCGCATAGAACCCTGCAGGACGGCGAACCGTTTGTGCAGCATTGTTAATGAGAATATCTAATTTCTCATAATTCTGCTCAATGTAATTACAGAAAATCTCCACACTAGGAATATGTCGTAAATCCAGTCCATGAATTTTTAGGCGGTGACCCCATTCCGTGAAATCTTCCTCTTTGGAAAAACGCAAAGCGGAATCTACAGGAAAACGAGTGGTAGCAATAACGGTGGCACCACCACGCAATAACATCAAAGAAATATGATATCCAATTTTAAGACGTGAACCGGTAATAACGGCCACTTGGCCTTTTACATCAGCATTTTGAAAGCGTTTGGCATAATTAAGGTCTCCACATTCCGTACACATGGTATCATAAAAATGGTGCAGTTTAGTGAATTTGGTCTTACATACGTAACAATCCCTAGGCGATTCCAGTTCCTTAGTTTGCTTTTGGGCCAGATCAGCAGCAGCCAATAATTTAGGCGCTACAAATACTGAAGCCTCACGCGCATACCGAATTCCGGTTTCATTACGTGCACTTCTATCTTTTGCGGCTTGTTTACGTTTTGCGGCTTTTTTGGCATCTTTCTTTCTACGGGAAAATTCTTCACGACTTGGACGGGACAATTGTCCGGATACCTTTATTAAGGCCGTACGTTGTTCTTTGGGAATTTCAAATATCTGATTGGTGTCCGCTACCAATCGCTCTAGAACAGCAATGGCTTGTTTTACCTCGTCTAAAGAAACCTCCTGGTTATCATCCAATTCTTCACTCTTCATACTGCCTATTTTTATCCGTAGTAAACCACGACCCGATCACATTTTATGCCGCGCGAAATTACACCTTTATTCGCTTTGCATTATGCAAATCTCTCGTTTTATTTCAATCTTGAACAGAAGGTTAATAAATGACTTCCATCAGAAAACAAACCTATACCAAACAAAAAAGCGCTTACCAAAAATGGTAAACGCTTGCTTCTTGTGGAAATCTAAATTATTCCATATCAATAATCCCAACTACTTCATACGCTCTAGTGCCATCTACCTGCACTTTTTCATATAAAATATTAGCGTACTCGTAATACGTTTGACCGTCAATCGTTACTCTTTCATAATCATCTGGCAGTTCGTAGACTATAGTCCCTACTTCTGGTTCCACTACTTCATATTCATTACCGACCTCGGAATAAAAAATACCACCAAAATTGAAATACATATGATTGTTGAAACGAACTCTGTGATGCCCTGTTGGCAAAGTGCTAATTCTAAATCCGATTTTAGGAGCTATAGGAATATAACGCCCTCTAGAAGAGGTATAATACCTGTTATTTGAGTAATAATAATTCTGTCCTTGGTATTTTACTACTCGCTTATTTGGTACTGTTCGTACAGAAACCACCTTCTTTTTTGGGGTTTTATACACTACTCGTTTACTAGATACCCTATTAGGGGTACTTTTCGTTACCGTTCGTGTTGTTGTAGTCGTTGTTTTTGTGGAACGTTTCCTAGTTTGGGCCGTACCCGCAAAAATGAATCCTATTAATAACAATGGTAATACGAAGTATGTTTTAGTATTTGTTTTCATGATTTCTAAATTTTAAATGGTTAAACTTTCATTTATACTATCACTACTTTGACCACAATTTTCAAGCCTGGTTTAATGAGGAAGCGCGTTATTTGATGAAAACTAGACGAGCGGATATTTTTTATCTACCAACTTGTAGATTTTATAGATAGAAAATTGTACCTATTTTGAGTATACCGAGCAAAAGAAAAGGCGTATCCCTAAGAATACGCCTTTTCATTGCTAAAAACTGATGTGTTTACTTCAACAAAGCAAGAATACCTTGTAGTTCCGTAAGGTTAAGATTAGAATTGTTGTCCGTATCCAAGGTGTCAAAATTTTCAGAGACAGACCCCATGGCTTCTGTTGAGCTAATAGCGTCATTATTATCCGTATCCAACAAACTGAATAAACTTGCTACTTGTTGTACCGTTGAGTTTGAACTCAACGAGCCTAATAATGATGCCGCTTGTGAAGCGGTGGAGGTATCCATATTTTTTACGCTGTTACAGCTAGATAATGCCGCTAAAAGGGCTAATGAGGCTATTACTTTTTTCATGGTTTTGTGTTTAATATGTTTAATTGCGTACAAAAGTAATCTGGCAAACCGGATAAAAAAGAAGATTATAGACCAATAAGCCTATTCTATCTATACACGCATAGAAGTTATAGACGAATCACCTAATAGCCATAAGCAAGCAAACCTTGTTATTGATGTAGCCTTAACTCCGTTATAGTACCGTTATTATCTTTTTTTCCCTCGCTCGAAATATAAAGCACTCCATCCGGACTAAATGCAATGCCTTCGGGTTGTGGAAATATATGTTTGTCTAATTCATACGCATTTTTAGTATTCCCCTCTGAGTCTAGAATCAATAATTTAGGCTTAGAACCTTCTAATACATAAATTTCACCTGTCATGGGGTGCACCTCCAAGTCTGAAGGTCGGAATGTTTTGTATATTTTAGATTGTCTAAAATTTTTAAAAATCTTATCCCTCATTTCGATAGTATAAATAGGCTCTGAACTCATTTTTTTTGTTTCCAAGGAAAAGCTATAAATGCCTTTTGAACTATCTGATTCCAAACCGTGATCTTTGGGTATCATCAATAATTCGTTTTTCTTTACGTTAAGTGCCAAGCTTTCCATATTGTTGTCTGTAGTAAACGGTGTTTCATACGTGTTTATAACAGGTGCTGTACTTTTATATTCCTTAATTTCGTAAAGAGTACCATCACTTCTAAGCACATAGGCGTCTTTTTGACGTATGACCAAACCTTCGTAATCCCCTGGTTTTCCAAAATCTATTTCTTGTATTATCTTTTTTGATTTTAGGCTATAAATGAAAATAGTTGCTTTTTCATCCTGTACGGCCGCAATCTCAGTATCACTCAACCATTCAATAGCAGATACTTCTTTTAATTGCGCTGGTAACTCCCAACGGGCAACCGCATCATAACTTAACCCATTCTTATTAATTTCCGTTACCCTGTCCTTAAAAGAAATGACTATAAGGGCAAGCCCGAATAGGAGTATTAAAACCGTGAAAATTTTTGTTTTTCTCATGTCAAATATATTCTGTATCTAATTCCAGTTCTAATTAAATCAAAACAACCTCAGTACCTAGAATTCTATATTTTCTAGATACTGAGGGCAATAAACCACTATCAAAAAATTTAATTGACGAATACTACTTCAGTATTCACGTTACCATCTTGATTAAAAACCAAGTGTAAATCAGTAGGTTCTTTATCTAGCTCTATTTGATAATAGGTGTTCTCACCAACTATCAAAACTTCGGCGTCGTCAATTTGTTTATTATCATAATCGTTTACAATTGCAGTCTTTACCGCTTCGGGTAATTCACTAGCAGCTATATCATATTTATAATTTGTGAGTGTTCCAGATGCTTCGTACAACGCCTCATACTCTACAGTCTCCATATCAAAATCAACATTATAACTTTCTCCAATGGTTTCCCACTCTACATCAGTGGCATTTGAAAAGGTATCTTCAAAAGCGCTTTTTACTACCGCCGGCACCTCTGAATTCAGAATATCACTATCATTATCAGCAAAGTCATCGTCATTATTGTCACACGAAATTATTCCGAGTGATAAGATTGCAGTAAAAAATTTCAATTTCTCCATAACATGATTTTTAATTTATGTGGACAAAACTAAAAGCCAAATCTGGAAAGAAACGGAATAAATTTAATTAGTGGGCGGGAAAATACAGGCTAAAAACATGTCTGTCTGAAAATGAATACACCAAACGAATACCATATTTATCTGCAATAGCCTTAGAAATAGAAAGCCCCAACCCTGTAGATTTCTGGTCAGAACCGCTCTTCTTAAATCGGTCAAAAATACTAGAAGCGTCTAAGCTAATTTTACTTCCCATGTTGCTTATATGAATAGTACGATCTGCAATCTCAATAGTTACCTTGTTATTTCTTTCCCCATGTATAATGGCATTTTTGATGAGATTGGTCAGTAGTACCCGTGCCAAATCTGTATTAATAGCAAATTCTAAGTGAGCACTGGAAGTTAATTCTAACTCAATATTTTGGTGTTTGGCAAAATCTTCAAAGTTATCCGAAATTTCTGTAGCAAGGACTTGAAAATTAACAGTATCAAGTCCTATGTATTGTTTGTTGTCTATTTTAGATAATAATAACAAGGACTTGTTTAAACGAGTTAGCCGTCCCAAATTTTCTAATACTGCGCCCACTACTTGTGATTGTGCATCATTTATTTGGTTTCGTTCAAGAAGCAACTCTAACTTATTGATACTGATGGCTAACGGAGTTTGTAATTCATGTGCTGCATTTTCAATAAATTCTTTTTGTGCCACATAGGTCTCTCTGGACTTTTTTGTCAACATTTCTACACTATGATTTAATAGCTCAAACTCATCAATATTTGTCGGCACGGCTTGTATAGGCTCATCTTTCTCTATACGGAATTCCTTTAATCTAGCAACAAGGCTATAAAATGGACTCCATACTTTTTTCAATACTAGGTTGTTGAGAATTATAACGCTCGTAACTAATACAATGTATAACCATATGAGGTAGGTGATGAGATTTTCAATTTGGTCATCTTCCTCTACCATAGAGGTAATCAGCTTAATTTTATAATAGGAATTTTTGTGTTCAAATACACTCTCTAAGATGCGAACAGGTTCATAATCATCTTCGTTCTGCATATACATAAGGGTATCCCTATAAATATCTTTTAGTTTATGGTGATGCTTGAGAGAGGTCTTTGTAATCGTAAAATTTCCTATGCCAAAGTCGTTTGTATGTAATATTGCCGAATCTTTTTTAGCCTCTTTTACAATGAGTTCCATCTGATTATCCAATCCATCATCTAGGCTATCATAAACTTCATCTAACATGGCAAAATAAAATATAACTGCCCACACAGAAATGAGAACAATTAGTAAAATTGCAAAATACTTAGATGTGTGGTTCAACAGTTTCATTCGGACAGCTTATAACCCACTCCATATACCGCTTCTATTTCAATAGTGGCTTTTGCCTCGCTCAGTTTTTTACGCAAGTTCTTTATTTGTGAATAGATAAAATCAAAACTATCCGTCTGGTCAATATGATCTCCCCAAACATGTTCTGCAAGGGCTGATTTAGTCACCAGACGTGTTTTATTTGCAATCATATAAAGCATTATGTCATACTCTTTACGATTAAAGGTTATTTCCTTAGCGTCAATTTTGACCAGTCTGCTTTCTGGGTCAATGGAAACATTCCCTACTTCTATAAATTTATTACCATCAAAACTACGCCGACGAACCACTGCGCGTACACGTGCATGCAGTTCTGCCATATGAAAAGGTTTAGGCAAATAATCATCCGCTCCAAGGTCCAGCCCTTTAATACGGTCATCTAACGAATCTTTCGCAGACACAATAATAACTCCGTCTTCTTTACCTAATTTTTTTAACCGTTTCAAAAGTTCAAGTCCATTGCCATCCGGTAAAGTAATATCTAGTAAAATGCAATCATAATCATAAACCCCAATTTTGGCATCTGCGGTTATAAAATCTGTAGCAGTTTCTACGGTGTATTGTTCACGCTCCAAGGTCTGCCGCATATTATCCAGCATTTGTGGTTCGTCTTCTATTATCAGAACTTTCATAGGGTTACAAATTTAAACCAACTATAGTATACAATTCTAGAAAGAATTGGGAAAAAGCTGAAAAGACCTTATGGGTAAATCTTCATTTTCCAAGTGCTTTCAAAATTAAAAAACTGAATTTACATATTCCTAATTTCTTCCAGTATTCCTGACTTTCTTCGTTGTGAATTCAAAATGTAAATATTATGAAGAATAAAAAAGTAATGGTGAGTATGCTTGCCGTATTAGGTGTCGCAACAATTTCTGCACAGGATATAAACCCTCAAAATGTTCCTTCAAACATAAGAACCACTTTTGAGCAAGCCTACCCCAATGCTTCTGATGTTGAATGGGAAATGGAAGGTCAAAACTACAAAGTGGAGTTTGACGTCAACTGGCAAGATAGTGAAGTTTGGTATTCCTCAGATGGCAGCACCGTTAAAACGGAAACGGAAATTAAAAAGAAAGATTTGCCACAGGCTATATTGGCTACAATTGACAATCAATATGCAACTTATAGAGTTGACTCTATAGAAAAGACAGATCAAAATGGTTCTGTAACTTTTGAAGTAGAGCTAGAAAAGGGCTGGGACGAAGAAAAACAACTGCTTCTTGACGCTAATGGAATAGTTTTGAATGAATGGAACGATTAAATTCTATTAATAAGAATACTTTACCCTAACATTCTTGGACAAAAGAAGCCCATCTAAATAGATGGGCTTCTTGTAAAACTTAAAGTATATATAGAATTATAATACTGTTACGTTTACTGCGTTTAGGCCTTTTTTACCTTCTTGTAAATCAAATTCAACTTCATCGCCTTCACGAATTTCGTCTACTAAACCTGAAACGTGTACAAAATGATCTTTCTCAACACCTTCTTCAGTGATAAAACCAAAACCTTTAGTGTCGTTGAAAAACTTTACTGTTCCTTTACTCATTGTAATGTAATTAAAAAATTTATAATGCTAATTGAGCCGCAAAGATGACTCCATTTTTTTGACATTCAACATTTTAATTGAATTATTTACAACGAATTTTTATAATACGCTTACACGAACTTTTTTATTCTTTAATCTAGAGTTGTTCAGCTTCTGTATCATTTGGTTCGCCAAGGACACCGGTACGGCCACAAAAGCACAATCTTGCTTGAGTTCAATGACGCCCAATTGGTCTCTTTTTAAACCACCTTGCTTAAAGAAGAGTCCCGCAATATCACCCTTTGAAATTTTATCCTTTCTCCCTCCGGATATAAATAAAGTTTCCCAATACGGTGGTTTCCTCACACCTTTTTGTGATATGTCTACCGGTTCTACATCTTTGATGAATTCAGGAACATATTCCGTTTTGGATTGTAGAACGTATGCCGTTCCTTTGGCATTGACCCGAGCTGTCCTCCCATTACGGTGGGTAAATTCTTCTACGGCCCTGGGCAGTTCATAATGAATAATATATTTCATTTCTGGAATATCGATTCCCCTGGCCGCTAAATCCGTTGCAATCATTACCTGACACGTGCCATTTCTGAACTTTATCAATGAACGCTCACGATCACGTTGCTCCATTCCCCCAGAAAAACAGGTGTGATCTATGCGGTTTTTATCTAAAAAAGCACTCACGCGTTCTATGCTATCCTTATAATTACAAAAAATAATCCCTGGCTGGTTCCCAATATGGAACAATAAATCTACCAGCGTCTGTAGCTTATCCTTATCCGGAGAGATTACGGTTCTAATCGCTAATCTAGATTTCCTTTTCGTATCTAAATAATCAATAAAAGCTGGCTTATCCAACCGAACGAAATTAGGAATTTCAACCCCTTGCGTAGCGGAAGTAAGAATCCGCTTTTCAAGATTTGGCAACTGATTAATGATTTCACTCATTTCACCTTCAAAACCGGTTTCCAGCGATTTATCAAATTCATCGAGCACCAAGGTCTTGATATCAGATTTAGTAAAACGGTCACTTCCAAAATGATCCGCAATTCTACCGGGTGTACCGATTAAAATAGCGGGAGTATGTTTTAATTCTATTTTATCTTTAGAGATAGGTCTGCCGCCATACACTGCATTCACCTTAAAACCAGAACCCATCTCACGCACCACCTGTTCAATCTGAATGGCCAATTCTCGGGAAGGCACCAGAATCAATGCTTGCACTTCACTACACTCAGCATCCAGCGTTTCTAAAAGCGGTAACAAGAACGCCAAGGTTTTACCTGTGCCCGTTGGAGAAAGTAGCACGGTATTTGCGTTTATGCCAATAACTTCCAATGCTTCTTCTTGCATAGGGTTCAATGCCTCAATGCCCATTTTCCGTAAAATATCCTCTTGGGTACGAATGTCGTTGGCCATGGCTTATTTCTTTTGTGGTTGTTCCGTTTTAGGTGCAGCTGGAGTGTTTTGCATGATATGGTCTGCCAGTACTTTTTCTATTAGTTCGTCTTTGGTTAAATGATGAAAAACCGTTTTTAGCTTCTCTTTGGTGTCTACGGAAACCGTACGGTTAGGCTTTGTCTTAAAAATACGTTTGGCCCAAAGTACCAGATTGGTTTCTTCCCTATTTTCAGCATCTTGCTTTTTCATTTCATTGAAAACCAACCCCAATTCCTCTTCAAATTCAGGAATATCGGCGCGTTCTTCTTCTTGTATAATGCTCAGTGAAAGTCCGGCTGCCCCTGCCCTGGCCGTACGTCCACTACGGTGTACATACGCTTCATAGGTATCTGGCAAATGGTAATTTACCACATAAGAAACTTCTTTTACGTCAATACCACGTGCCGCTAAATCCGTTGCCACAAGAATATCAATATACCCTTCTCTAAACTGTCCCATAATCCGGTCACGGATGCCCTGTGTTAAACTACCATGAATAGAGCCCGAAGAAAATTTATTGATGGCCAATTTCTTTGCCAGCTTATTAACGGCCGCTTTGGTCTTACAAAAGATAATACCACGCTCCCCTTCTTTGGAATTCAGAAAATGAAGTAAAACTTCGAGCTTTTCAATAGGCTCCACTACCATATATTTATGGTCAATACCTTTATGGCCCATTTGCGCCATATCCGCTTCTAGGTGCACCACATGCTTGGACATATAATTCTGTACCAATTGTTTTACGGTTCCCGGCATAGTAGCTGTGAACAATAAAGTTCTTCTAGATTTTGGCATTTCAGCATCCAAAGTATCCAAATCCGTTTTTAGAGCTGTTACCATTTCATCGGCTTCGTCCAAAACCAAATATTTCAATTTTTTAATAGTGACCGCTTTTCGCTGAATCAAATCTATTAATCGTCCCGGGGTAGCAACAATAATGTGAGTAGGCTCCTTTAAACGCTCAATTTGAGGTTTTATAGGAATACCTCCACAAACCGAAGCAATGGAAATCTCAGGACTATGCGATGCAAAAGAAACCAAGTTCTCATAAATCTGCTGACCCAGTTCCCTCGTGGGAGATAAAATGACTACCTGAACATCCGTATTTGTCGTATTGACCAACTGCAACAAGGGCAAACCGAAAGCAGCTGTTTTTCCCGTTCCCGTTTTTGCCAAGGCAACAACGTCATCTTTTTGGGATAATACAATTGGAATGGTCTTCTCCTGAATATCCGTGGGTACGGAAATCTTAAGGTCTGCTAAACTCTGTAGTAATTGTTCGTTGATTCCTAATGCGGAAAATGACTTGGACATAGAATAATTTTAAGCAAAGATAGGCACACGAAGCATGAGAGTCGTGTAAAATGAGATGCTAATTCCTTCAAAAGCGAGCAATTAGCCCTCGGTAAACCAGCAATATTATAAATAGGTGTAATTTAAGCTTCCTGTAGCGTACGTTTCGATTTTCTGTAGATATACTTAGGATAGATGCTACGTTTGGCAAAACGATTCAATTTATTGGAATTGACCATTTTAATGTAAACCGCTTTGGTAACGCCAAAATATTCATAGGTTGTACCATCCAAAAAAGTAATTTCCAAGAGCATACCTTTGTGTACATAGTCCGCAATACCAGAATTGTTAATGGTTTCATTATAGGCGTCTAGATTGGCTGCAATAGTTTCAGGAGCAATACTCACTAAAAAATGATAGCCATCAATGATAGCACGGCTATTTACTTCCGCCTCCTCACGTTTAGGGTCTCCTTCTTGAAATTTATCTGGATGCCATTCTTTTACCAAATTCCGGTAGGTGGATTTAAGCGATTTCAATTCAATTTCCTTCTCAATTCCGAATAACTTCTTGTACTGACTAATACGTTTCATAGACCCAATTTTTGAAGCGGCGAAGCTACGCCTTTATTTTGAACGACTTAGGTTAAATTTTACGTTTTTCGTTTTATTAATATTTAGTCAATATTCAAAGGATAAATAGATGGTTTCGCCGTATAACTTATCTCAACAATTTTAAATGTACGGTCGGTTTTTCCAATTTTAAGTACAGCAACCTCATTTACTTTTTTCCCAATGATCAGCCTTGCAATAGGTGATAGAAAAGAGATTTTATCATCTGCAATATTAGCCTCATCTACACCTACAATTTGAAACTCTTTAGGTGTTTTAGCATCACCTATTAATAAAGAGACTAAAGCGCCAAAACGAACTTCGTTTAACGGTTGGTCATTTAAGTTCACAACTTTTGCCGAAGAAATACGCTCATTCAATAGCTGTAATTTGGCATTTATTAAATTGATGGCAATGCGTTGTTCTTTTTCATTATCTTGATGAGAAAATTCCTTATCCTTTATCAGTCTGTCCTTCTCACTTAATAATTTATGTAAACCTGTTTCGGTTACATAATTGGTGGCGCCTAATGGCAAGTCTGCCCTTGGTGGTACCATTGGTATTTCTTCCTGATCTTCTTCTTTTACAAATCCTCTGCTCATCGAAATAATTTTAACATGCAATTTACTGGATGTCTCCCTACTTAATTGATGACATACAACACATCTTTGTCTCAAAAAAGAGATATTCTTTACATATCAAGAATCCGTTATCAATTGTAATTTTAAAAGATGTAGTTTCATTATATTTAAGTACTTATAAATCATCAAACAACAATTTACTCATGAGTTCAAGAAGAAATTTTATAGAAAAGCTATCCATAACCGCGGTAGGTCTACCATTATTGCATAGTCCCGCTCAATTGTTCGCAAATTCCACAGAACCATACGACGGACCCATTTTAAAAGTTGCCATAATGGGATTGGGTAGCTATGGTACCCGTGTTGCCAAGGCAATGGAGGATTGTAAAAGGGCAAAACTGGTTGGTGTCATCAGCGGAACACCTTCTAAAATTAAAAAATGGCAATCAAAATATAATATACCAGATAAAAACTGCTACAACTACGAGAATTTTGATGCTATTAAGGACAATCCGGATATTGATGCCGTTTATGTAATTACACCCAACGGATTGCATAAAGATCAGTCTATACGAGTCGCCAAAGCGGGTAAGCATGTTATCTGTGAAAAACCAATGGGCGTTAATGCAGAAGAAGGTCAAGCCATGGTAGATGCCTGTAAAGCTGCAAATGTAAAATTACTGATAGGGTATCGAATGCATTTTGAACCCAAAACGGTTGCAGTAATACAGATGCGAAAAGACGGTGCTTTTGGTGAAACAAAATTTTTTCAAGGTCAATCTGGTTTCACTATTGGCGACCCAACACAATGGCGCTTAAACAAAGAACTTTCAGGAGGCGGTGCAATGATGGATATTGGTATCTATTCAATTAATGGTGCACGTTATATGTTGGGTGAAGAACCTGTTTGGGTTACCGCTCAAGAAACGAAAACCAATCCTGAAAAGTTTAAAGAAGGTATTGATGAAACCATACAATTTCAAATGGGTTTTCCTAGTGGTGCCGTTGCAAATTGTTTATCGACCTATAATATGAATAATTTAGATCGCTTTTTTATGACCGGCTCTAAAGGTTTTGTTGAAATGCAACCTTCAACAGGATATGGACCCATTGAAGGCAGAACACATAAAGGAAAACTGACCCAGCCCCATGTAACCCACCAAACTTTACAAATGGATGGTATGGCAGCTTTAATATTTGAAGGAGTTCAACCCATTGTTCCCGTTGATGGCGAAGAAGGCGTTAAGGACATGAAAATTATCGATGCCATATTCCTAGCGGCAAAAACAGGAGATAAAGTGATGTTGTAAATTAAACCGATAATTGTTGGAACTAAAATTCAATTAGTTCAATACTTTTAAAATCTATAGGGTGGCTATTGGACTGTAAGGAAACATAGCCGCCTTTTACCTTGGTATCATTACCATCCATTAACTTTTTTGCCATTTCGTTCGCTGGGTTGTATGTGGGATTTGAATAGGTTAGAATTTTTTCCCCGTTTACAAAATGTGTAATAACCCCGTTTTTAATTTCAATTTCGGCAGTAACCCATTGGTCGCCATGAAATGTTCTTGCAATATCAGCGGCAATACACGTGGTTGTATTCTTTTCACCATTATATTCAATGAACATACCGTTCGTACAGGCAGCCCCTAAAGGGCGCTCGTCCGTTCCATTACCACCATGAAAATTGTATTCTAAACATACCGGAAAAGCTTGATCTATTTTTTGCGTAACCGGTGGTTGTCCGTGGAATTGGATGCCACTATCACGATAACCCCAAGTAGGTGCCCCAGGTGCTGTTTCGCTAACAAATCTGTAAACAACTTTTAGCCGATAATTAGTCAAATATTTATCAAAATAAACGGTACCGAATCGGTCTTTAAATTCCGACCCGTATGCATCATATCGTATTTTTAAAATACTATCTTCTACCCGTAAGGTATTTCCAAAATTTTCACCTAACTCATGCCCCGGAATTTTTATGGTCCATCCGGTTATATCTTTCCCATTAAAGATGGAAGTCCATTTAGGCTCGGTACTAACTGCTGCCTGCTCCGTAGTTTGCGCAGTATTTTTTCTTACTTTTTTATTTCCACAGGAATAAGAAGTTAAGAACAGTATAGCAACTATTGCCGGAATGCAAATAAGTCGTTTCATAAATAGGACAAGTTTGTGCTGACAGTCCTAAATGTACAGAAAATTAAAAGGTGATGGTATAAAATTACCTTCGGGCTTTTAAGAATTCAAAGAGTTGTCATTAATGTATTCTAGAAATTGGGGCTTGTACTGTTCAGAGACCGTAATACGTTGTTTGTTGATGATAATCTGGCTACGTTCAACCACTTCAACATATTTTAGGGCAACTATAAAAGATCTATGTACGCGCATAAACTGCGAAGAAGGTAAATCTTCCTCTAGGCTTTTTAGACTCATTAATGTTAGAATTGGCTTCGGGTTGTCTTTCAACCAAATTTTAATATAATCTTTTAAACCCTCAAAATAGAGTACATCTGCCAATTTAATGCGTAATTGTTTGTATTCGGATTTTACGAAAAGAAACTCCTTTTCTTGAGGTATTTCTTGACTTTGAGCGGTTTTATTTCCTCTCACTAATGAAAACCACTCTAAAGCTTTGTTAGAAGCCGTTAAGAATTCAGCATAATCAAAAGGTTTAAGCAGATAATCTAAAGCTTCTACTTTAAAGCCTTCTAGGGCATATTGATCAAAGGCGGTGGTGAAGATGACCTTAGAATTTTTCGGTAGCATTTTTGAAAATTCAATACCTGTTAAATCTGGCATCTGAATGTCAAGAAAAAGAAGGTCAACCTGTTCTGTATTTAAAAACTGCATGGCTTCAATGGCGCTATTGCACTTCTTTTTAAGTTTTAAATACGGAGTTTTCTCCACATAACTTTCTACTAGATTCACCGCCATAGGTTCATCATCCACAATCATACAAGTAATCTGAACTGCTTCCATACTAGGTTATAATTTTCAGGTAAACCGAATAAATACCATCTTTGGTTTCTTGTGTGAACTGGTGTTTATTGGGGTATAGTAATTGTAATCTCTTTTCTAAGTTAGGCAGACCAATACCAGAACCACTTTTATCTGTATGCTCTTTAGGAAAGTTATAATTTTCAATTTGAAATACTACACTATTATCTTGGGTAATCATATCAATGGAAATTACACTTTCTTTATTGGCAGAAACACCATGTTTAAAAGCATTTTCTATTAATGAAATAAACAGCAAAGGGGCAATTTTAATTTGCGGCTCACTAAGGGGAAAACTAGATTCTACCGTGGTTTTATCCGTTAGGCGCAACTTCATCAATTCGATATACTTTCTCATGAATTCTATTTCTTTTGAAAGCGGTATAAATTCTGTACTTGTTTCATATAACAAATAGCGCATTAATTTGCTCAGGCTATGAATTGTAGACTTTGCTTTTTCTGGAGAGATATCCACCAATGAATAGATGTTGTTCAAGGAGTTGAAAAAGAAATGTGGTTGAAGTTGATATCTAAGATGTTGCAGTTCTGTCTGTAACTTAAAATTATCGGCTTCTTTCTTTTCAGCTTCTGTTTTTACCCATCTTTTAGTTGTTTTAATGGCTATTGAAAACAGTATTGGAGCTGCATAAGATAGCATTTGCACATATATAAACAACTGAAATGGAGGTCCTTCCCTACTATCATCTTGTGGTCTGTTTTTAATGAGGTCAGCAAAGTAACTAGCTTCAATAAATTCTTTAAGCAGAATAGAAAAACCTATTAAACCAAGATTGATAATAATAAAGGCGAATGTCTTTTTAGAGAATAGAAACCTATCGATTAGATCGAAAAAATTCAAATAAAATATCACCGCATAGAATAACATAGGAATCAAGAAATGGGCAACCAATCTATTGGTATCCAATTCTTGCCCGTATGATAGAACGAAGGGCATGCTGAACAGCACCAACCAAATGAGAAGGTGCTGTGCTAGTAGTATTTTTTTGTTTTTATACATAGTTACTTATTCATAGCGCAATGCTGTAATAGGGTCTAATGCCGCAGCTTTTTTTGCAGGGTACCATCCAAAGAAAATACCGGTAATCGCACACACGGCAAATGACACAAAAATGGAATACATGGCTACACTTGTAGGCCAATGTAAGAACTTTTCTATGAAAACGGTAGCGCTTAAACCTAAGATTACACCTAAGAGTCCGCCTGTTATACTGATCAATATAGCTTCAATTAAGAATTGTAATAGAATATCAGAGCCTTTTCCTCCAACTGCCATACGTAGTCCAATTTCCTTTGTACGTTCTTTTACAGACACATACATAATGTTCATAATACCGATACCACCGATCAATAACGATATACTTGCTACTGCAACCAATAGTATGGTGAGCATTTCACTGGTAGAACTAAAAGTTGAAATTAATTCTTCCATAGAACGCACAGAAAAATCATCCTCTTCATTATCCATCAACTTGTGTTCTGAGCGTAATATATCGGTAACCTCAATTACGGCATCTGGTGCATCATCTTCACTAACGGCAGAAGCCATAATCTGATTCAAATAATCAATGGCCAAGATTCTTTTTTGTACTGTCGTATAAGGCGCTATTACAATATCATCTTGATCTTGACCAAAAGTGTTTTCGCCTTTCTCTTCTAAAACTCCTATTACCTTGAACGGAATATTATCAAAACGTATCATTTGACCTACGGGATCTTGACCATCTGGAAAAACATTTTCGACCACAGTTTGACCAAGCACTACGACTTTAGAAGCTGACTTTACCTCTGCATCGGTGAACATGCTACCGCTTTGAAGACCAACAACTTTAATTTCTAGATAATCCGGGTTTACACCGTATATAGTACTAGGCCAGTTATTTGCACCACTAATGACTTGTCCGCCACCGTTCACCACTGGTGTAATGTAGCTCAATAGGGTAGATTTTTCTTTTATGACTTCATAATTATCTAGTGTCAACGTTTGCACATCACCACCACTACCTCTTGCCGGTCCTCTATCATCGGTACCGGGTCTTATGGTAATCATATTAGACCCCATGCTTGAAATGGTACTTCTTATACTCTCTTTTGAACCTTCCCCTATTGCTAACATGGCAATTACTGATGCTACACCTATTATTATACCTAACATGGTCAACAGGGTTCTCATTTTATTGAGAACTATGGCTTTATATGCTATTTTAAGTAGATTTAATATTCTCATAATCAATGGTCTTCTTGAGGCAGTTTTGCCAATTCTTTTGCTGCAGACTGTATATTTTCATTCTTATAGTCTTGAATAATATTTCCATCTTTTAAAACAATGGTTCTGTTACTAAAGGTCGCAATATCAGGCTCATGCGTAACAAATGTGATGGTAATACCTTGACTGTTCAGATCCTGGAACAAAGACATTATTTCATACGATGTTCTTGTATCTAAATTACCGGTGGCCTCATCTGCTAAAATCATAACAGGATTATTTACCAATGATCGGGCAATGGCAACACGCTGTTGTTGACCACCTGAAAGCTGAGATGGCGTGTGATGTAACCTATCGCCTAAACCGACCATCTCCAATGCTTTTACGGCACGCTCTCTACGCTCATCATTACCTACGGTACTATTATAAAGTAACGGTAACTCAACATTTTCTATAGCAGAGGTTCTTGCCAATAAATTGTATGATTGAAAGATAAATCCTATTTTCTTATTTCGGATGGTTGCCAATTGATTACGGCTCAAATCTTTCATACCAACACCATCTATCTCGTACGAACCGGATGTTGGTTGGTCTAAACATCCTAAAATATTCAACATCGTACTTTTGCCAGAGCCACTAGATCCCATAATAGTTACAAACTCACCCTCGTGTATGGTAAATGAAATTCCACGTAGGGCATGAACAGTTTCGGTACCCATGGTAAACTGACGTGTTAAGTCCTGTATTTTTATAATTTCTTTACTCATAATTCTATTTTTTTCCTGGTGGTTTTGGCATGAACGGACTCTCTTCAGAACCGCCCGTTGGTGGTCCAGATATTCCAGTTTCAGACTTTAAACTGTAGACCAACTTGTCTCCTTCGTTTATACCACTGAGAATTTGAACATTTACTCCGTCACTCGCACCTAAAGTCACTTCTTTTGGAGAAATAGCTCCGTTAGATTTCATTACCCAAACTTTAGTAGATTCTTCATCATTGTTCATAGGTCCGCCTTCTGGACGCTCAACGGTTAAGTTTTCTTGCTCATTATAAGCCATCATTTCTGGCGGTGTAGGTTTAAAATTGATTGCCTTTGCCTCTACCGATAACACATCTTTTAACTCTAATGTGTAAATAGATATCGTTGCTGTTAGTCCGGGTTTCAATCTCAAATCAGGATTGTCGGCTTTTATAACCACAGTATACGTAACTACATTTGAGGTCACGGTAGGATCTAACCTAACCTGAGTGACTTCTCCTTCAAATTCTTGACCTTGGTATGCATCAACCGTAAAACTTACTCGCTGACCTTCTTCTACAACACCTATATCTGCCTCATCAACATCGGCTTCTACCTGCATCTCCTTTAAATCTTGAGCAATGGTAAATAGCGTTGGTGTGCTATAGCTTGCGGCTACCGTTTGTCCCTCTTCAATATCTCTAGATAGTACTACACCATCAATTGGAGAATAGATATTGGCGTAACCTAAGTTGGTTCTCGCTTGCTGTAGATCAGATAAACGCTGCGTTACAGTACCCTTTGCGGTTTCGTAATTGTAAAGAGCATCGTCATAATCAGATTTACTTATAACTTGGTTGTCATACAATGTTTTTTGTCTTTCATAAATCGTCTGTAGATAATTTCGGTTGCTTACCGCATTATCATACGAGGCTTGTGCTTGTACTGTTGCAGCTTTTAGATTGGTCTTATCCAACTCTGCAATAAGCTGCCCTTCTTTAACAACACTATTATAATCCACATATATTTTTTCAACTACCCCAGATACCTGTGTACCAACATCTACTTGATTTATTGGCTCTATGGTTCCTGTTGCAGTGACCATGGTAGTGACGTCTCCTTTTTTGGCAACTATAGTTTTAGCTTCAATGGTGGTATTTTCATCCCCTGTCATAAAGCTATAGGCTACAAAGGCTACGATTACTAATGCAATACCGCCTAATATGATTTTGTTTTTATTTTTCATTTTAGTTAAAGTTTAATTTCGTTTCCTTGATAGAATTGTAATAATTGGTGGTACAGAATATTTAGATATTTAGACTGTAGGTAATTTTGTTGGGCATTGGTATATGTGTTCTGACTTATAACTAGATCAGTTGTACTTAAATCGCCCAACTCGTATTTTTTCTGTGCTAGATCATAGGATTGCTCGGCAGCTTCTTTAGAAGCCTCCGCAGCAACCAATTGTTCTTGTGATGAAAGCGCATTTTGGTATGCGGTTTCAACCTTTTTAATAACTTCTTTTTCTACAGTTTGTTTTTGTATCTCAGCTCTTTCAATATATAGGGATGCGGTCTGCACGGCAGCCTTGGTCTGATTCCTGTTAAAAATGGGTATGGTTAAGCTCAACCCCAATTTCTGGTTGAAATTCACATCTAATTGATCAGAAAATGTATTGTCGTTTATACTGGTATACCCAGAACCAACGCTTCCTATAAGCGACAATGTAGGCAGGTAACCACCTTTGGCGATATCCAATTCCTTTTCATTCACCGCAATGTTGGTCTTACTTGCTTCCACCTCAGGTAAATAGTTTAAGGCATTCGTATAAATTGCTTCTTTATTGAGTTCCAGGTTCAATAGATCCGTGTTCTCATCAATAGTTTCGATTTCTAGATTTTCTAAAGGCGATAATTCTAACAATTGCTTTAAAGTGATGATATTCTGTTCGTACTCATTTTTTGCGGCAATAACATTGTATTTGTTGGTCGCAGCCTGACTCTGAGCTTCGGTGTAATCGGTTAGGGCTATAGAACCGGCATCGAGTCGAGATTTTGCACGTAGTACCTCTTTTTCGGATGCGTCTAAATTGCTTTCAGCAATAGCAATTCCTTCTTTACTAAATAAAGTTTGCAAGTAGCTTTCTAAAATACTGATGACAATGCTGTTTTTAGCTTCTTCCGCCAGCAGGCTATTTTGTTCTAGTAAAAGTTTATTTTGTTTAATTTGATTTGAAAGTTGATTACCCTGAAAAAGAGTCATTGAACTGTTAATTCCAAGATTGGTACTATGAATTTGATCCGAAACATAATCACTGGTAATAGGATCAATAGAAGTACCACTTGAAAAATTCTGAGATGCACTACCGAAAAGATTTGGTAGCCGAGCTGATTTTGATTTGCTATAATCTACTTCTGAAATACTTGCATTCAACGTCGCATCTTTAACTGTGATGTTATTTTCCATAGCGTACGCAATACAATCTTCTAGGGACCATATTTTTGAAGCTGTAGTTGTTTCGGCTTCTTGTGAAAAAGCAAGTTGTGCAAATAAAATGCTTGTTACTATGATTATATATTGTTTCATTCAAAGCGTGTTTTTAATTAACACCCCAAAAGTGAAACATTCAACTTCTTTATTAAAAGGGAATAGAAGTCTGCCGTTATCATCTATACAAAAGCCTCCATTTTATCGACGAGATTTTTACAAAAAAGAAGATGCTCATCTCTATAGATATGTATAACAACCTCCCAACGCCTTAAATCACATCCATTACTTCAAATTCTGAATATTGAGAATGCTGTTAAACTTCTACCAAAAAGAAGTATATAGCTAAACATACCGTAATCTATTTCCTATTTTTAATAACGAAAAGTGTCTAAAACAACCCAATGAAACAATTTCTATATGTAATTTCCAGTTTATACTTCTCTTCTTATATACAAGCGCAAATCCCACCAAAAGAATATCTCTCATTAGACTCTTTGCTCATTACCAATTTATCTCAATACCGTATTGAAACTCCTATGAGCTTAAATGGCGAAGTGTTTACCAACGGAGCTTTCGACTACAAGGTATCAGATAAAATAAGTGTAGGATTAGAAAGGGATTACGCAAAATTTGGAACCCATGAGCGCATAAGTCCGTCCGTTGGGTTTACTTACGATGTAAATGAAAAGAAGTACGTATTCTTCCGTGGCGGACCAACCTATGATATTAACCAAGTTACAGGAACTACGGAAGGAAATCTTATCAATGTTAATCTGGGCATTGGTTATAGAATTAAGAAAAAGATGAAATTAGAAGTGGGTGTGCAATTCGGAAGAACTACCATATCTAACCTACCCACAACTAACCAGTTTTTATTATCCATACGTTTTAGGTTCTGAAACCAAATCACAAAAAAAATCCGATTACCTCCTGGTAACCGGATTCTTCTCCTATATAACTCCTCTTCATCATCACGCTATATAAAACTCATTAATTCAAATAATTTTCCGCTGCGGCCACTCGCTCAGACACGTGACTATTCAACTCACTAATTGCTGCCTGAAAGTCTGCACTAGAATTCAAGAATGTATACCCCTCAACTTCGGCAGTAGCATAAGGTTCTACTAATGAAGCGTAGGCAGCATATTCAGATTGCATAGCACTTACTGTGAATACGTTGTTTACAAATTCCTGTACATAGCTATCATATTTTGCTTTATAGGTTGCGTCCTCATACAAATAACCTATTAACGGCCATTCTGTGTCATTTAAATCAGAGAAATCCAAAGCCAAGGAACCCTGCTGATTTCCACTCTGTAGCGCTTCGTTATTATCCCAAGGAATCCATGCTAACTTTTCTGTATCAGGATTGTTATATAGGAAGTAGTTATGCGTCATTCTACCATAGGTATCCCAATTTTGGATAACCGTATTCACTGCTAAATAGTTTAAGAATGTATCCGTATCAAAAATAGTCTCCAAATTGGTACGCCAAGCTTCTGGATCCGTTGTGCGGTTATCTGCATGCAATGCTGCAAAAAGATTTTCAATATCAGAAAAATCAGCTTCATCCTCATTGGTTTTCTTTACGAATACATCTTCTGAAAAAGTACCTTCTGCAAAGCTAGCACCATCGCCATCTGGCTTGTATAAATTCCCGTCATTATCCGAAAACTGTGTGTCTATTACCGTATCATCCACTTCTTCTACCATGGTATACACTCCAAAGTATTCAGGACCGTCTCCATGATCAACATACACTTCATAGATAGACGCATGTGAGCTGGCCAAACCTGCTTCCCTAAATACATCTGTTGCTATTTTTTCGCGCAACATAGATTTATCATTGTAGTTATTCTTTAGGCTTAATTTCTTGAAACCATAAAAACGTTGATTATCTATTTGCGGATATTCATCTTCAAATTCATCAAAATCTAACTTAAACGATAATTTTAAAATACCAGCTGACCAGCTTGACTGTAAACTAGAATTACCTTTAAAACGTAATCCTACGCGGTACCATTCCTTATCTTCAAAAAGTACTTCTCCTGGCACGAAAATAGGATCTTCATCTGTCTCTACTAATCCACCACCACCTGGACCTCCTGATCCAGGACCACTGATACCACCAAAATTGCCATAAAGGGAAGTCATGTCGTCCAACATGCTCTGCCAACGTTCTTCTGTAATTACAAGATCTAAACGTTTTACCGTATTGTCCTCAAAAACCACATCAAAATTAGGGTCTGCAGATTTGCTATGGGTAGCATCAGTCCAGTCTGTTGCATCAAAGTCAGTATCATCATAAGATTCTACATAGGTCGTTTCATCTTGTTCATCCGTTTGGTCATCTACCACTTCTGCATTTTCAGAATCTTCATCTGTAGTGATGGTATCATCATCTGCACAGGAAATTGTGAAGGTAAAATGGATAGCTAATAGTAGCAGTATACTTACTTTTTTCATTCTATATTCAGTTTATTAGTTTTTGTTATTGGGTAAAGATGCAGAGAAGAAGAATAGCAATTTTATAGAATCTGTGAATGCGGTGGTCTTTTCAGTGAATGGTGATTTCTGGTCTATGGACAATTTCAAAATATCAACGCACTAGTACTAAAACCAGTATTGGCCTGAACATATCATCTTAGTAAATAGCTTAATGCAGTGTATCGAAAAAATGTAGCTATACATACTTTTCATTTTAAAATTGAGTTTGATTTTATAGCTAAAACTTCAAACCTTTCAAATGAAAAATATATCATTCTACCTACTTCTCTTTACTATCCTCTCTGTAGTTTCCTGTAAAAAAGATGTTTTAAACTTGGGCACAGAAGACACCACATCAGAAACCGAGAAGGAAGATCTTGATGAGCAAGGTTTACCTAAAATAGAATTCCAGGCAGAATTACCCACAGTAACCAACAGCCTAGAATATACCATAGACATAGACCAATGGGACATTCCTAATGACGGAACGGACGCCGTTAAAACCACAGCTAATTTACAGGCCGCTATTGATTGGGCCCATGAAGAAGAATATGGCCGAGTTATATTGCCTGAAGGTACTTTTTTGGTAGGTGAAGACGTAAATGAAATTTACCAAGGTGGTATTGAAGTCCATGACAATACGGAGTTTGTTTTTAGTGAAGGAGCTATTCTAGAAATAGATACCAATAACAAATGGAACTATTGCGTAATGAGCCTAGATGGGGATAATATTATTATTAGAGATGGTATTATTCAAGGTGATAGAGATACACATGTTTTTACACCTCGGGAAAGTGATGGGAATATATCTCATGACGAAGGCCATGGTATTTGTGTTTGGAACGATAGTAATGTGGTGCTTGTAGATAACATGATCATTAGAAACACCACAGGCGATGGTTCTCTAGTTTTGGAAGCCACGGACGTTACGTTTACCAACAACAATATCTATAACAATAGAAGGCAAGGTATTTCTATTGTAGGTGGTATACGCGTTACCATTACCGATAATGAAATTCACCACATAAATGGTACGAGCCCACAATTTGGAATTGATATTGAAGGTGCTGGCCGTGTAGATGAAGATATCCTGATTCAGAACAACTATTTTCATCATAATAAAGGAGGAGATATTGTAAACACCAGTGGGAAAAATGTATATATTTTAAATAACATTTTGGAACAAGGCAAAGGCAATGATTATATAGATGGGCCATTAGTTTCTTGGCATAAAACCCATAACGTCATTGCTAGAAACACCATTACCATGGACACCGGTTCGGTTAATGGCAGACTAGGTTATATTCAATATTCTGGCGGAGGTGACAAAGGACATAATCGGGCTACCTATGTGCATGATAATGTTTGCAATAATTGCGGAATGTATATGTACAAAAGCTCTGATGCCGATGTTCGTAGAAATAAGTTCTATGGCTATTTTATGGCTTTTTCGGATTTTAAAAATGTAACCTTAATCGATAATCTAGTGACATATTCCGAAGAGCATACCAACCTCAGATATTGCTGGTCATACCGCTTCAAAGATGCCACAGGAGTTGCAACTGATAATTATTTAGGCGACGAACTCCAAGATCTTCCATTAACTACAACAGAACCCTACACCATGCAATGTGTATTGGATGGATGGTAAGAAACAAGAAAATAGTGATTTGAAGTGGGTATCACCATAGAAAAATGGTATACTCCTACCCTATTACAACAATAGTATTATTGAACTACAATGCCCCTTTTGACTATATATTTTATATCCTGAGTATTACCAATGTCCTCTAATGGATTTGTATTTAGGATTTCCCCTTGCTTTCTATATCGTGCATCCATTACTATAATTTTGTTTACATTGCACACCATACTAACTAGTATTTTTTATGACAAAAGCATCTAATACTCGACTTACCATACTTCAAAAAGCATTCGATTTAATTTATAAAAAAGGATATCAAACCACTAGTATAGATGAAATTATTGCAACAACTAATGTTACGAAAGGCGCTTTCTACTATCATTTTAAAACAAAGGATGAGATGGGTATTGCTGTTATTAAAGAGATTGTTAAACCTGCCATGCATAATTCGTTAATTACACATTTAGAAAACGCTACAAAACCACTGGAGGGAATCTATCTTATGACAAAATCCCTTCTCTTAGAAAACTCTTTTTTAAAATTCGAGTATGGTTGCCCTGCCAGTAATTTATCACAAGAAATGGCGCCTTGGAATACTGAATTTTCTACGGTATTAAATGAGATAACACTAGAATGGTTGACCACAATAGAAAATGTTATAAAAAAAGAGATTGTAAACGGTACCGTAAAAGCTGAAATAAATCCCAAACAAGTAGCCTATTTTGTGATTTCTGGTTACTGGGGCATTCGGAATTTTGGAAAAATAACCAATAACATAGATTGTTATCATTCTTATTTACAAGAACTTAAACTCTACTTAGAAAGTTTGAATTCATAATTCAACTCAAAACATACTAACTAGTATGTTATTTATTATCTTTGCATCAATATTTAATTTATATATTGATGTATCAATCGTTTACATACGTTCACTCCATTGTTAGATGGCTTGTTTTATTCAGCCTTATCTATTCAGTATACAGGGCATACAAAGGGTATTTTCAAGGTTTAAAGTTTACCGAGCGAGATAACCTTACAAGACATTGGACCGCTACAATAGCTCATATTCAATTGGTTATTGGTATTATATTATATAGTCAAAGTCCTACCATAAAATACTTCTGGGAAAACTTCGATCAAGCCATAACAGACTTAGAGTCCACTTTTTTTGGGTTAATACACATTATACTCATGTTATTAGCCATAGTTTTCCTAACAATTGGCTCTGCGTTAGCAAAACGAAAACCTACAGACAGCGCAAAGTTCAAAACCATGTTGATTTGGTTTTCACTAGCACTTTTAATCATTTTTATTGCTATTCCTTGGCCGTTTTCACCATTAGCACATAGACCTTATATCAGATAATCATGGGAAATCTATTTAAAACAACTATTGGGAGATTACGTATTATAGCCTATTTAGAAGGTATTTCTCTTTTGATACTGGTTTTTATTGCTGTACCCCTTAAATATTATTTTCAGAATCCTAGCTTAACTAAATCTCTAGGTCCTATTCATGGAGCTTTATTTTTACTTTTTATTATTAATACGCTCAGTGTAGGTATTGAACAGAACTGGAAGTTTAGTAAAACAACTTGGAAAGTGATTTTGGCCTGTTTCATCCCTTTTGGGACTTTCTATATTGATAAAAAAATCCTTAGTAAACTAAACTCATAACATGGTATTTGTCTTTAAAACAAGTGTTCAATCTAGTTCCCAAATAAAAAGCCTAAAACCCATTCTTGATAGATTACTAGAAGGGTGTAAATGGAATTTTGATTTAGAAGATTGTGATAATATCCTAAGGATAGAAAGTAAATACGATTTAGTTAATAACGTTGTAAACGTATTAAAAAATCAAAATTTTGAATGTGTAGAACTTAAATGAACTTCTTAAAAAGATTTAGAGAAATATAGCCCAACATTTCCTGGAGCATAACGAGGAACCAGTGTTACATCTTTAAATTTTAAGAAAGGATTCCATTTCCACAGATAATCAAAATGATAGACGAGTTTTGTGACCAAGATTCCTATGCCAGCGCCTGCCAATATATCCGAAATAAAGTGCTTATTATTGAATAATCTTAGCCCTCCCGTAATCGTAGCGAAACCATAACCACTATAAGCCACATAAGGGTTAGTGTTCTTATATTCTTCATAAACAGCAGAACCTGATGCAAATGCAATGGAAGTATGCCCGGATGGAAAAGCATTGTCATTAGATCCATCAGGCCTTATTTTATACACTGAATTTTTTATGGCTCTGGTTACCACATCCGTAAGTATCATGGATACCGCTAGATTTTTGGTTTGATCGAACCAATGGTGTTTTGCTTTTACTCCAGCTACGTTCGCAACAAAAATAGTAGCTACAGGAGCATAACGTGTATAATCATCCAAATGTGTTCGGAAATCATTGCCCACCCAACCCTGAGCGGTTTCATGAAGATTTTTTTCAAAATTACTGTCCGATAATAGTATACCTGCGGTGAGCAAAGAAAGAGGGACTATTGTTTTTTTAAACAACTTCTTTTTGGGTCGAATCTGCAAACTATCAACTTGGGCAACTAGACTTCCAATGGTACAAAATGTTAGAAGTACAGCAATTTTTATTTTCATATTCAGATGGTGTTGGGTGAACCATTATAAACCCTGAAACCCCAACCTGTATGGTGTTCAAAACCTTTTGGTACCGTAACAATATACTAAATGTTTTAAAAATATTTTTTTTGATATCCATTTAGAATCTAAAGTTACGAAAAGGCTCTCATATATTAAGCCGTCTAAGCTGTCACATAATTTGGTTAACAAAATACAGATACATGGTTATATGTAGTTTCGTTGTCTTGAAGTTTTAATTCAAATCTGTGAAGTATGGGGCCTGGAGCGATCACGACTTGACGATTGGTCTACGTTGTACTATCCTTCAACACAGAACTGAGTTAAAAAACAACTATGGACCTTATTAATTTTAAAACGGTTTTGTTCTTCAGGCAAACGAACAACCCTCGTTTTTTTTAGGGTCTGAAAACAATTTTTGGGGCTTGAAACTGCATTTTAAAGATTACCGCATGAATCTCAATGAAGTTATATAGAAGAAAAAAGGCTTCTATACTATATTCTAATTCGTATTTTTCGTTATTTCAAGCAATAATACTTCTTCAGGATTTATAGAAAAAGTAGGATTCATTTTTTCACCATTCAGAAGATTAACGCATTTAACATCATTAGAAACGCCTCTAATACCTACTGTAACTTGTGAAGTTTTGTTACCTATATTCAAAACATTAATTACATACCGTTCATCTTCATCTTTGTAAGACCGCCATACGCACCTTTTTTTATTGCCAGTATTGTGCTCATTTAAAGTTAACGGAGGTAATTTATTCTGTGATGAAATTTTATGCATCGCAGTCCTATTCATATTTTCTGGAGTATCCATCACCCTTAAACTACCTTTTCCTTGCACAAGATTTTGTCTATGCAATACATCATATTCGTTTTTCTTCAGACTTAACGTATCCATAATTATAGTACCTCCATTATCTAAATAAGACTGTAAAGCATTCAGTTCTTCCGTGGTTACATATTCGGTATTTTTTATCAGAACAACTTCCCATGTACGATTGTCATTTTTCTCAAGAATGTCCTTTGTAGCAAAACCAATGGACAAGCCTTCAAAATAAAGTTCTTCATAAGACTTAAATATACCATCCATATATTGCAGTTTATTTATAGCAGAAGTTTCGGAATAGAATAAACGTATGGGCTGTTCCAGGTGTTGTAAAGCATCAATATCTTCTGAATGTGTATTTAAATCCATAAAGGTTTTTGAAATCTCATTTACCACTCTAGGCTGATTTATAAGAGAGGCCGCAATATCTTCTCCCTTGTTTTGAAGACTTCCATTATTCTCTCTAGGCCAAAACCATGACTGAACAGAATTCATACCTTGCAAAACGGCTAACCAGTATATGGAACGCACATAAGAAGGTTCCAAAAAAAGGTCTGTAAAAGCTGTACTTTGCAAAAAATGTCCTTCTGAATTATAGTTTACTTTTTTGGGTGAAACGGACCTAAAGAAATCATAGGTCATAGCCATATCACGCCAAAAATAGGCGTATCTTTTTGTCCAATCGTACGGACCTCCCCACCTAAATGATTTTTTTGCTCCGGCATCATTGCCAATGTTAGATGTAAGTCTGGTCAAGGCTTCAAAATCCAGACCATTTCCTCTACCATTTTGAGACCAATGCATTGGAATAAGTTTTATATGGGTCATGGCTCCAGAATCGTATTTCTTTACTTCACTATCTAAAAAAGTAAACCAATTGGTAACCCTGTCTTGGTTAAACTTAATAATATCGTAACCAATGGGCTTCCCCCTTTCACCATCCTCCATAGGAAAGGATTCAATATCTATTTCATCAAAGCTAGAATAATCCTTACCCCAGAGTGTATTAAAAGCTTCTATATTTCTATGTTTCTTCTTTAACCAAACCCTTAAACTATCTTTGGCATAATCTGAAAACTGTACTATTTCCCAATTTCCCGTCAGGTTCCAATGTGGTTCATTAGTTAACATGTAACCTTGCTTTGTATAGTTTTTACCCTTTATTAACGGAACAATTCCCGAGAACAATTTTTGGATAATTTCACGAGAAGCAGGATTGCTTATGTCATAACCGGTATACAAAGCCTTCCCTATATCTACTTTTGGGAATTTTGATTCTAACCATGATGGAATATTTTTATGGCCAATAAAAGTAGTGCCGAAATTACCAGATGGTTTTTGTTTCAAATATTTCTTAAGCTGGTCCGCTATTGCTCCTTGTTCACTAACTACCGCTGTAGGATCAAAATAAAACCCATCATAAGCTCCAAAATAATCCTCTAATGAAATAACACCCGCCTTTTTTGGCTGCCAAGTATAATCGGCCAAGAATACTGGTTTTTCATTATATACAAGTCTATTGGTGTCATAGGATATTTTACGCCAATCTATAATGGGTGAAGGTTGCCTACTAATTTCACCAGATAACAAAGCTTCTAAAGTTGTGATGCTTTCGGTAAGCATGGTAATGACTTCACTTCTCTCATACGTAGGCAAGTGTTGAGCTAAATTCTCTGGCGTTGTTTGAAAAAATTCATGCAATCCATCAAACATCTCCGTATAAACAGGGGTGTTTTCTTCATCCCAATTAGCATATAACAAAAATGTTTTTGCCAAGCTAATCGTCATTTTCTCTTGCTCTGTAGAAATACCTTGAGATTCTGCTGTAACAATCAAGGCTTCAACGCTATCTATTTTTTTAAGCGCTCCCGCCTCTGTTCCTTTATAATCTTCAATGTAAACCCTAGGTTCCCTAACATGCTGAGCACAGACAATATTATAGCTGAATAACAGAATAAGAAGTACACTCAGGTTGTATATAATTTTCATTCTAGATACTAATTTTTCGATGCATAAAAATCACCCCCTGTATTTCAAAACAGAGGGTGGATTACTCCTAACACAACTTATATTCGTTCTGTTTAATTTAGACGTTACTATCTTGGTTCTAAAGCTAGTATTTGAATATCATCTATATAAAAAGTTTGAGGTCCATTTACCGCTACGTTATCTGCCGCCTCCATTTGAATATCAAATTTATCCATTGGCCCGTCCGTAGTTATATCATGATAATAGGTCACCCATTCATCATTAGGTATATCATCAAAATTCCATTGAAGTACAGTCCAAGGTGGGTTTACAATAGTACGTAAAGCATATACCGTAGAGCCTGAAGGTCTATAGAATTTCATAGCAATACGATAACTCCCAGCAGGAATTGGACTTGTAAAAGAATCTCCTGGACCCCATAGGTTTGATTTACCAGGAACGTTTTCATAGGCATCCACTTCATAACGCATAGTTCGGCTACCAGCAGCAGTTGCAATTTCATCGGTACTCCAGAAAGAAGGTTTATGTTGACTCCACCAACCAGCAGTGTTTCCTCCATTACCCCGATCTTCTTCCGTCTCAAAACTAAAACGCGGATCGTTCCCTACTAGGCTTTCCTCAAAATATGGACTAACGGCCTTCTCTGTAAAAGGCTGTAAAATCCTTTCATCCGTAGATTTTATATTTCCGCCTATGTAAGAGACCAAAATTTTATCAGTATTGTATATAGGCTCTGCCAACCTCAGCTCTAAAAATGTATCATCATCACTTCTCACCCCTAAAGATTCAACAGCTATATCTTGTTCAAAACCAGAAACACTGTTGCTAACATGTACCGTAAAATTGACATTTTCACCTGCTAACGAAGATGCCATAACACCCCCTGTTAACTGTAGACTAAGTAGTTCTTCTTCATTCTCCATTACGTTTCCTAATATCTCATAAGGAGCAGAAGAAGCTATTACATTTACTCTTAACGGTATTGGCTTGGAAGTAGTCCCAACCGGTAGCGGATCTATTCTTTGAGACACCAATGACCCCACGTTCGTTAACGTACCATATTTTAAAAAGGTAATCTCAACTATTGAGTCATTAGAAGACCCAGGAGTCCCGGAAATATTCCACGTTCTTGCATTTGGTCTTCCAACTGTAGTAAGGTCTACGAATTTTAATGACGTATTTACTTCAACATCAATAATAGGCCATGTTTCCGAATTGGATAAATCCGGCATATCATCTTCTGAGACACTCAAAATTTCCTCTTCGCCCTTATAGACCTTAAAGCTGGGCTGCAACTTATCTTGAATAACATCTACCTCAAAACATCTAGTAAACACCCATAGATCTCCTTCTTTTACAGACTCAACAGGACCTTCTTCTGATTGAAAAACCACCTTCTCCGAAAACGTGTTTTTGAGGCAAACCCGTTTTTCTCCTTCTTCCGTAAACAAAACATGGACTGTTTCCTTATCCGATAATTTTTGCACATCAGGATCGATAAAAAGAGGTAAGGAATCATTACTGCTAAACTGACCTTTTAAAAAATGAGTCCCTTCATCAATACTCCATTCATGTGTTAATGCGCCTTGGCTTGTATCCATAAAGGAAATATACTGCCCCGTAGTTTTTACATAAAGACCACCAGGATGAATACTGGTGTACCAAGAAATATCAGATAAAGTATCTGGTGCCACATATTCATCATCGTCTTGACAAGCCGTACTTAAAAGGAGTATAAAACAACCTATTAATAGTTCTATTTTTTTCATAATATATTTTCTAATGATTGACGTTAATTGATACTAGAATTACTTGTTTCTTCGCTCAATGGAATAGGTAAATAATCATGTAATTCCGGAATATAATTTTGACTTGTTAAATCATATTCAAAATCAACTTTCATTTTAAAGTTTTCAGGTTCTGGTCCGATCTGTATTGATGCATCGCTCGTTTCCGCCTTGCCTAGCAGGGTGTGATATTCATAATCAACAGCGTAATACTCTTCTTTAGCCAATCGCTCAAAATTACTTTTGGCAATATTCCATCTACGTAAATCCGTCCATCTAATAGAAAAACCTTCATTTGATAATTCTAAAGGTTTTTCCGTATACATTAGATGGTTCATTAGAGATTGAGGTGTATAAACCACATTGTCATAAGTATGCTCAGAATCTAACGGATTACCCAAAAGAACTAGCCCCCATCTCTCTCTTATCTTGTTGATGTCTGCAATAGCATCAGTTATATTCCCCGTGTTTATATGGCATTCAGCTCTCATTAAATAGACATCGGCCAAACGGTTTATAACCACATTTTTCCCGGAATTCCATCCCCCTTCAGGATTATCATTCTCATCTTCTAAATGGTCTGAATTTAAATACTTTTTACAATGACCAAACCCCCACCCTGTAGCGCTTTTCTTCATTTTCTCACTAACATTATAGTTAAGATAGAATGGGGTTTGTTCATCTTCTACCAAGGTTACCATATGAGAAGCTCTTAAGGGTACATTCCGCATAGTTTTACCATTAATTATGTCCATGTAAAAATTTCTGTCATCAAGAGGATCCATGGGTTCTGTTTTGTATTCGTATTGAATCCATGCAGGCATTGAAACATAGACTCCTCCAAAAAGGGTAGCTAGTCTATTGGTCTGGCTTAATTCATCCCACTGTCCCAATTCTGATCTATGGGTCGTATTGTAAGCTATCTCAAATATCGACTCTTTATTGAATTCCCCCTCCTTTGTAAATAGAAGGCTAGGGTCAACCAGTTCATAACCATATTCAGTATTGTCTATTACGTCATTAAAATATACAAGGGCTTGTCCATAATCTTCTTCGTATAAAAAACTGGTTCCCAATATGGTGGCCGCCGTTCCCGCAGTAACACGCCCAATAGTAGCACCTCCCCCATCATATTGTAATGGTAGGTTTGTATAGGCATACTTAAGGTCTGTTCTAAAAAATTCTATAACATCCGCAGACGCGGATACTGCTTTGTTAAAATCTTCTTGCGTAACGGGCACCTTCTCTCTTATTATTATGTTCCCTTCATTAAAAGAAGTATGTAAATAGAAATGAAATAACCCTCTAAAAAAACGGGCTTGCCCCATTTGAACAGTCCACTCTTCTTCGTTCACAGTACCTTCTAGTTTATTTAGGGCTTCAATAACCTGATTTGCCCTAAAAATACCCTGGTAGAGAGCTTCCCATTTATTTTTTATGGAATTATCGCTATTGGTATACGTTTTATAATAATACGTTCTTCCCTGTTCGTTTCCAGGAGTAGGCCTTCCATAACCCGGCCAGCCCATATCTGAACGCCAAGACTCCTCTAAAAGACTTAGAACATTATGATTTAAAAGTGTAGCGTATATGGCATTTACACCACTATCCGTTTCGTCTAAATTTTTCCAATAATTGTCTGTCGCGATTACATTGGGATTGGTCTCCGCCAAGAATTCTTGATTCTCACATGCACTTAAGGCGGCAACCATGATTAGAATGCTAAGTATTCGTTTCATGTTAATTGCGTTTAAAAATTAAAATTTAATCCAAAAATATATTGAGAAGTAACCGGGTAATTCCCTTTGTCAAGTCCCCTAGCACTGATACCTCCTCCAATTTCCGGATCGTAACCAGAATAATCAGTAAAGGTCAGTGGATTCTGCGCGGTGAAATAGAACCTTAATTTTGATGTGCCTATTTTATCGCAAATACTTTTAGGCACACTATACCCAAGGGTGAGTGCCTTTAACCTGACATAATCTCCTTTCTCCAGCCAAAGATCAGTGAATCCCTTAAAATTGGGGTGTGACTTTGTGTCTCCTCTATAAGCAGGAATTGTAGTGCTTGGGTTTGCTTCGGACCATGCATAAACCAAATCTCTATGGCGGCCATACCCATAAGCTGTTGCTTTTGCCCCGTTCATTATTTCATGCCCAAAGGCTCCGTACCATTGCATTGAAAAATCAAAACCCTTAAAATCTGCATTTAAATTCAAGCCCACTTCGTATTCTGGTAGCCCACTACCGCTATAGACTCTATCTGCATCAGAAATATCCCCACTCCCATCGGAGTCTACATAAATTAAATCTCCCATTTGGGCATTAGGAACTAAGTTTTGATACTCCGTAAGCTTTTCGGCAGTATCGATAATACCGTTTGTTGGATACAAGAAAAAGGCTCCGGCTTCGTGCCCTTCTGCTAGTACGGTAACTTGCGAACTAGTTGTAGCTCCGCTAATTAGACCATAGTCATTAGTAAATAGAAAACCACCTTCACCGTTTATTTTAGTAATCTCATTATCCATGGTTGTGAAGGTCCCGTTTAAGCCCCAGTTAAGTTTACCTATACGATCATTGAACCCCATGGCAAACTCAAAACCAGAGTTGGTCATATTACCTACATTAAGAACTACTTGTGCATTGTTCCCTCCACCAGTAGAGCCTGGCAATACAATTGGGAATAACATATCTTGTTTTTTAGTTTGATAATATTCTGTAGTTAGTGTAAGTCTATTGTCAAAAAAGCCCAGATCAATACCAACGTTGTTCTGAATTGAAGTTTCCCATTTTACAACAGCATTCGCAAATTCTGTTTGTGTAGAACCAAAAGACAGCACATCTCCACCTTCGGGACCAAAAGCATAGTCTACACCTTGTGTTATACCTGCTGAAAAGGAGTAAGGAGAAAAACTTTGATTTCCAACGGTACCCCTACTTGCCCTTATTTTAAAATTGTTGGCTACCGGTTTCAGAGAGGACCAAAAGTTTTCATCCGAAACGTTCCATCCTACGGAAACCGAAGGAAACGTACCCCACCTATAGTCCTGTCCAAATTTTGAAGATCCATCCCTACGAACGCTAGAACTCAATAAGTATTTACCTTTATAGTCATATTGAACTCTCCCTAAAATTCCAATTAGCTTGTTCTTATAATTGGAGCCCGATCTGGCATCGGGGTTGAGTGTGGCATTATTAAGTACTTGCACATCATTACTGACCACACCATATTTTTTGGCCGTAAATTGTTTATACCCATAGCTTTCTCGGGATCCGGCAGCGGTAAATGTAATGTTGTTATCTTCTAACTTTTTGTTATAGGTTATTATACCATCATAAGTAGAGGAAGACCAATAACTGGCAATGTTTTCAACAAAACTATTGGACGGATTGCTTAACAATTCTCCAGTTTGAGAATTATAAACAGGAGTATACCCGTTAAATTTTTCCCTAAAATCATTGGCTTCGTTTATTCCTGCCCTAAATTTTAGATTTAGACCGGACAACAACTCATAATCAACATTTAAATTAGCGTAGGCTCTTGTTGTATTAGATACATCTATATTGTCAAAACTATCAATAACCCAACCTAATCTGTTCGATTCATCACCTCCCAAGGTTTCAATAGGTTCATTAATATTATCCGGTAAACCTTGTTGAGTTGGATAATACCGGATGGTCTGAGTTATGATTCCACCAGGAGACCTCTCTACCTCTTCTTTGTTCATACCTGCCGTTGCTCCTATTTTCCACCGCTTATGCTGGTACATTGTATTTATACGGGTGTTAAACCTTTTAAAGTTGGAATTAATTATAACTCCTTCCGCTTCATAGAAACCAGAAGACACATTGTATGTTATATCCTGTGTACCACCGGACACGTTTATGGTATAATCCTGTATAGCGGCATTATCTACAAATACCAATTCCGATAAATCCGTATCATATAAAAAGCCTTGTGGACTTCTAGATAAGCCAAGAACAGTAACATCGTCCGTGCTTCCCGTAACATTTCTATCTCTAACAAGATTAAAATAGGTTTGTTGTTGCGTATTCATTAATGGTGTCCCGGACGTTATTTTCTGTATACCGTAACTACCATTGAGCTTTACCTGTAACGAACCTGCTTTTCCTCTTTTGGTTGTTATTAATATCACTCCCGAAGCTCCACGTGTACCATAAATAGCAGCTGAAGCCGCATCTTTTAAAATATCTATAGATTCTATTTCTGATGGTGGTATTCTAGGGTCATCTGCCTGAGGTATACCATCTATGACATATAGTGGCGTGTTACTTCCTGAAACCGAGGTTATACCCCTAATTAAGATTTCTGAGCTCCCTCCTGGTTGTGCCGAACTAATAACATTTACCCCTGAGGCCTGACCTTGCAGTGCGTTCCCTAAATCTGATGTTACAAAATTTTCAATATCCTCTGATTTAACACTGGATACAGCCCCGGTGAGCTCTTTCTTTTTAACTGTTCCATAGCCTACAACTACTACCTCTTCCAAGTTCTCAACATCGGCTTCCATGGTAATATTATGAGTTGTTCCCGTAACGGTTATACTTTTTCTCTTCATACCTAGGTAATTGAACTCCAAGACATCGCCCGGCTCAGCAGGTATTGAATATTCTCCGTCAAAATTGGATATAACACCAACTTTTGTACCTTTTTTGATTACCGAAACTCCGGGTATGGGCATAGAATCACTACCCTCCTCTACTATAACTCCGGTAACAGTATCCTGTGCCCGTAGATTGCCTCCTCCATAGGAAACAAAGAATAGAATGGCTACACTTTGTAGAAGCCATAATCTAGTACTTTTTGATTGTTTTGTTTTTTTCATTGTTCTTATAATTGGTTATAAATTTTTCCGACTACATTTTCATGAAGTGGTTTTAGCTTCTAACTATTGTTAAATAGATAGTCGGAAACAAGTGGACTAAAACGTTGTTTGCACAACTACTAGTCCGGTCTGAGGTAAAATTTACCGAGAAGAGAAAAAAGGCTGCTCATAGTGTTCATAGTTTTAGTTTTAGAGTTAATTGAATTGAATTTCAGACATATCACCCTTGGCTTCAACAATTCTTTGGGCATCACCTTTATAAGTGTTTCCTTGAAATGTGATGTTTTTGGATGATTTTAGTTTTATTGCTGGGTTCTTTGGGTGGAGCTTCTTAAAATTATTAGAAGAGGTAATAGTGTTTCCTGTAAAACTCAGCCCGTCCGTATTTGAGATTTCTAGGATGAGGTTATCAAATTGGTCGAAAGTATTTCCCGTTATTTGAATGTTTTTAAAAGCAATATTGTCATTATCATCATCGGTTACAAAGCGAATAACTCCTCTATCAAAACCACTATGCTGACAATCTTTAAAGACATTGTTTTTTATGGTCAGGTTAGCGGCATTGCCAGATTCAAACCAGTGGCTACTTTCTACCGGCACTAAAATTGCCTCCATTTCTGTACTAAAGTAATTGTTGTCTACCACCGTTTTCACTGGATTAGAAATCAACAAACCCCTTGCACGGTTGTTGCTTATAGTGCAATTTTCTACCAGTACTTCAGGATATCCGTTTAAATTTTCTATCAGGTCACCTACAGCAAGGTTTTTCGGAAGTTTTTCTGTAAAACTGATAATATGGTATCTACCATTAATAGATTGGGTCTTTTTTATGGTTCTACGGTCATAAGGGAAAAATGAATCAGACAGTCTTACCAATCCTATTTTGTCTCCCTCTTTGCCTATACTAAAACCTTTCTGTTGAAAATGGCCCATGCGGACACCCAATCGGTAATCATCCAAAACATCTACAATCTCTTGGTAGCTACCGTGAACATTCATGGCATCGTCCAACTGATTTTTAAAGGTGCAATTTCTCAATTCCACAACTCCGCTACAACCCACAAAATGAGTAGCATCTGCAGTAGTTGAAACCATTCTATTACTTGAGGGAATCACGTTAAAGTCGTCTAAGAGAATATTTGATGAGTTTTCAGCAATAAACCCCATTCCTCCGGCGTGGTGAACAATTAAATTTTCACCTTTAAAACCATGAATATCAACCAGTCTAAATGCTGGTGCAAGCCTATTGGCGCTCTGTTCTCCCTTAGATGTAAGGATATAGCCCACAGGAGGCATTTTTTTTCCATGGTTAAAGATTCTTACCAGTCCTGGCTCTAGTTGTTCGGC
Organism: Zobellia roscoffensis; assembly: GCF_015330165.1. Classification (NCBI taxonomy): domain Bacteria; kingdom Pseudomonadati; phylum Bacteroidota; class Flavobacteriia; order Flavobacteriales; family Flavobacteriaceae; genus Zobellia; species Zobellia roscoffensis. The sequence goes on from NZ_JADDXT010000002.1 coordinate 4,138,839, forward strand.
TCTCAACCGTTGTTCAACCCCAATCCTGTTCTGAGGATAATCCCTAGGGTCTGTTTTATACTTGTATTTAATTTTTTCGGAATTATACTGTACCGCTTTCCTAGATATATATGTTAGATCGGTATAAGATTCCGTATCAAAAGCTATTGCCTTTCTCTTGGGGTCATAAAGTATAGTCTGCCCCAAGCTATGTTCGTAGTATTCTTTTACAAAAACTAAATTTCCGTTCCGTATTTCATATGGATATTCTTCGGATATTTTAATATCAAAAGTTCTATTCTTCTCGTCACTGGCTACGACTAAGGCTTCACTATGAAACGGTACTGCCCAATCTATACTCAGGTTTTTAACTGTAATATTGCTGCTGTTCTCCATGAGGAAAGGAATCATGACACCATGAAAAACAAACTTAGCACCTTGGCCATCTATGGTTAAATTTTTCATTCCTGATATAGGCATTGCCGTACGCACCAGTACATCGTTATGATTGGATATATGCACAAATTTCTCTAAAGCCTTATCTGGATAGAAATGGTACGTACCTGGTTCAAATTTTATTTCGGATATGGGGTACTGAGAGGCCTTTAAGATTTCCTCTAATACAACAGGTGTTGCATCACTACTATTTTCTTGTGAAAAAAAAATAGATACCCGATTTTTTTGAACTGAATTTTTCTTACATTTTACAGATATTGCACAGAAAAATATCGCAACTATAGCGTTACTCAAGCATCTTCTTTTCATTATAAGTGCTGGGGTTAATTAATATTTCTGTAAATCTTTAAAATATGTAATCATGAACTGTACTCATCAGTTCAAAAAAAGTACTATACAGTAAAAACCTTAAAAAATTAACAATTAAACAGCCCTAAACATATTTTATATACCTGAAAAACACCAATACTTCAATACATTTGATCTTTAAGCTAATTATACCAAACAAGAAATTCTTAATAATTACAAGTCCTTAGTATCTATTTCTTACGTTACCAAATGTCAAAATAAAATATGTTGAATCGATTACTTTGCTCTATACTAATAATTTGCTCCCTTTATGTAGTTAATGGACAAAAGAATAAACTGAACTATTCCCAGCAGTTTACAATTTCAGAAGGAATGGAGCATAACGGGATTACCTCAATACTCCAAGATTCTAGAGGCTACATTTGGTTTGGAACATATGACGGTCTCAATCATTATAACGGATATGAATTTAAAATTTTTAAAAACCGATTAAACAAATCCAAAGATATACTAGCGAGTAACCGTATAAGAACTATTGCGGAAGATAGAAACGGTAATTTATGGATAGGTACGGATGAAGGCATTTCACTATATAATTATCAAAACGAACGTTTTTCAAATATCTATACACATCACAAGAATGCGTCAATTCGCTCAGGGCCAATTGTACGTAAAATTGTTTTCAACAAATATAACGAATGGGTCATTTGTTTAACTGAAGAGTCTGGAATACTCATTTTTAAGGAAGATGGTAGTTTTATTAAACAACTGGCACCACTACATGACAATTCAGTTAGAAACCTCCCTTTCTATGACGGAGTACATCTTGAGAGTGATAATTATCTATTTGCATCCTCCTACGGACTATTGCTCTTTAATCTCAAAACTAAAAAATTCAAAAAAGTTTTACCTAATAAAGTAACCTATTCCAGTGCTATCATAAAAGCGAATGAAAACACATTTTTGACCACGTTCAATCATGGGCTGGGTGTAATCCATATGGAAAAGCAAGGTGATGATTTTCTTTTTAGTCTTAAGAAAAGAGAATTAAATGAAGAAACCTTTACTTGTTTGGGTATTGATAAACAAAACAATTTATGGTTAGGCACCAAAAATGACGGTATGCTTCATATAAATAGTGCGGATGCATTTATAAGCAATCTTTCTTACGAGAAATCCTATTATAGAACAGGAGCGGATTTAATACGCACCAGTTCCTTATTAATAACCGAACAGAATGGATGTTGGTTCGGAACATTCAACAAAGGTGTTTTTCAATTTAAGCTTCAACCCGCACCTTTCAATTACTATAATACCAAAATGAATTATCCCAATGGGATGTGGTCCAATGAAATTATACAAATTGAAGCATTAGACAGTAAAAGGGCTTTTTTAACTGCCAATAGCGGTGGTATTGCTTTATTGAATACCGAATCTCAGAAATTTGAACCAATCCCTTTTCCTATCTCATCAAAACAGGAAGAAAGCGGTGTGCAGATTTCCGTAGACAGTGATAAGAATATTTTGCTAAAGTATACCGGAACAAAAGGTATTACCAAGATCTCACCAACGGGTAAACTATTAACTACAATAAACTCTGATTTAATACCTTCTTTGGGCTTGTACCGATTACCGCACATCATACTAAAGGACAAACAAGCAAATTTATGGATCGGAGACAAAAGTGGGCTATATAAAATAGTATTTGATAAAAACCAAAACATAGAAGAGATAGAATCTCTCAATACCAATCCTTTACTAAAGGGCAAGCCTATTACTATGATACGGAGTCTTTATTTTGATGAAATATATAATTACGCATGGGTAGGCACAGACACCGAGGGACTATTGAGATTAGATTTGACCACAGAGAAATCACTTAAAAAAGTACCTATACAACACTATATTAACCATAGACAGGATACCACCTCATTACCGAGCAATTTTGTTAGCTGTATTAAACGTATACCTAATGGGGAGTTGTGGTTAGGTACTGAAGGTGGCGGTATAGTCAAAGTAGAAAACAGTCACAAAACACCTAAATTCATATCGTTTTCTGAAAAACAGGGACTGTCCAATAATGTGGTTAAAAATTTTCTGTGGGACCATAGTAATAATCTGTGGGTCTCTACAAATGTGGGGCTTAACAAATTTTGTGCTACGGATCAAAGCTTTAGAAAGTTCACTATAAAAGACGGGTTACCTTTTGAGGATTTTAACTATGGTGCCGTGGTTCTTGACAACGGACAGTTTATTTTTTCCGGTATTAACGGGTTTTGTTACTTTAACCCAAATCACCTACCTAATGACGAACCATTGCCCAAATTAGAGTTTGCATCGCTAAGCTTGTTTAATTCTAATATATCACCGGGAGATTCTATAAACGGACGAATATTACTCAATAAAAGGCTGGGTGAAACGCAGACCATAGACCTAAAATACAATGAAGATGTATTTTCAGTTGAAGTAAACGCATTGCATTATTCAAATGCTAAAAGTCATTATTTAAAATATAAACTCTCTCCAATTAATGAAGAATGGATATTGACCCCATCAGACCAAAAAAAAATAGCTTACAATGGTTTACAACCAGGGTCGTATGAGCTAAAGGTAATGGCTTCTAACACGCTTAACAAGTGGACTCCTCAAAAAACACTTCAGATTAATATTTCTCCTCCATTTTGGAAAACAAACTTGGCAATTCTACTTTATGTTCTTGCCCTAGTAGCTATAGTTTACATTATTTTAATTATAAAATTGAAAATGCAATCCATGCATCACGCAATAGAAATAGATAAAATAGAAATTGACAATGTTAAAAAGTTAAATGCTTCAAAACTTCGGTTTTTTTCTAATATTTCCCATGAAATAAAAACGCCTTTAACCTTAATTAATGGTCCCTTGGAAATACTATATGACCGTTATGCCAGCGACCCTGATTCGTTTAAAAAATTTAAGCTTGTTCAACGTCAAACAAACAAAATATCTGGATTACTTGATCAGGTATTGGATTTCCAAAAGTCAGAAGCTCAAGTTCTAAAACTTACATATACCGTATTTGATTTTGATTCGTTCATTAAAGAGTTGTTGACCGATTATGAGCTCATGGCCGAAAGTGAACAAAAAACACTATTGCTTGAGAAAGAAAACGTATCCGAAGTATATGTTAAAGCAGATAAGGACAAACTAGAAAAAATCCTAAACAATATTCTAAACAATGCTTTTAAATTTACTAGAAAAGCAGACACTATAAGGTTCTCTTATAAATGCAAAAACAACAATCTACTTATTACCCTTCGTGACACTGGGCAAGGCATAAAAAAAGATGATGTTGAACATATATTTAAACGGTTCTACCAATCGCAACATAAACAGATTGAATATATTGGAGGATCCGGAATTGGCCTTTCATTTTCTAAAAGACTTGTAGAGATGCACTATGGACAAATATGGGCCGCTAGTGAATTAGGTACTGGAACTGATATAAATATTTCGTTACCTGTAATTCATGAAAAAACCGAAGTGGATATTGAAGAACAAAAAGTTAAAATGATTCTAAACGCCGAAAAAAAAGCTGAAGCGAATCTTATTGAAACAAACTTCTCTAAACTCTTAAATGATGCAATTCTTGATGCAGACAAACAATTTGAAAATTCCAGTGTTTTTCTAGTAGAAGATAATATTGAAATGAAAATGTTTATCTCTGAGGTCCTTTCCAAATTCTTTATAGTCACTACTTTTTCAAACGGAAAAGAATGTCTTGAAGCCATGAAAGAGGTATGGCCAGATATTATAATAAGTGATCTTTTAATGCCTTTAATTAACGGATTACAATTATGTAAAACCGTTAAATCAGATATTAAAACCAGTCATATTCCAGTTATATTACTAACGGCTTGCACTACAATGAACGAACAGATACAAGGCGTTCAAGATGGAGCCGATGCTTACATTAAAAAACCGTTTAATACCGCACATTTGATAGCATCTGTAGAATCTTTATTACAAAATAGAAAACAATTAAGAGAGAGGTTTCAAATGAATATGCCATTAGTCTTAGCACCAAACAAAACAAGTAAGGACAATGCCATATTTATGGAGAAACTATATGAACTTATGGATGACAACCTGGATAATGCAAATTTAGATTTTAACCAAATTGCTAAAAACCTATACATAAACCGAACTCAATTTTATCAAAAAGTCAAATCCATAACCAATCAAACACCAATGGAATTGATGAAAGATTATAGAATAAAAAAGGCTGCAGACTTACTAAGAAAAAACAATTATTCAGTTAGCGAGGTATGTTTAATGGTTGGATTTAAAAGTAGAACCCACTTCACCAACCTTTTTAAAAAAATGTATAAGACCACACCTGGAAAATATGCTGTAAAGCAAGATGTGTAGTTTCTTATGATTTTCATTAATAATATATAAAAAAAAAAGGAATCTGAACGAATTATGTACCTGAACATTGACCTCCTCCCGTTAAATCAGCCCGTTTAAAATTGAAGAAAACTGAGCGAATGAATCTTCAACTTTAAACAACTATTTGCTTATGATATGAAAGGATTAAAATATTCAGAGTCGCAGATCGTATTTGCGATCAAACAGGAATTACTATATTTAACTGGACACAAAGTTAAGAGCGTGTTGGCTGTCTATATTAATTTTCTAGCCTACCAAAAGAAAAAAGAAATTACACTGTAGAGTTTAAAGAACAGGCCGTGGGACATAATTACGCAAGTAGTAGCGTTGTAGAGATATACAGAGAATTAGATATCCCTACATCGGTGTTGAGCCACTGGCGTAGAGAATCGGACACCTATGGTAAGAACAGTTTTCCTTGAAAGGGAAGCCCGAACCTGACGGACGAGCAACGTGAAATCGCAGAGTTGAAGAAAAGGTCAAGGAATACTAAACTGGAACTTCATATTCTAAAAAAGACGATAGCCGACTTTTCATAGGGCGACAGGAAAAATATGGAACAAAAAAAATAAGACATCAACTAAACGTCAATGCCTTATTCAACTAAACTAAACAACTCTCAATTGTTAATTCTATTTATGTACCAACTTGTAGGTATGTATCCAATCTACTTTCATGGTATTCAATGTACTATCTGATAAATGTTCTTTTTGTGCCAAACCGCCCAACCAATCGGCATCTACGGTCCACAGGTCCCATATGATATTTAAGTTTCTTGTAAATTCTCTCGCAGAAACCACACTTCCAGCAGGTTCTCCATCTAAATAAAACTGAATGTGGGTTGCATCTTTCCACCATACTCCAAAAGTGTGGTATTCTTCATTCCAAGGCACTCCTTTTAGCGGATTTCCATCTGATAACTTACGATTATCATAATTGCCTTTGTTGCGCTTGGTATCATCATTTACCACATGAAAGTATTGTGCGTTCATTTGCCATGGAAAATCTGGCTGACAGTCGCAAGACGGGTTTGAGTTATTCTCTATAACATCAATTTCATTTCGGTTAGAGATATTACCATTATTCAACCAAAAAGTATTGTAAGCAGATATATGTGCATTTTTAATACGACTAACCGTAAATACCGGATAATTAATTTGTTCTATGGACATTACTCGAGAACTTTGAAACCAACGTTCATTATCATCGTCCAGGGTTGCTTTTATCCAGAGATTACCATCTACAACTCCTGAATTTTCCTCTATCATTTGGACAGGAACTCCATAGTTCCATAATGATTTTGTCCATTTAGACGTGTTTAAATCGTTACTCTCAAATTCATCGGTCAGTTCATCAATGAGCTTCCACTCCATTCCTTCTGGCGCTTGTGGTGGTGTTTTTCCGGTAAAATCATATACGATATTATTATTTACATTGTCCGTCTCATTTCCCTCTTCAATACCTTCTGTAAGTGTTAGCTCTTCTTCATTCTGTAATTTTTGTTCTATTTGTTGTGGCTCAGGCTCTTCTTGGGGTTCACTCTTACAGGAAAGGCATATAAGACTGAGAATTACGGTTCCTATTTTTATAGAATTCATTGAGGCTCTTTTCTGTTTTTTTGATTTCACCAAGATACAGGATGAACCCTGTTGAAGTAAAAAAAACCACTGATCAAAAACTTGACAGGGATAAAAAACAACTGTACAATTTCTAATCATAACTTCTTAAGTTTTGATTTTATATGCATTAAAGTCAAATTGGATTTAAAACTTCAGAATTTGAAATAAACAATCCCAACCAGTTTTTGATAATAAAACGGTTACATTAGAGCAATAAAAAATCGGCTACTTAATAAGTAAATAGCCGATTTTAGTTTAGAACTGTAGTTTTATCTATATATTTTTATCCTCCAAAGCTGCCCTAATTTGCTCCCCATCCCAATGGGTGTCAAACTCAACAATACCTCTTTTAAAATCTTGTTCTAATAACTTTTCCTGTTGCTCTAATTCCTTACGGGCCTTAAAAATATAATTTTCATCACCAATTTTCTTCTCTTTAGCCAAACGTTTAAGGCTGTCCTCATCGTACCTAATAAAATTTTGAACCTGACGTTGTAACGTATATTTTCTAAAGCCCATTTGGCTGAGAACTTCACTTGCCAATTTTAAAGAAGTTTCTAAAGATTCTCTATAAATATGGTCTATTTCCATATTCAAAAACTCATAAGCGGCATACCTATCTCTAGCTCTGACCATTAATTTTACTTTCGGGTATTTGCTCTTTACGGCTTTTGCCAGTTGTTTTATTACCTCAGGATTGTCCATTGCACAAATAAGAATATTCGCCTCTGCAATACCTGCAGATTCTAGTAAATCCGTTCTTGTGGCATCTCCATAATACACCTCAAAACCCATTTTACGTAAAAAATCCACTCTGTTAGAATCATGGTCCAAAATAGTAGCTTCTACACCGTGAGTACGTAAAAAGCGACCAATAGTACTCCCAAAATGACCAAAACCGACTAAAATTACCTTCTGTGATTTCGCAATATGATCCATTGGTCTTTTTATAGATTCCCTAGTGCCTAATCGTGGTAACAAAACCCTTTCGTTTATTATTCCTATTATAGGCGTGATAGTCATGGTTAATGCCGTGACCACTAGCATAATATCTAGTTGCTCTTGTTCTAAAATATTTAAGGAAAAAGCAAAGGACAACAGTACAAAAGCAAACTCCCCAATCTGGGACAAACTAAATGTTAGTAGTAGTTTCTGATTTAGTTTTAATTTAAAAAAAGAACCTGTAACAAATAAGACCAATGCTTTTAAGACAATAACCGCTACCAGAATACCACCCACCGTTAACGGGCTTTTAGCAATGACTATAAAGTTTATGGAAGCCCCAACGGCCATAAAAAACAAACCCAAAAGTAAATTTTTAAAAGGCTCTAATGTGCTTTCTAGCTCATGTTTAAATTCACTGTTAGATAAAACCACCCCCCCTAAAAAGGCGCCCAAAGCTGGACTCAAACCAACCAATTCCATCAAGAACGAGATACCAAAAACGATAAGCAAGGCTGCAGCTATCAGCAATTCCCGAACTCCTGTTTTTGCGACTTTACGTAATAAGGGTACAATCAAGAAACGTCCTGCTACTACAATAGTAGCAACAGAAACCAAAATAGCCAAGGTTTGCAAACCCAAAGGTAAATTCTGAAGTAAATTAGTGTGTTCCTCGCTATTTTCTAATGGAGTTATATCTGTATTAGCCAACAATGGCAGAGCTCCAAGCATAAAAATCACAATGATATCTTGAAACAATAAAATAGAAAATGAAGATGTTCCAAAAGTAGTATTCAATAACCCTTTTTCTTTTATGGTTTGTAACGCTATTGCTGTAGAAGATAAGGCTACGGCCATGGAAAATGTTAAAGCTACCTTCCAATCAAAACCAAAAAATAGGAATAAAAAGTAGGAAATTAGCATGGTTCCAGCCACTTGAATGCCGCCCATTCCTACAATAGTCTTCCGCATTTTCCAGAAGTTTTTAGGCTCAATTTCCAACCCTATTAAAAATAGCATCATAACGACACCAAACTCAGCAAAATGAAGAATATCTTCTCCTTCATTTCCTATAAAACCTAGTACGTAAGGACCTATTAAAACTCCAGCCAACAAATAGCCCAAAACAGAACTTAGTCCCAGACGTTTAGCTATGGAAACACAAATAATTGCACCTAATAAAAAAACTATGGCTTCAAAAAGAATATTACCTGTCATAGTGCTACGCGTTTAGTTGTGGAATATCATTCAAAAAAGAGATGTTGCCAACTTCCGCAACTACTGCATCTTCTACTAATAAATCAATTAACTTATCATATTGCTCTGCATAGGCATGCAACTTTTTATCTTCTATCTTATGTGTATTCATAACTGCAAAAGGAGGTAAATACCGCATACCGCATAGATTAGCTGTTTGCTGAAATGGTCGTAAAAAATCATTTATAGCATAGCAATTGGTGCCGTTTTCGCAATACATAGCCTTAGAGCCTCCTGTAGTTATCACGTTTAGCCATTTTTTATCTAACAGTGCATTTCCTGCAGGGCCGTACGCCCAACCAAACTCCAACACCATATCTATCCACTGCTTCATTAGAGGAGGACAGCTATACCAATAAAATGGATGGTGAAAAATAATGATATCATGCGCCTCCATCAATTCTTTTTCAGCATCTACATCTACATTAAAATCAGGGTAACGCTCATACAAATCATGAAATGTTACCCCAACTTTATCCTTTATTTTATCTGCTAAAATGGAATTAGCCCTAGATTTTTCAAACTTAGGGTGAGAAAATAAAACTAATATATTCTTCATAACGCAAATTTAGCTGAAACTACAATGCAAAGAATCATTGTTATTTTCTTTTTATACAGTAATCATCCGTATTTTTCTTTAGAACTTATTCTATTCTAAAGTGATGGTATCACTTAATGCAATGAGTTCTTCAATCTTTCTTGAATTATAAGCATCCGGATGTGCTTGCGAATACCCACCTTTATCATTGTCAAAATAAGATGCTGTTTTAGCTTTATCGGTCATACTTAAATCGTATAGAACATCTACCCCTTTTTCAGCGGGAGACCAATGCTGGCCGTATGCTTCATGTGCCATTTTGGTATTTAATAATGAACCTGGGTTTACGGCTACAACAAGAATATTTGGTTCTTTTGCGGCTAAATCAAAACTCCACATGGTTAAGGCTAATTTGCTTTGGGCGTAGGCCTCATTAGTACCTAAATATGTTTTTCCTTCCAAAGCAAGCAATGAAACCGGTGACTGTGCTGCTGAACTCAAATTCACTACCCGCGGAGCATCAGCCTTTTTTAATAAAGATAGAACGGTATTTGTAAGTTGATACGGTGCCAAGTAATTTACTGCCAAACGAATATCAATTCCCGAAGGAATACTATCCACCTTACTGGTTAAAATACCTGCATTATTTACTAAAACATCAATTTTTGGCATAGTTTCAATGACATCAGCAGCCATCTTTTTAACATCCGCCAAATCTGAAAAATCCGCTAAAAAACCAATTATATTTTCGTTATTGGATTGCTCTTTTATTGCTGTTACAGTAGCTTTTAACTTAGTTTCGGTTCTACCGTGAACACCAACAAAATGACCTTCTTTCGCCAAACGTAATGCTAGTAATTTTCCTATTCCGTCTGTGCTTCCTGTAATTAATATATATTTCATTTTAATAAACTTTTGAATATTTTAAATGGAATTTTGGCAGAATATTTTCTGCCAAAATTCTGATTCCTGTTCTTTTTAAAACGGTGCAATGGTATCTTTAGGACCATCTGGCAAACTCCAGCGCTGGCGTGCAGTAATGTCTTCTGACGAAACAACTTTGGATGCAGCGTTATTGCCACCACCATAGCTGCTTGTACCACCTCGTGGTATTTGCATTCGGTCTCCATATAGCCATACTACCAAGTTACTCCGTTGTCCGCTGGTGATTGGGTGCGTAGCATGTGGTACTTTTCCGGTATGAATTATTGCTTTACCTGGTTCAAAGATAGTCTGAACAACTTTTCTTGTGGATGTATCATGAAAATCAACTTGTGAACCTGTAAATTCTTCATCAGGTAAGTTAATGTTGATATTTAAGGTTGCAGCCGAGGCATCCGTATGTGCGTGTAAATCTTTATCCTTATCTGGATTATACTGAATAGAGAAACCAAAGGTTTGGTTATCGTAACCATAAGTACCTAGTAACAAGCGTGCAATTGGACGCATGTAACGATCCATCATTTCATTATAAAATGCCTGAAAATTAGGAGCTGCAAGATGACCTTCCGATCGTGGATCCAACATCATACCATAGCGATTCAACTGAATACCGTAAGGTGCGCGTTTCGGTATTTTTGAGTTAACCACATCTTCCAAATAACTGCGGAATTCTGCTAAACGTTCAACATCAAAAAACTGTGCAACATAAACACCAGGAATAATTTCTTCCCACAAATCGGCAACGGCAGATTCTTTTTCTGGATTTTCCCAAGCATCGTTAATAGCTTGTCGTAATCGTGGGTCAAGTAAGGTTTCATCAGGAACCAGTAAATTGTCTTTATTTTCAGTTTCCCATTCTGCCCAAGCAGCTTCTAACAATTTACGGTTGTCATTCCAAAATTGAGAAACGGATGGTTCTCGTCTTAATGAAGCTTCTCGTGTAGGAACTTCTAGTGCAAGAGCTTGTTCAAGTGCATTTGTATTTGTTATTGTTTTCATGATTTTTATTTTTTAAAAGTTGTATAACTGCTTTTGTTCTTGTTATTTAATACAAAGTTAAGGACCAACACCGGTTGGCGTTTGGTAACAAAAATGGAAGTTTAGGTAAAAAACAAGGTTGACTTTCTAAAAATGAAAAATGCCTCTAAAAAAGAGGCATTCATCACTATTAGTCAGACATAAGGATACATTGGAAATCCCTATTATTTTTAGTTTTCTACTACTATTTTACCAATAGCTTTACCACTTTGTAAATGTGCGTAAGCATCACCAACTTGTTCTAAAGAAAAGCTGTTTTCATCTACAATTGGAGTTAAGTGTCCTTCGTTAGAAATTTCTGCTAAACGCTCTAATACATTACCGTGCACGTCTCTTTTAAAATTATGTAACATTGGTATTAACATAAATACTACGTGTAATGTAGCACCTTTAAAGTGTAACGGTGTTAAATCTAACTCACATAATGATACTGTTGTAGAAATGTGTCCGTTTAAGGCAACCGCTTCAATAGAATTGGTTAGGTTTGGACCTCCAACCGTATCAAAAACCACATCAAAACCACCATCGGTATATTTTGCTGTGTAATCTGCTACCTTTTCAGTTTTAAAATCAATAAAGGTTGCACCAAATTTTTCTACAATTGCTTTTTGGTTTTCTCCTGTTCCTGTAGCAAAAACTTCTGCTCCAAAATACTTAGCCAGTTGTACCGCTAAGTGACCAACACCACCAGAACCACCGTGTACCAATACTTTTTGACCCGCTTTTACGCCTGCTCTAGTTAAACCTTCGTAAGCTGTAATAGCTACTAAAGGTAAGGCTGCAGTTTCACGCATTGTTAATCCTTTTGGTTTGTGAGCCACAAGGTTGCTATCTGCTACAATGTATTCTGCTAATGTACCTGGTAAATCTGCAAGTCCGCCTGCACAACCATAAACTTCATCACCTACATTAAAACCTTCTACGCCTTCTCCAACAGCTTCAATTACTCCGGAAAAATCCATACCTAATAAAGCTGGAGTAGCAGGAGACAATGGTAAATCCGTCCCCATATTTTTAATCATCATATCAATAGTATTGACACTAGATGCCACTATTTTTACTAAAACGTGATTTGCGGTAACTTCTGGTTTCGCTATTTCGGAAACTTCAAAATTTGCATTTTCTCCGTAACTGTTTAATAACATTGCTTTCATATCAATCTCTGTTTTTATTTAATTATAATTCTTGTTTTATTAATTTACTTCTTGAATATCCATTACCATTTGCTCCCAATTCTTTTGGTTATTATGGTCAAACTGGGCGCCGTTATCATCTGCATATTGGAAACGTTTAACGGCTGGAGTTTTACTTGTTGCTTGAAACAATTGGTATGCTTCTTCTTTTAAAGCTTCTTTAATAGGTAAGTCTATAGAAGTATGTACAGCACGTTTACTAGCAGCAATAGACTCTGCAGGAAATTTAGAGATACGTTGTGCTAGAGTATCTACATAAGGTCCTATTTCATCAGCATCTAAAGCTTTGTTTATGGTGCCAAATTTTTCGGCTTCATCTGCATCCCAATCCTTGGCACTTAAAATAAGTTCTAATGCTTTTCCTAAACCTGTTTGTCTTGCCATACGTGAAGCTCCGCCACCACAAGGCAGAATACCCATGCCTACTTCCATCTGCATGAACTTGGCTTTTCCTCTTGCTGCAAAACGCATATCTAAAGCCAATGCCATTTCGTGTCCGCCACCACGAGCAAAACCTTCAATTTTTGCTATAGTCGCTTGTGGTACATTGCTTAATCTTTCTAAGATTAATTGTAAATCAAACAACTCCACTTCGTTTCTTGGTACCGCTTCTGTAGATAAATCTTTTAACAAGTTGGTATCATAATGACATACCCAGTACCCAGGATTTGAAGATTCAAAAACGACTACTTTTACACTTCTATCGCGTTCTAATCGTAAACAAAGGCTGCTTAAATCTGCTAGCATTTCTTGTCCTTGTACGTTTACTGGTCCAAAGTTGATATCAACTGTTAAAATTCCTCCTGTTTGTTTTGCCGTAAATGTTTGAAAATTCTTGTAGTCCATAGTATTAAGTTTTTGGTTGATATTTATTCTGTAATAATTACAGTACAAAGGTATCTTGGACATACACTTTTAAAAGGGTAAAAAACAAAGGGCTTCTGGTAAAAAAAAAGGTTAATGGTATTTTTTTAGGTAAACAAACTATAGAATACCCTAAAACCATCGATTATGAAAATCGATGACAGCAGTTATAAAAAACTATTCCATTGAAAAATTATGCAGAAATACTAGCCTTGTAAGCTCCAATGGTCATTCCCTTATAGCTTTGAAAGGTTTTGTTAAGGTGACTAGAATCTGTAAAACCAAGCTCCATTGCAATTTCAGAAAACTGCAAATCCGTATATTTCAATCTTGTTTCTACCAGCTTCAATTTGTAGTTAAGAATGTACTTTTTTAAAGAAACATCCGTATGCTTTTTAAAATACTCACTAATATAATTATCCGCCATATGAAACTCCTCTGCCAAGTTTTTGGTGGTTAATAATTCTGGGTTGTAAATATTAGCATGAAGATAATTTATGATTTGTTGAATTTTAGACGATTCTACAAGCTTGGTCGTCATATCAGCATTTAAAAACTGAATATTACGTGCAACAAGATGAAGAATTACAGAAAGTGAATTTTGAATGATAAACAAATCGTATGATTTCTTTTTATCGTTTTCCGCTGCCACCATTTTTATCAGTGATATTAGGTGTATTTTATCCGATTCCGTTTCAAAACGCATTTCACGCAATTGATGACTTTCACTATTTAGAATTCCTTCAATTTTACGAAACCAATCGTTCACCGGAAGATTTGCATTTTGCTGAGCATCTCCCCTAAAAAAACTTTTCAAAAATTTAATAGCCGTGGTTGTGGTTGCAGTCTCTGGATTCACTATATAAATATCGTCGGGAACAAAAACGAAAATACTGTTAGCCGAATAATTTACGGTATGCCCATTAATCTTAATAGTTCCTTCACCTTTTTCAAAATATACAATTTCAAAAAACCGAATGGTAGTATATTTACAAAATTCAAAAAAAGTTTGATCTTTATATTGGGCAATAACAATATTATCAATAATGGTTCGCGCCATATTTGGTAGTTTAATGGTTAACTGTTAGTTTGATAACACTCTTTTAGTAAGATACTAAAAAGCCTCTAAATCGTTAAATTCACATTGAAATTCATTAAAGCAAACCCCTTCTATAACTGGCTTACATCTATAAAAGCAAAAAGGTTTGATTACTACAATTTCACCTTATTTCAACCAGTATTAGATAAACCAAAAAACAATCTAATTTCTTAATTATCGCACTTGGTTAATCTTCTGGCGGATGCCCGTGAATTTGCTCAAAAACGGCATCAAAGTTTTCTCGAAGATAGACATTAAGCTTTTTTTGGTAATCCATTTTCAGCCAACTGATAAAATTATAGGTGCTTTTACTTATACACTTGCCATACACTTGTATTCTATTATCTATGTCCTCTTTAAGTAATTTTGCCAACGCAAGGGCATCATACACGTCTTCACTGTTTTCTATACAGATATAGGCATGCTGTTCAATGGATTTTTCCAATACCACTTTGGAAGATTCTCCGGAAAAGGTCGCTTCCTTATATATAGCTTTAATATCCAAGTAAGTGTCCTTAGATTTTGAAAATTCTGACCGAATATCATCGGCAAGTTCATGTTTAAAAGAACCTTCAATATCTTCATCATCCTTAATACGGTCTATGAAGAAATTAGGAGATTTAAAAATTGCTTCCCAGTCTAAGTCCGCTCCCCAAGGGCCAAAACGATAGATATTATTACCAAGGTCTATAACGGTAAATTTAGACTTGTTGTTCAACACACGAGAACCCCTACCTATCATTTGGTAGTACAAGGTTAATGATTTTGTGGCCCTGTTTAGAATAATGGTATCTATTGTGGGTTCATCAAAACCAGTGGTCAAAATACTTACGGATGTTAGTATCGCGTCCGGAGTTTCATGAAACCACGTTAGTATTTGTTTTCGTTGTTTTTTGGTAGCGGTATTATCCAAATGCATAATAGGAAACCCCGCACTCCTAAAGGTGTGGTATACCTGTATTGAAGTTTCAATACCATTATTGAATATTAGTGTTTTTTTACCCTTGGAATGCACGGTATAAGCTTCCAATAATTTGTTCAGCATAGATGGGCTAGTATACAAGTCCGCTGAGGATTTAACCGTATAATCCCCATTGGAACCTACCTCCAATGAAGTCAGCCCCATATCATACTGAAAAGTTTCAGCTCTGGCCAGAAAATCATTTTCAATTAGGTTTTCTATAGATTCCCCAGGTATCAACTCATCATAGTTGCTGTTCATGGGCAACTCCTTATTGGAGCTTAAGGGCGTAGCGGTAACACCAAGAATAAAAGAATTTTCGAAAAACTTGAACAGTTTTGTAAAGGAATTATAATGAGCCTCATCCACAATGACCAGGCCAACATCCGAAATATCCAATATACCATCGTTAAGCCTATTATTTAGTGTTTCTACCATGGCAACATAACAGTTGTAACGTTCATGGTCATCTAAATTGGCTTTGCTGTTGACTACTTTATTGACCACTCCAAAACTGGTGAGCATTTTAGAAGTCTGGTTACAGAGTTCTACACGGTGTGTCATTACCAAAACCTTTTTCGAGTGATTTTTAAGGTATTGCCGGACCATTTCAGAGAAAATTACGGTCTTTCCACCACCAGTAGGTAATTGATATAATAGGTGGTAATCTTCTCTTTCATTATCGAACTTTTCAAATATGCGCTGAATGGCACCTTGCTGGTAGCTGTAAAGTTCTTTTTCAGTCTTCTTTTCTTGTAGTTCAAATTGAGTCTCTTGCATGATATCATTTTCTGTAGCATGCAAAGGTAAAACCTTCAATATATAATTACTAATATATTGAAGGGCTTTCCGAAACAATTCACCGCCGTTTTTATAAATGATATCGATTATCTGATATTCATCGTACTAATCTTACAAAGTCTACCGCTTAAAAATTGAATACTTCAGTTTGCTTTACAAATTCAAGAAAGCGTTAAAATGAAAAAGCCACATTAGGAAAAGTGGCTTTTTGAATTATCCTAATATATTTTATCACGTTTTATCTAAATGAAACACCTTTTACAACAGGCTTAAACCTGAAAATATAAAATGGTTTAGTTGCAACACTTTTACCTTCATTAAAAGGAGCTCCCCTATTTACTTGTGCTGCCGATACATACATATAACCATCTACGTGGTTGTAACTAACACCATCTGGCCAAACCATATTTTTGTCTTGAACCATTGTTTTTACGCTACGGTCTTTAGCTAGAACTACAGCAACACTTTTGGTTTCTAAAGCAGTTAAATATAAATTGCCTTCATTATCAATAGACATACCGCCATTGTTTGGTTTGTCTGAGTAGGTTTCAATTTTGATATCTAAATCGGCATCCGTGAAATCTTCATTAACTAAATCCAACGTTTTAATTCGGTAGATTTTTGGTCCGTTTAACGATCCGTAATAGATGTATTCAAAATTAGCATCGGCAGTAATTCCGTCATTACCAATCAACAAATCTTTTCCATTTACTGCCAGATGCTTACCATTTATAACCGTTGGGGTATTTTCTGGTTTTGTAGTACGTGTACCCTCCAAAACCCGACGTGTTTTTCCCGTTTTCATATCTACGATGATAAAAGCTGCCTTGCTTCCATCTCCTCCATTACCTATACCCTCATCTGCTATAATAAAAAAGCCGTGTTTGGTATCAACCACCATATCATTGGGTTGGCTAATTGAAGGCACACTTGACTCTGGTAAGTAATATATACGTTCTAATTTATTGGTTTTTGTATTCCAACCTACAATTTTTGGCGTAACATTATTACGCTGCGCCATATCTATCATCCAGATAACACCATTTTCATCATTACGGATTCCGAGAACATTGCTTAAGTAATTATCATCGGTTTCTCGTGGTGTATTCCATTCCAAGTTGGGAAAAGGCGAAGTTGTGTTCGCCTTTTTATCAAACTTCACGACTCTTATTTCTGGAGAAAAAAATGGATGATGACTGTATACTAATTCACCATCATTGGTAAAAGCAATATTTCCCACCGCTTGATCTACCGTACCATATGTTTCTACTTCGGAAACGGTGTTTTGTCCTTGCAAAGCCATAACTGAAGTAACTAAACTTAATATGATACTTATCTTTTTCATCATTACTTCACTTCAAAATCACCGTTACTTCTAATATAAATCACCGTTTCTTTAGTTGTTGAAATGATAGAGGTTGCGTTTTCTTCTGTACCAAAATATGAAGGAGCTTCTAATTCATTTTTATCCTCTTTTTTAGAAAACTGATGTGATATTCCTCCAGAAATAACAACTGCTCTAAAATTAGGACTCAAATTTTTGATTTTTCCACTGAAGCCTGCTGGTAACCTTAAAAGTGTTGCACGCAATTGATTTTCCCCGTGGCTTCCCCATAAAAAGGCAGTTTCAACATTACTTTTTGCAGAAACCCATTCTATATCGTTGGCATTTAACCAAACCATATTGCTTTTATCAACATTAATTGGTCTTTCGCCATTATCAAAAGCTTCTGAAGTTGGTTGTACTAAATACGGTCCTTCTTGAATATCTAAAAAAGCCATATTCTCGTTATCGTCAGCAGCTGTAATATGTGCTTCTCCTGCTGGTTGCTGCCAATAAGAACCTGCTGGCAACCACTGTTTTTCTGCTTTTTCATCGTCATTGTGTAATAATCCTTGTATTACAACACCTCTATAAGTAATGTTGTGAATGTGTGGAGGCGATGAAAATCCTTTATTAAATTTCACTAAAAATCCTGCAGGTTCATTTTTTGTACGATCTCCCCAAAGTTTTCCTGCAGCGGGACTCTTATCGCCTCGAAGTGGATTCAACCACCCCCATTCTACATTGTCCGCCGTTACCACCTCATTTACAGATTTGGCAGGATCCGTTGTTGGTGTTTGTGCACTTGCATATGCCGTTGTTGCTATCGCTAATGCAAGTAGTATTGTTTTTTTCATTTTGATATATTTTATATATGTATTATTAATAAGTATTGCTGATGCAAATTTTATTCACTTTTCTTTAAATAATCTGGTAATTCTTTGCTTAACCAATCTTGGCGAACAGGAACGTGAACATCTAAATCCACCGTTTTTTCCAATGCCCAAAATTCGTGTGGTACATTTTCTGGGAAAACAATTACTTCTCCGCCAGAAACAATTACAAATTCCTCTTTGCCATCAATTATAGTCTTGATTTTTACCTTACCAGACATAATGTATGTTATCTGCTCGTTAGGGTGTTTGTGCCAAGGAATATGTGCTTCTTTTTCCAAGTCAAAAATGGTCATTTGCCCTTTTTCACCGTGAAACCATTTTCTTTTAATGCCTTCACCTATGGACTCAGATTCCATTTCATCAAAATTGAAATGTTGTACTTTTGAAGTGGCTACAGAATCTATGGTATTTACTTGAGCATTTGCCGTAGTACTTATAAATAATGCTGTTATAGCTACTGCTGCAAGTGTAATTTTAATTTTCATTATAATATATTTTTTGGCTCATTACACTTAAAATCCTTCTAAAACAATTTTACCTTTTGCTTTACCCGTTTCTAAAAAAGCGTGCGCTCTTCTAAGGTTTTCAGCGTTTATAGTTCCGAAATTTTCGCCTAGCGTGGTTCTAATGGTACCGTTGTCGATTAATTCAGAAGCTTTGTTCAATATATTATGCTGCTCAATCATATCTTCGGTCTGAAACATAGAGCGTGTAAACATTAACTCTATATGCGTAGAAACCGCTTTACCTTTAAAAGGCATTACATTTAGCGATTTTGGGTCATCTATTAATCCGAATTTCCCTTGAGGTTTTATCAGTTTAGCAATTTCATCTACGTGGTGTTCCGTAGCATTTAAGCTTACTACGTACTCTGGAGCCGGTAAATTGTATTTCTCGAACTCTTCGCTCAACTTGTTTCTGTGGTTAATAACCGTATCTGCACCTAATTCTTTTAACCAAGATGTGGTTTCTTCGCGAGAAGCCGTACCTATAATGTTCAACTTCGTCAGTTTTTTAGCCAATTGCACCAAAATAGAACCTACACCACCAGCGGCACCAATAACCAAAATAGATTTGTTGGCATCGTCTTTAGATACCTCTAATCGATCAAACAACATTTCGTAGGCTGTAAGTGTGGTTAATGGTAATGCAGCAGCTTCAGCATAAGATAAGCTTTGAGGTTTTTTACCAACAATACGCTCATCTACAATTTGATATTCTGCATAACTACCTTGGCGCGTAAAATCGCCTGCATACCAAACTTCATCTCCAATATTAAAAAGAGTCACATCTTCACCAATTGCCGTAACTATTCCGGTAGCATCCCATCCAATAACTTTCCAGCTGTCACCTTCTGCGGGCATTCCTGCACGTACCTTATAATCTGCCGGATTTACAGAAATAGCTTTTATTTCAACTAAAATATCTCTTCCCGTAGCTTTTGGAGTTTCCAATTCTACATCTTGTAAAGATTTTGTATTGTCAATTGGAAGATTCTCTTTGTATCCTATTGCTTTCATAATATTTCCTATTTCCAAGTTACAATGTCCTCTAATGGTCTTCTAGATTTTGGAAATTCTGGGTCTGCCTTTCTATGTCCAAATGCAGCCATAAAAGAAATTCCATATTTATCTGTATCTATTCCAAATTTATCTCTTAATAAAGCTTCCGTATCCTCTATATGGAAACCTTCAATAGGACAAGAATCGATACCTGTTAAGGCTGCGGCAGTCATCATATTACCTAGAGGAATGTAGGTTTGCTTTGATGACCAATCAAATAACTTCTTGTCTGAATCTAGATTAAAATCACGCTCTTGAAACTCTCGGTAAAACTTAGAGTATACTTCTACAACATCTTCGGGCATTTGTTTTACCTCTTTCATCATATGTTCAATATATGGCGCATCATGCTTTACCATAGGAGCTTTCATTGCCAGACCTAGAATAAAGTGACTAGCAGTATCTAATTTTACGGGAGCGCCCCAAGCTACTGGCTTTAAAAGCTCACGTAATTCTTTATCTTGTACAACGATAAAATGCCAAGGTTCAAAACCAAATGAACTTGGAGATAAATTTGCTGTTTTTAAAATGAAATTGATTTGCTCATCGGTTAATGTTTTTGACGCATCAAATTCTTTGGTAGCATGTCTGTAATTAAATGCGTTTAAAATATCTTCTTGTGCAATGTTTGGTGTATTCATTATTATGTCTTTTTATAATTGATAGTTTTATTGACGACAAAGATAATTGGAGAACACACCCTAAATAGTGTACAAAAAAAGGAGAATAAGGTATAAATGGAGGTTTTTAAGTGGCGAAATCTTAAAATATTGCCAAAACGAGCTTGTTACAGGTAAAATTACCGGTTTTTAATACATTAATTTAATGTTAAGCCTTTATAATTACAATTCTAATTGGTAAGCTCTGTCATTTTATAAGCAGAAACATTCTCAAGCTTATCTTTAGAAGCAAGTCTATAGGCCTCAATATGGTCACTTTGTGAATGCTTGGTCAAATAATCTTGATTCACCCATTTCTCGTGGAATAAAAACAGATTCGGGTTATCGTTATCTTGATGTAAGTCGTAAGCAATACAACCTTCTTCTCCTCTAGTGGGACTAATAAGTTTTAGCAATTCGGCTTTTATTTCTTCTCTAAATTCTTCTTTTACTAAAATGTGTACCACTAAGGTTAAATACGATTTTTTCATAAGATGCTTTAAATTGGTTCTAATGTTAGAACTATAAAAGTAAAGATTGATGCCGGATAAATTAACCGATCCACCTAAAGGTTAGGTTAATTCTTGGGGAAATCTGTTTTGTGGTCTTCGGTATTTTATGTTTCCAGTTTTCTTGGGTGGCGCCTTGCATCAATAAAAGACTGCCATTTGCTAATGGGATATCTACACGTTTTAAATCTGTTCTTGATACATGTTTTAATTGAAAGGGCCTAGTAGCACCAAAAGTTACTGAAGCAATAACCGTATTTTTTCGTTGAGCTCCCTTATAATCTTGATGCCAGTCTACACTATCTTTTCCGTCACGGTAATAATTAAGTAAACAGCGTGTAAATTTTATATCTACCTCCTGCTCTATTCGTTTCTTTATAAAAAGTAAATCATCATTCCAAACATGCATTTTACTTTTTGTATTTGTGTATTGAATGTCTTTGCTAATATCACCAAACCAAGCCGTCAACCTAGGGTAATCCACAAGTTTGCCGTGTATGGTAATCTGTTCTTGTTGCCAAGGTGTATTTTCAAGTAAGCTAGCATACAAGTTGTTGCTTTCTTCTAAACTGAAGAAATTCTCAAATAAAGTAACATCAGCACCTGGTAAATCAAAAGTAGTTTTACGAACTTCTTCCGTTGAAAATAAATTGGTTTGATTAAATAAATACATTTGTATTTTCTTCCATTTTAATATGTAATCATTTGTCGGGAACTCAGGCTAAAACTTACCAAAAACATAGGCATGTTATAACTGATTCTGAAATCATTTTTTTCTTTTTATTTTGGTGATTTACACATCACTAATGCTAAAGAAGATACTACTAATAAATTTTTCATTTTATAAAGAATAAAATTTGTTTTTAAATACAGAACAAAGATATGTCTGCTTTCGTCCTTTAACGAAGTATAGAAAAAGGATAATTATGTATTTTTAAAGGTTAAAATGAATATAAACCAGCACTGTGGTCGTACAAAATTGTATTTTAGCAGCCTAAATAGCCTATTATGCAGATACTAGAAGCACATAAACCTTTTGAAATACAAGAAATTGAATTGACAGACTGGAAACAACGCCCTGTTAAGAACAATTTTTTTGAGTTGGTCCTAATAAAAGAAGGCCAAGGTACGCAGTGTATAAACTATAATGACCACAACTACAGCAAGGGCAACATGTTTCTGCTTCCCCCTCTAAAGTGTCACTCATTTACCATAGAAAAGCCTACAAAATTTGTGTTCTTAAAATTCACTGATTCTTTTTTTAAAAATGAAAACCGTTCCATAACGGAAAAAAACGAATGGTTTAAGGAGGCATCCTATATACTATCCAATTACAATCAATTACCAGGGGACATTATTAAAAGCGATAGGGATAGAGAATATTTAAAAAAATTGACTTCTATGATATTACAAGAATCTAGAAGTTTTGGTAATGAATCTATAGCTTTAATCAAATCCTTAATGATTTCCGTCATGGAAATATTAATCAGAAATGTAAAAAAGGGAAGTTTTTACGAACTGCCAAAGAGTAATACAGATGATCGCATTATCAAAATGCTGACTTTTATTAACGAGAATATTGATAAACCGGAACAGTTAAAAGTTGAGAATTTAGCAGAGGTATTTATGATGTCTCCCACATATGTAAGTGAATTTTTCAAAAAACAAGTCAGTATATCTTTGAGGGAATATATAATTAAGGCAAAGCTGAAATTAGTAGAAATACGTTTATTAAATTCAGATTTTACGTTAACTCAAATTGCGGACGATTTAGGCTTTACTGATGTAAGTCACCTTTCTAAAACATTTAAACGCTATACAGGGGCTTCATTACGTGAATTCAAAAACAATGGTGAGTATATGCTACTAAAGCGTAATACAAACTGTGCGGCTACTACAGCTCAATTATAAAAAAGTAGTTTTTATTAGAAGATATTATCATCATTTCTATACACTCCATGTTTCCAAGCTATACTAGTACCCATACTTGGGTATTGGTTAGGATTTGGTTTTTCTCCCAATAGAAGCATGTCCAGTGCCGAGATAAGATCCGCTCCCGTGGCCGGCTGAATATTGGGTCTGGTCATATCAAACCTACCAGTGTAAGCGCATTCTAAATTATGATCAAAAACAAACAAATCCGGGTTGCTTTCCGCACCATAATTTAATGCAACATCTTGGTATTTGTCATAGAGATAAGGAAATGGATATTTATGATACTTAGCTACTTGGGCCATGATAAACGGAGTGTCTTCTGGATGTTGTTTTACATCATTACTACTAATTGCAACAAATTGCATTCCCAAAGCCTGGTATTTATTTGCAATTTCAACAAGCTTTGAGTTTATGTGTTTTACGAACAAGCAATGATTGCAAATAAAAATTATAATCGTTGCTTTATCAGACTTTAATTTCTCTAAAGACAATAACTCACCTGAAACCGTATCCGGCAACTTAAATTCCGGGGCCCTCTTTCCTAATTCCATTATGCTAGACAATACGAATGCCATGGTTATACATTTAGGGGACTAGGTGTCCATGAATATTTTTTTTGGATCACATATAACGTTCTACTCTCGTATGTTCAAGTTAGGTATAAATAAAGGGGATATATGTACTAATAGAGGTGTTTTTTAATTTTTTTTTGTATGCTATGCTATGATATTTGCTAATTAAGCACATATTTAATCTAAAAATTAGCAATGATACATTGTTTTGTGTATTTAAATCCTTTATTTGTACAATTTACAATTCCACACCCTCGAGAGGGTATGCTAATTTTTAAGGTGATAATGGAAAAAGTTGAAAAAAAATCATCATTTTAAGATATAAATGATCAAATAATCAGCTATTTCACTATTAATTCGGCTAGAAACTGAACGTATTTGTACAAAAAATTGTCTCAGATAATCTTACCAAATTACTTATCGCAAAAAAAAGTCAATCAGAAAAACCACCTTGTAATTACTCTAAAAACGAGGTCTATGGTTATCTGTGCTACCTATTTGATCGTATTTAAAAGACTGAATAATTTTGGATGTTCAACCTCTAGTTTAGGGTTCCAAATCATAGTTAATCTAGCTTTTTGGGGAGTGTCTTTTAGCTCATAAAAATCAATTGGCAAATGAAGACCGCGAAGAGATGAAATGGGTTCTAACGAAACCCCCATACCTGCTTCAATCAATCTTATACTTGTGCTCACAGAATCGGTTTCATGAACTACATTAGGTATAAAACCAGCACTTGTACAAATAGATTCTATAATATTTACATAGTTTGGGCCATCTGTTTTTGAAGGGAAGATAAACGGTTCTTTTGCAAATGTAGAGAAACCGTTAACGTGTAATCTATTCATATCAAAACCCCTTGGAACTAAAACCGCATAATTATCTATATGCAAAACTTTGCTCTTTAATCCTACAGGCACTAACGGATTGGTTGCAAAGCCTATATCTAATTCTCCAGATTGTAAACGTATGTATTGATCTCGGTTATTGAGTTCTTTTAGTATAGTCTTAATATTAGGCAAGTTTTTACGTATATCAACCAGTATTTCAGGAAGGATTGACTGCATGACGGAGTGTGTAAAACCAATTTTCAATTCCCCCGCCTCCCCTTTATGTACTTGATGGGTTCGCTTAATTATAAAATCATACTGAAGCAAGAGTTTCTCCATCTCTGGGATAAAATAACTTCCTGCATGGGTCAATTCCACATTACGTTTATTCCTCCTAAACAAAGGTGCCTCAATAGCCTCTTCAAGTTGTTTTATTTTTCGGCTCAATGCTGGTTGCACAATATGCAACGCTTCTGCCGTTTTTGTAAAATTCAATTTTTTTGAAAGCAGTACGGCGCTTCTTATATGCTGTAAATCCATTTCAGTAATACGTATTTGTTATTAGTTTATCAAAATTAAGCATTTATATATATAACTATAGATATCTAGATTTGTGGTGGGTAGGATGATGCAGACCCCAAAACATATTGACTATGACAACGAACGAAAGACTTTCAAAAGTTTACGATGCAGAACAGTTTAGATTTATAGGAAAAGAACTAATCGATGTTTTAGCAAATCATTTGAATGATTTACAGCATCAAAAAGAAAAGACAGTATACCCTAATAATTCTCCTGAGGAAGAACTGCACTTTTGGCAAAATGATTTAGAGGAAAAGGCAAATCCAATAGCAACTCTTACTACGCTCCTTAACCGTTCACAACAAACGCAACACCCTAAATATATGGGGCACCAAACAGCCGTTCCAGCTCCTATTTCAGCACTCACGAGCCTCGTTACAAATTTAATTAATAACAGCACAGGGGTGTATGAAATGGGGCCTGCATCAAATGCAATGGAACGGGTAATAACAGACTTTACCGCCAAGAAAGTAGGGTATGATATATTTTCTTCCGGAATTATGACTTCTGGCGGAAGCCTTGCCAATTTAACAGCGCTATTAGCGGCTAGAAAAGACAAAGCGCCTAATAATGTATGGGAAGAAGGTCACAATGAAAAATTAGCCGTTTTGGTTTCTGAAGAAGCTCATTATTGTATTGAAAGAGCTGCTAAGATTATAGGTTTGGGAGATAAAGGCATTATTAAGGTTCCCGTAGATTCCAATTTTAAAATCCGTACAGACTTATTACCCCAGTATCTAGAAAAAGCTAAAGCGGACGGCCTACATGTATTCTGCGTTATTGGCTGCGCAGGTTCTACTGCTACAGGCTCATATGACAACCTTAATGCCTTGGCAGAATTTAGCAAAGCTCATAACCTTTGGCTACATGTAGATGGTGCGCATGGCGGTGCCGTGGTATTTTCTAAAAAATACAAGAGTCTGACAAGGGGAATGGAAAAAGCAGATTCTGTTGTTATTGATTTTCACAAAATGCTTATGACACCAGTGCTCAGCACGGCTCTATTATTTAAAGAAGGAAACAAAGTTTACAGAACTTTTGCGCAACGAGCACAATATCTATGGGATTCTCCAGAAACGGAAGAATGGTACAATTCTGCAAAAAGAACCTTTGAATGCAGCAAACCCTTTTTATCTGCCCAAGTTTACCTTATCCTAAAAACCCATGGCACAGATATATTTGAAAAAAATGTAAATCAGCTATATGATTCGGCAAAATTGATGGCTCAATTAGTAAAAAATAAACCTGAATTTGAATTAACACATGAACCAGAGTCTAATATTGTAAACTTCAGATATGTGCCCCACAAAAAAATGAGTCTTAATAAATTGAACATATTGAACGCTGATATTAGAAGAAGATTGGTAGCTTCAGGAAGTTTCTACATTGTACAAACTACAATTGCGGATCAGCTTACTTTACGTTGTTCAGTAATGAATCCTTTAACTTCTAGAAAAGACTTTATAGAGCTCCTAAATGAAATTGAAAAGCAAGCAGTTTCTATTTTAGATGCTGCCCCAATGCTTATTTAAAAAAGGAATTTTACTCGATAATCGAGATTAAATGCTCCGAGGCTTGCCTCGAAATCCAGATGTATTCTTTTTAATGCCTCGCAGGCTTGTCCCGAGGTAGTTTACTTATAACGGCAAGTACATCTTAAAAATAGCATAATGATCAGGTTTACCAACGGCTATGATTTTTCCTTGGTGATTTTCTACAATGCGCTTAACAATAGAAAGCCCTATTCCAGTAGACTTATCGTTCTCTTTGGTTTTAAGACGTTGGAAAATATCAAATATTTTTTCGCTGTATTGCTGATCAAACCCTATTCCGTTGTCTTTTACCAAAATTTCGCAATACATTACATTGTCCTCTAAACCTTGAACGCCAAACGTTTGACCCAAACCCTTTTTATTACTTATTTCAATTAAAAGGGGCCTTTTGGTACTTTTAAAGTTTAAGCTATTCGTAAAAAGGTTATAAAAAAGCTGTTCCATTTGTATGGGAACCACTCTCAACGTACATAAATCATCTATGTTTATGATGGTGTTAGTTTTCTCTATTTTCTTAGTTAACCTATCTTTTGCCCGTTCTACAAGAACCTTTAAATCTTGTTCTTTAAAACTTTTAGGTTTAAACTCCGTCTCTGAATAGGTCAAAAGGTCATTGAGAATATTGCGCATTCTAGTGGCTGCCTTTTTTATGGATTTAAAGTATTTTTTACCCTTATCCGAAAGATTTTGTTCTTCCTTCTTTTCAATGGTACTGGTCAGAATCTGAATTTTTCGAAGTGGCTCCTGCAAATCATGACTTGAAATAAAATCATAGGCAGCAAGCTCAATATCTTTCTTTTTTATGGCTGTATCCTGCTTTCGCATAGTTTCAAGGGCATCTAAATGAAATGCAATCAATTCCGTAAACATTGAAAACATATCAATTATTTGTGGGGTATTAACCTTATTGGGTTTAAGGTCCAGCGCACAAAGAGTACCAAAAAACTCACCGTTCTTTCGCATAATAGGTACAGAAATATAACTCTGGAAACCATATTGTGCAGGTATAGGGTGGTTATGGTATACTTCATCTTTTTCAACATGATCTATAACCACCAACTGATCACTTTCCCGCACCTGTTTACAAAAGGTGGTTTGTATGTCCAGTTCGTCTCCTACAGAAAGTCCAAAAGGAATAACATCTAAAACGCCACAGGTTACCCAGGTATCTTCTGTTACCCTTGCAATAGCAGCAAAACCCATGCCTGTAGCCCTGCAAACCACATCTAGAATGGTTGGCACTATATTAATAGATTGAATATCTTTTATATCTTTCTGCAATGCGTCTATTATTTCCATCTACCTATATCTTCTAAAATGATTTTTTTCTCTTCACCGTTTAACGTTATGCTGCATATTACAGCTGTTAAGCGGTCTTAGAATTAAAATCTGCTTACACCAATAATACGATTTTTGTTTCTATTTTATTTCGAAGAAAGCTGTTTTTGGTAAGAAATTATGCTTTACACAAGATTACCCTTACATGAAGTTTATGTTTAAGAAAGAAATTAGATAGTTTTGCAGCTTGAAAACTGCTTACTTCATGAAACTTCCATTATCCTTAGGTATAACGTTACTTTTTATTTCTAATGCTAGTGCCCAATTGGTAAATATTGAGTCTAAACGTATGCAAAAAGATTCGGTACGTTTTGCCCTTAAAAGCGATTTGCTTTTTAATTACACTGATAACAATGGCGCCTATATTTTACAAATTGGTTCCAACATTACTACCCAATTAAAATCTAAAGACCTTAAGAAAATTTTCTTCTTTATCGGAAATTACAACCTCATTAGAAGTAAAGACGAAGACTTCCAGAATTCGTATTTCTTTCATTTACGTTATAACCATAAAATAACGGATTTCTTTAGACTCGAAGGTTTTATACAAAATCAGAACAACACTCTTCTCACCATATCCAATAGAAATCTGGCAGGTGCCGGTATTCGCTTAAAATTGATTTCCGAAGACAATGCAAAAGTCTATTTTGGAAATGCATATATGTATGAAATAGAAAAACAAGTAGATTCTGAAGAACGCTTTTATAACCACAGGAACAGTAGCTACCTATCTGCCACCTATTCATTTCCTAAAACGCGATTAGATTTTACCGGCACCGTATACTATCAGCCTTTATATCGCTATATGGCAAACCATAGAATATTGAGTCAGCTTAAGGCCGAAATGCCCCTAACGGACCATCTCAGCGTTTCTGCACTTTATAATTATTTCTATAGTAGCTTTTCAACTTCTACCGAAAGTGACCGTTCGTCCAACTTAAAACTAGGGCTTACGTTTTCCCTCTAAAAAAAAAAGAAAATTAGGCCAATAAAGCCTTGCTCATAGCCTCGCCAATTTCAAGAAGGTTCCTACGCTCTTCTTCCGTAAAATCATAAGGTACAGGTTTGGCAATACCCAATGTTCCGTATAGCTTTCCGTCTAGCAACATAGGCACTGCAATAGAGCCTTCTACTTTGGTTTCCTTAGCTGCAGGACGAGCCACTCCTGAATCATCTGTTTGTAGGTTACACATTTCAACCGCCTCTTTACGTTCAGCGGCAATACCTGCCATTCCTTTACCAATAGGAATAGTAGATAACTTTGGGATTAAAAAAGGAGGGATTCCCTTATGAGCTTGTATCTGTAGTAATTCAGTTTCTTGGTCCAAAAAATGAAGAGTTCCCGTAGTACAATCAAAACAGGCAATAACGTTCTCCAGCACTCGTTGCCAATCTACAGTAGTAGCATTCAAATCTGATAAAATAACTTCTACGGTTGATCCTTCCTTCTCACTCATAATTTATGTTTTTGATAAATAGGTAAAATTTTTTTTAGAAACTTCTTGCTTTCACGGTAGCACTTGAACACAAATTTACTAAAGTATTCCATAGTTACTCCCACCCTGATTCAACTGAAAAACTAAACCTTTGTTAAAAAAGAATGAACGTTCATTTTTATATATACCTTTGTACCAGAATTAGAAATCATGGCAGAATTAACAAAGAGTCAAATTAAGAGAAGAGCATTGGTTAAGGCCACAATAGAGTTGGTAAACAACAGTGGCTTTCACGCAGCTCCTATGTCGAAAATAGCTAAGATAGCTAACGTATCGCCTGCAACTATTTATCTCTATTTTGAGAACAAACAGGATTTGGTGAACAAAGTATATATAGAAGTGAAGGCATCTTTTACGGAATATGCATTCGCTACTTACGATCCAAATATGGAAGTCGCCGAAGGTTTTGAAGTTATATGGAAGCGTATTGCAGACTTTAAGCTTAAAGAATGTGAAGAGGCTATGTTTTTAGCACAGTGCGATAATACACCTATGATTGACGAACAAAGCAGAGAGGAAGGCATTAAGCATTTACAGCCTTTGTTGGACTTGTGGGAGCGTGGTAAAAAGGAAGGTAAGATAAAGCCACTATCGGATTATATATTATACGCCTACGCCATCAACCCGTTATCTTTTTTAATGATCACACAAAAAAGAGGGCGCTTTCAGTTAAATGAAGATCACCTAGAGGAAGCTTACCAGTCTGCTTGGAACAGTATAAAAATATAAACACAATTATTTTAAATATTATATACAAATGGAATTACTTGATAAATTAAATTGGAGATACGCTACTAAAGCAATGAACGGCGAAACCGTACCACAGGAAAAAGTGGACCGTATTTTAGAAGCTGCGCGCCTTGCCCCTACTTCTAGCGGATTGCAGCCTTTTGAAATTATAGTGGTGACCAATCAAGAATTAAAGGAAAAAATTAAGCCTGTAGCTTGGAACCAGTCTGTTGTTACAGATTCTTCTCACTTATTAGTTTTCGCGGCTTGGGACAACTATACTGAAGAACGTATTAATAAAATGTTTGACCTGACCAATGAAATTCGTGGTTTTAAAAATGAAGGTTGGGAAAACTACAGACAACAATTATTGGGAATGTACCCACAGCGTGACCCACAAGTAAACTTTGAGCATGCCGCTAGACAAGCATACATAGCATTTGCCGAAGCCCTTACCGCTGCCGCTTTTGAGGGTGTAGATTCTACGCCAATGGAAGGTTTTGATCCAGATGCAGTAGACGAAATTCTTGGCCTAAGAGCAAAAGGTTTGCGTAGCTGTGTATTGTTGCCAATTGGCTACAGAAAAACAGAAGAGGATTGGTTGGCAAATTTGGTTAAAGTGAGAAAAAGCACTGAAGACCTAGTAACCGTAATGGACTAATTACAAAAAGAAAATTACTATGAAAACTATATTATTAAAGAATAGACCTAAAGGAAGACCATCAGTCTCTGATTTTGAATTTATAGAGAACGATTCGCCGTTAGAAATTAAAGATGGAGAATTGCTTTTAGAGACTGCATATGTTTCTGTAGATCCTTATTTAAGAGGAAAAATGAATGATGCTAAGTCCTACACTCCTCCTTTTGAATTAAACAAACCTGTTCATTCAGGTATGGTTGCAAAAGTTATAGCTTCTAAGCACACTGAGCATAAAGAAGGAGACTACCTTGCCGGGATGTTAGATTGGAGTACTCAACAGATTTCCAATGGTGAAGGTCTTACAAAAGTTGATGAGAATAAAGCGCCTTTAAGTACATATTTAGGAGTTTTGGGAATGACCGGTCTTACCGCTTATTTAGGCCTTACCGAGATTGGTAAGCCTAAAAAAGGCGAAACTTTAATAGTTTCTGGTGCTGCTGGCGCGGTGGGTAGTGTTGTTGGCCAAATTGGTAAAATATTGGGGCTTCATGTTATTGGTATTGCCGGTAGTGATGAAAAAGTAGAGTTACTAAAATCAAAATTCGGTTTTGATGAAGGCATTAATTACAATACTACGGAAGACATGACTGCGGCAATTGCCAAAGCTGCTCCAAACGGAGTTGATGTTTATTTTGATAACGTTGGTGGTCCTATCTCGGATGCGGTATTATTCAATATCAATCACTTTGCGAGAATGATTATCTGTGGTGCCATTTCGGTATATAACAATACTGAACTGCCCAAGAGTGTTAGCGTGCAACCCTTTCTGGTTAAAAACAGTGCGCTAATGCAAGGGTTTATCGTTTTTAATTATCAAGAAAAATATCCCGAAGCACTTAAACAATTATCAACTTGGTTGGCTGAAGATAAGTTGACTTATAGCGAAACTATTGTAGAAGGTTTTGAGAACATTCCACAGGCATTCATCGATTTATTCGATGGAAAAAATAAAGGAAAAATGGTCGTTAAGATTTAATGACTGCAAACAAAAAAAGAAAAAGCAATGAACAATTTTCAATTTAAAAATCCTACCAAAATTATATTTGGGAAAGATACGATAAAGAAAATAACAGAAGAAATACCTTCTGACGCTAAAGTATTACTGCTTTACGGTGGTGGAAGTATCAAAAAGAACGGTGTTTATGACCAAGTAAAATCTGCCTTAGCAAAAGCTGATGTAGTTGAGTTTGGAGGTATTCCTGCCAATCCGGAATATGCTGTTCTTATGGATGCCCTAAAGGTTATCAAGGAAGAGAATATTACCTATCTACTAGCTGTTGGTGGTGGTTCGGTTATTGACGGAACTAAATTTTTATCGGCTGCTGCGGTTTATGAAGGTGATGAGCCATGGGACTTTGTAAAAAAGAGAGAGCCTATGACCAAAGGAATGCCTTTTGGAACGGTTTTAACATTACCGGCTACAGGTTCTGAAATGAACTCTGGAACCGTAATTTCCAGAAAAGAAACCCAAGAGAAATTAGCTTTTGGTGGTCCTGCACTATTCCCTCAATTTTCAGTTCTTGACCCGCAAGTAATTACATCTATTCCTGAAAGACAACTGGTAAATGGTATTACAGATGCTTTTACCCATGTTCTTGAACAATATATGACGTATCCCGTAGGCGGACTTTTACAAGACCGTTTTGCTGAGAGCATTTTACAGACACTAATTGAGGTAGCTCCTAGAGTTATAAAAGACCCTAGTGATTATGAAGCTGCAGCAAACTTTATGTGGAGCTGTACTATGGCCCTAAACGGACTTATTCAACAAGGTGTTCCTGGTGATTGGGCCATTCATATGATGGGCCATGAGCTTACTGCTATGTACGGAATTGATCACGCAAGAACGTTGGCAGTAGTGGCACCAAGTCATTACAAGTATAATTTTGAAGCTAAAAAAGAAAAATTGGCTCAATATGCAGAACGTGTATGGAATGTAACCGAAGGAAGTGTTGATGATAAAGCGTATGCTGCTATTGAAAGAACGGAAGCTTTCTTTAAAGAGTTAGGTATCGATACCAAATTATCTGATTACACCTCTGATTATGAAGGTACAGCTGAAAAAATTGCCCAACGTTTTACCGATCGTGGTTGGAAAGGTCTTGGCGAGCGCCAAGCTTTAACGCCTCAGGATGCTGAGAAGATCGTAAAAATGGCATATTAATAATAATTCAAAAACTTAAAAAGATGAAAATATTATTCGTTTTAACCTCTCATGATAAATTGGGAGATACAGGTAAAAAAACAGGATTTTGGGTAGAAGAATTCGCAAATCCATATTATACATTGTTGGACAAAGGTGCTGATATTACTTTAGCGACTCCAAAAGGTGGCGCCGCTCCAATTGATCCGAGTAGTAACACTCCAGATGCAAGTACTGCAGATACGGAACGTTTTGAAAAAGACGACGTTGCTCAGGAAAAAATCAAGAACACCAAAGTATTGGCAGATATAAATGCTGAGGATTTTGATGCGGTTTTCTATCCTGGTGGTCACGGTCCGTTATGGGATTTGGCAAACGATGCTAATTCTATAGCATTGATTGAAAAATTCAACGAACAGAAAAAACCTATTGCTTTTGTATGCCACGCTCCTGCTGCTTTAAAAAGCGTAAAAGGACAAGATGGAGAATTCTTGGTGAAAGGTAAAAAAGTAACCGGATTCACAAATACAGAAGAAGATGCAGTTCAACTTACAGATGTAGTTCCATTTTTGGTTGAGAATGCATTAAAAGAAAATGGAGGTATCTACTCCAAAGGTGAAGATTGGGCTGCCTACGCTTTACAAGATGGAAATCTAATAACAGGACAAAACCCTGCTTCATCTGAGCTCGTTGCCGAAAAACTTTTGGCTAGCTTAAACTAATTGTAGTTCCCCCAAATTTGCAAAAAGCTCACCGGTTATATCGGTGAGCTTTTTTTGTTTTTGGGTTGATTCTCGGCACATCACTTAAGACCATTGAAACCCTATTTTACTACAGTTGCCTCCAATTCAATTTTTAAAGTTTCAAAAAGACCTTTCACTTCTAAGACCGTACTGGTTTGTTGCACGTTATTCTTCTTTGTCCAATTTTGAAACACATCAAAGCAGCTAAAAAATTCTTCTGTAGATGTGGTATAAACATTTAATCTTACTATGTTTTTACATTCATACCCGGCATCTTTTATTACCCTTTCAAGGTTTTCAATTGCCTTTATCAATTGCGGCTTCATATCCTCCGTACTAGATTTTCCATCTGCATCAATTGCGGTCTGGCCAGATATATAAAGTGTTCCTTGTGTATTGGTCACTTCAACAGCTTGTACATAACTCCTTTCGTTTTGCCATTTCCATGGGTTAACTATTCTTTTTTTCATTTGATTTTGATGTTGTGCGGATACCGACGTAACGGTCACTAACGCGATTACTAAAATTCCTCTTTTATAAGTCACAAATCCAACTATTAGGTGTATTACAAAGGTTTGAATTTTGGTATTCACTATGGTGTGACAAACATCACAATTGTGAAAATAGTAAACTACCTCGGGGCAAACTCGCGAGGCATTAAAAAGAATGCACCTTGATTTCGAGGCAAACCTCGGAGCATTTAATCTCAATTATCGAGTAACATATTTAATGGGATAGCCTACTGAGTGTTTCCCGGGATACGCCCAAGTACGAAGCCAAAAGTATTTTAGGAACTCGTTGAAATAGTATTGGATATTGTTCCAACAGTTGTTCATACCTTTCCTTAGCACTTGAAGTTAAAAAAGATAAAATTCTTCTCTGGGAAGCTATATGACCTGCATTGGATTTCTTCAAAAAGAAATATTCCATTTTAGGGCAGTCGGCGGCCAGTTTGTTATAATTATTCAAACTAATGCTTAGCACATGAGTTTCCTCAATACATCGCAATGACATCTGAGCCTTTGTTTGGGTAAAAAAAGCGGCAAAATCACTCTCCCACCAATTTTCCATAGCAAAGGAAGCTATGTGCTCCTTTCCATCTGCATCATCATAAACCAATTTTAAAAGTCCGGAAATAACATAGTAGCAATGGTTTACAGATTCTCCTTTTTGAATCAGAAAATCATTCTTACCATAAGCTTCTTTTGAGAAATGAGACAGGACAAAGGAGTATTCATCATCAATTAAAGCAACTACTTCCTCAATATGTTTTCTAAGCTGATTACTCATATAATGATTTTTTGTGCTATGCTTTTTTTTGGACTGAAAATTTACGAACTTTTATAAACAGATTTCTGTAAATAAGACCGACAAAAAATATGAGGTCTCCAGAAGTTCTATTCAATACTGGATAAATACATTTTGCTTACTCTATTTTTTTGAATCACATAACAATAATGATTAAGGAAAAGAGTTTTCAATTAACGTTATCACCAGTGATATTCAAGGAGAAAGACTTTTAGCTGGTAAAATCGCATTTACATCCTTCATTGCCTTATTAACATATAATACTCCATCAACGGTACCAAACAAAAATTATAATCATGAAAAATATACTTAACCTAAAACGTCTTTTTATTGTACCAATAGTAATACTTACTACTTCTTGTTCTTCGGAGTCAGATACTATTCTAGCTGATGATAGTGAATTAAATGAACAATCTAGTGAATCAATTGAGCTGTCTAGTGCAGAAAATATTCAGATTTTTCCATCAA
Source organism: Zobellia roscoffensis (assembly GCF_015330165.1). NCBI lineage: Bacteria > Pseudomonadati > Bacteroidota > Flavobacteriia > Flavobacteriales > Flavobacteriaceae > Zobellia > Zobellia roscoffensis. The sequence goes on from NZ_JADDXT010000002.1 coordinate 4,174,615, forward strand.
ATCATCCATTAAATAAAGAGATTACCAATAGCCCTATAGATTCTAATTCCAATTTAATACTAGAAAATATAGGTTTAAATTCTGGGCTTTTTACTGACTTTGGTAGTGGGTTATATAATGATGCTCCCATTGGTATACCTTATGTTGTAGTTGATGGTAGCCAAGAAAATATGCCTATTACTTTTAGTGAAAACGGGTATCCTTCAGAAAGTGACAAGGGACCTTTTCCTATTCCCTTAGACGCGCCAATAGAAGGTAATGGAAAAGGTGATAGTCATGTTATTTCTGTAGATGTAGAAAATGGTATGTTGTATGAACTATTCAATTCAAAACAAGTTGGCAGTGGTTTTGAAGTATCTAGTGCAGCTGTATTTGATTTAAATGCAACTACGTTTAGGCCAGATGGATGGACATCGGCAGATGCGGCAGGATTACCAATTTTTCCATTACTGGTTAGGTATAGTGAAATAGAAAAAGGAGAAATAGACCACCCCATTCGTTTTACGATACCTAGGTCTAAAATTTACGAGGGGTATATACATCCTGCACGTCATTTGGTTTCTGGTGATAAAGGTGACCAATTATTACCTTTTGGAGCTGTTTTAAGACTTAAGTCAACATTTGACACCAGTAATTTTTCTGAAACGAATAAAATAATTCTTCAAGCCATGAAAAAATATGGGTTGATACTAGCAGATGTTGGGTCAAACATGTTCATATCAGGTGCACCAGATGACAACTGGAATAATGATGACCTTAGAGCATTAAAAAATGTTACCCTAAACAATTTTGAAGTCATCCAAATGGGCGAAATAACAACGAAGTAAACTACCTCGGGGCATTAAAAGGAATACATTTTGATTTCGAGACAAGCCTCGGAGCATTTAATCTCGATTATCGAGTAAGACTCTGGAATGTTTACAATTAAACCACCCTACACTAGAAATGTCAGGTGATTTAGTTATAAAATATCAATCTCTATTTCATTTTGAAGCAACCCTACTCCACCAGCCATCAAGCCCATTATCTCGTCTTTTTCAATTTGTAGATTTACGAGAATTAAGCTGGGCGAAGGTATTTTCATATATTTCCCCTGTTGAATTTTAAAACTGTTCTGTTTATTTTTTAAAACGTCAAACATATAACTGGCAAGCGGTCCCGCAGCCATTCCAGTTCCTGCTTCTTCTTCAATTCCATAACTGGGTGCGAACATTCTTGAAGTAGCATCATAGGCTGTACTTTCCATGTCAGTGGAAAATACATAATAACCTATCAAATCAAATTCCTTACTGACTTCAGTTATTAGGTTTAAATCTGGAACTATGCTTTTTAGTATCTCTTTGCTCTTTACCGGAATTAGTATAAATGAGTTTCCCGTGTTCACTAATTGGATTGGGGCATTAGCTAAAAGGTCTACTTTGTTTAACCCTAAGGATTTTAGAATAGCACTTTCTTTATGACTTACATCTGCATATTTTGGAGCCAATTGTTCCATAAAAGCCAAGTCTCCTATCATCTGAATTTTCCGGCTTCCATCAATGGTTTCTTTGGAAGAACTATTGTTCTTTAGCGCACCAATTTGTTTTAAATATGAAAACGTAGCAACGGTGGCGTGGCCACAATGAGCTATTTGCTTGCTAGGAGTAAAGAAGTCCAACTTAAAATCTTCTGTCTTGGATTTTGAGACGAATGCGGTTTCAGACAAACCTACTTTTCTAGCTATTTCTAATTTGTTTTTTGTAGTAAGTTCATCTGCATTGAGCACTACTCCTGCTGGGTTTCCTCCTTTTCCGTTTTCGGCAAAGGCATTAAGAATCTGTACTGTTACTTTCTTTTTTGAAGTGTTCATTGTATCTATGTATTGGGTTACAACTTATAGACGGTATGAAATAGAAAAAGACGTAGCTAATCTTGATTATTTTCAAAATCAATTAATTTTCCAGACTTATCCGACTCAACATTGGGACAATCTATAATATTATCCTTAAGAATTTCCCTGGCTTTTTGAACTCTTGATTTTGTTCCCGAATAAGAGATTTTTAAATGTTGAGCGAGTTCTTTTTGAGAATAGTTTTTAAAGGAGGTTAAAACAATTGCCTCTTTATGTTCTGCGGAAAGACTATCTATTTTTGAATTGATGCAGTTGGATAAATTCGCATATTCAAAATTGTCGTGTGCTGTTTCAGGAATATCTAAATCACCTATGGCTATGTTTTGATTCTTCGCTTTGCGAAAGTAGTCAATAATAGTATTCCGCGTAATTTTATACACCCAAGAAGTAATTTTTGAAGAATGTTTTAGTTGATAAATCTTAGTTTCAATCTTTAAGAAAACTTCCTGATGAATATCTTTAGCCGTTTGTTCTTCCTTAACCTTACCCAAAATAAACTTATACAGTTCTTCATTTAGGTCAATCCATATGGCTCGTGTATCTAACTTCAAATTAAAAAGATTTGAACAGGGCTATTGATTTTTAAATGAATAGTCCTGCAATTTCACCTAAAAATAAGAAATCTAACCACATCTTCCCTATTGTGTCTTCTGAGGCTTATTGATTTGATTGCCTTTCATCTTATACAAATGATACACATGAATAATACAGAATACAACACCGGCAATAATTAATGGGCCGGATTTTAAGAATAGTCCGTAAATAATATAGAAAAAGCTGGAAACCAGGTGCCATACCCTAAATGACCCCATTTCTTTTTTGGTTGCCGCAAAAAATCCCGTACCAATCGCAATATATCCCAATATTTCAGCAAGTAGGTTCATCTCAAATCTAAATTGTTTAATGTTCGTTCCTTATAACTTTTCTTACTTATCTTAATTTCCATCTCTTTTAATTCTTTAATAAAATGCGGACTGTTGGCTACCAGCTCTTCGGTCGTTTTCATTCCAGCGTTCCAGTGCTTATGGAAAAGAGGTAGCTGTTTTTTAGATTTTTCAGACAGCTCTAGCAATTGTCTTCTCAAATCGCGGTCATCTGTTCTAGTGGTTACATATCCCTTTTTCTTCATTTTGTTGATAATCTTGACACATGCGGGATGTGACATTCTCAACTCTTGCGCTATTTCCGTAATGGTCATGGACTCATACTCCTCTAACAATAAGAATATCAAATGCCAATTAGGCTCAATATCCAAACCCACCGTTTTGTAGTAATCTCTTGTGCTATAAAGGATTTCATCACTCAATCGCTTAATTCTACTTATTAATCCTGCAAATTCTATCTCTGATAAATAGTCATCCATACTCATATATGTAACTGGTTACTCAAATATAAAAATAATATCGTAACTGGTTACATAAATTACCTAAAAAACGACGTCTTAATAGAATGTTCTTTATAAATCTATTGTCTTAGATATAGAACTAAGCCCTTTTTATTCTCTTCTTAAGTCTAAGAATACCTCCCGTAATCAATGCTGGAATAGTCATGAGAACCGTAACCTTCACCATGGGAAGCACGTATCTCATCCAAGTTTTAGGACGACCATCAGAAGTTTCATTTTGCGCTCTTTCCGTCACTTCTTTTGTAACTCGCAGGCTATCTGCCCAGTCGCTATAATCTAAAATATAGACCACAAAAGACACAAAAATACTGAATACAATTATATACATCAATTGGCGCGAACTCGTTCCTAGAATTCGTTTGACATCTGTTAAATGGTGTATATCGCTTTTAAACTTAAGTTTCTTAAAGGCTCCAACAATCCATTTCCAATGCAGGGCAATGTGTACACCTAGTAAGGCCATAAATAATGTAGCACTCACATCGTGAATTTTAGACCAAAATGCATCGGGTTCAAAATGGATACCCACCAATGGTAAGGCAGATTCCGATATTACTATTCCGGAAAGGGTAACAACCACCATAAATAGATATAAAATCCAATTGAAAACATTGTCAAAACGAGTCTTATTAGGCTGTTTCTTGAAAAATTTATTGGAATTTGCACGTATCCATTCCCAATTGATAATAAGATGCAAAAAGAAAGGCATAATAATGATAAAACTTGCCCATTCATGAATAGGTACACCCGTAATTTGAGGAATTAACACAAGAATCATCAAGGCAAAAAAGAAAATATCTACATATACCCTTACTTTAGAAGTTTTCTTCTTTACTGGATTTTCACTCATTTTTTTATGGATTAGTTTTTATTAAGGCTTTTGATCGAACCTGCAAAGATGTGCCTTAATAACATTGGAATAAAGGTCAAAAAACGGTCGCAGATGGTAAATGTGTAACCAGGGGTTCGCTTAGATAATAATGATCAGTACACCCCTACCGTAACTTGAATACAGAAAACTATTCCAACCCCTTTTTATCAGGATTCCAAAAAGGTTTTGTTTTAATTTGTTTGGTATTCCAGTTCAGTTCCTTTCTAAAATATTTGTTCAAAGCCACACAAACCCTACTGTCTCCCGCAATATATACCATCTTTTTACCGGACATATTAGGGAGCAGTTTTTGCAACACCTCACTAAGAACTGCTGTTGGGTTTTGGTCCATTTCATAAAAATCGAAAGGGACGGTTCCATCTACATCTGAAAACAATTCACTCAGGTCTGAAGTATAAATTACACTCTCAACCTGCTTCGCATCGGGTAAATGACGGTTAATCATATAGAGGTGGGACAATGCCGATAAATCACCGATCATGAGGTAACTGTCCGCTGTATCGTCCAGAAGGAAGTTTCCTTTTTTCCATTTAAAATATACTTCATCGCCTACTTGGCAATTTTCGGCCCACTCAGCTCCTATCCCTTTGCTATGCGTTGCTACGGCCAATTCTATGGTTTTATTTTCGTGGTCTACATCCCAAATACTATAACTTCTTACTTTGTCTTTAAGTCCAATTTCATCCTTACCGATACCTACTCCTAATCGGATAAAATATCCTGGAACAAAATCCACATTTTTTATATGCTCACTCCGTATCCTAATTTTAAAAACAGATTCCGATAGCTGGGTCTTCTCTACAATCGTTCCTTTTTCAAGTACCTTTTTAATAAGGGTTTCCACTAATCCCATTCTATTCTTTTATTTTTAGGTTGATAGATAAAATCGACTACACCTACACCAATATACTGATTATCAATACTGTATTACAAAAAAAAAAAAAAAAACACCTACGTTCAATTTTATATTCTGGGTTCCTACCGATATAAAGTAAAATCAAGAACCCTTTATCATTTAAGGTAAGAGGTGTAGAAAAAGTCGAAACCTAATCTCTTATTGGACGTTTATTTTTGTTTAAAGTTTAACCGGACACCCATTTTATTTACTTCTTTTTTTTGAGATTGAAAGCTGAAGCTACAGATTCTATTAGCTACTTATGGTATCCTACGCTTTCTAAAATGAAATCTGCTATTGGAGAAGGATTCTCCAAACTATGCGGATGGTGACCAACCCCTTCTTTTTTGATAAGTTCTATGGTGCCTCCGGCATTTTCAAAATTTTCTTTGAGCAGTGCCGTATTTTCATCATAAGGAACGACCACATCTACATCTCCATACACATGAATTACAGGAATACCTGCTTTTGCGACTTTTACACTTGTTTGAATGGGAATGTCTTTAAATTCTTTAACTGAAACACTATCTAGTTGATAAGCAGCCAAACAAAGTTCCCAAGCCTTGGCGCTACCCTCTCCGCTAAACATTCCTCCTGGCCAACTTTTAATATCGCAAACGGGAGCATCCGCATAAATGCTAAAAACTTTATCCGTGTTTTTCGAGGCCCAGTTGTAAACGATCAATCCACCGCGACTCATTCCCTCTAAAACCGTTTTTTGGTTTAAACCGTACGTGGAAACACAAAATTCATAAAAGTCGTTCCACAATTCTACTGCTTCATTATTTCCGAATAAGTTGGCAACGTCCACATGAACCACATGAAAACCTTTGTTTAACAACACTTTATCTAACTGTGGCTCATGCCCCCAGAATCTTGCCCGCCAAATCCAATAGTGGTTGGCGTGTGCTTGGTTTGGAAATACAATTTTGGCATCATGTCCTTTAAACGAGAATTCCTTTACCGTATAACCCGTAAAAATTGTATCCTGCGCAAATACAGAAAATGAAAGAAAACAAGTGATTAAAATTAAGATGAAGGCTCTGCTTTGATTCATATTTCTAGTTTAAATTATCTTCCCGTTTTAGCAACTCTACATACGGATTTCCTTTAATTCCCAAGAGTTTGGCAAAAGCGGGTTCCGTTTTTAGGCCTTTTGATTTTAGTTCTATAATGGCCTGCTTAAAATCGTTTCCTTTTTTGAGTATAAGTCTATGCTCAATTATCATATGCCGGTAGGCATTTTGTTTTTCCGTTGGTAGGTTTTGACCAAAAATTTCAAACTCAAATTTATCAGCGCTAAACGTTGCTACCGTAGCCTCAATTCCGTTTTGGATTGTAGTAGCTAATTTGAAATCTGTTTCATTGCCGAACTGCTTCACTAAAAAGCCACCAAACCGCTTATGGTCTTTGCAATGGCAAATGATATCTAAATCACTCTCCGGCAGATCTATTTCAATAGGAATCGTACCCGTTAAAATAGGATTGTAATCTCCAAGTTTTTCTAAAACCTGATGTTTTACGATTGCAGCATATGCCAATTGTTGCCGCTCGTTACCCTGTTTTAGGTAAACTATATTTTTAAAATCGATAATCAATTCTGCTTCTCTTTATATTCCCGAAAATAGTCAATTTAGAGTTGAACACTATAAAATAAGATTGCCTTTCGGAAACCAAGACTGCATTCCCATCTAAAGTTGATTTATAGCATATTTCTTTTACTTTTCGCCTTTTAACTATTGATAGTTTTAATAATCTACAGCTCACATCAAATCTCTTTAGCCATTCGGTACATACCTTTCATAGCTTCATGCATAAAGTCCGAATCAAAACTAAAACTATTCACCTTTTTAAAACCCAATTTCTCATAAAACCGAAGTGCTTGATCTTGCGTATCCATCACTTCTAGCCATAAGGTTGATTTTTTCGTAGTTCTGTATTCCTTCTCAATCCAAAGAATAAGGGCTTTACCAATACCTTTTCCTTGCAGTGACTGGTCTAAATAAATACGTTGTAGTTTGGTTCCGTTAACTGTATGGGCAGGAGGCAAAGATTCATTTAGAAGTACTTTTAAAATTCCCGTTTTTTCATTTTTATAGGTTATGAAAAAGTATTCGGAATTTGGTTGACCAAGCTCCTTCTCTAAATTCTCTTTAGCGTATAAACTGTTTATATACGAAGCACCCTTATCCGGCCACAAATGTGAATAAGCAGGCGGATATATAGTACACATTAAATCATATAGCTGTTGATATTCACCTATCGTAATAGGTTCTAAATATAGGTCTGTTGTTAACTTATGCATTTGAATAGTCCTGTTCTAGGTTGCTAAACTAAAATACGCTTTTATAGTGTAGTAATCAGTTGCGAGAATGATGCCTGCAATAGCTGTAATAGATTTGAAACTCTTTTCCTTAAAGAGTATACACTAAATAACTAATATACAAACTCTTAGATTACATCTTTATGCTAGCGTAGGCATCTTGTTTGTGCCGAATTGTCCTCATGCTTTTATGATATTTTGCCCTTTTAGTTATGGGTACGAGCGTGACGCTCGCACTAGCGGGGATAATTTAGTTCTACATTTTTCAATTGAAAGATTGCATTTTCACCCAATCAATAAGTTCATCTTTATCAACAGTTACCCAGGTTGCGGCAGTATTTTTTTTCTCTGTTTTACTGTCTTGGGGATAAAAGATGACCAAATCGGAATTTTCATTTCCAGCCAATTTTAACTGCGCAATAAGACCAACCATATCTGGACCGTTATTGTCTATTGTGGTTTTTCTCTTCTTCTCCAACCAATATTCTATGGCGACTTCCATATATGCTCTTACCGGATACTCTTTGAAATATTGAATATGCCTGTTGGTTTTATCAGAATAGCTATAGGTTGAAAACTCGAGGTAGTTTTCAAGATGTGTTGATGGAGTGCCATTGAGGTTTTTTTCTAATATAAAATTGGAAAAAGTGCCTTCCCAAACCGCTCCTTCATCAAAGTTTATTCTTCTATCTCTTTTACCTTCATTGTACTGCCTAACCCAATCTAATGGAGCATCACAAACTACTAATCCAGAAATGTCTAATATAAAACTAGGATTGGTTTTCTTTACAAATTCAACATATTTTAATACACAATGACCCGATAAACCTACACCCATTAAGAATACATTTTTATTGGGAAGCTTATTTTCCTTAAACGCTTTTCCTATAGTTTTGTGTGCGTCCAGAATTGAAGTATTCGAGAAAAAGAAGTCCAACGGTATTTCTGTTGAGACGGACAAAACTCCATACCCCGCTTCATTTGACTGGGAATAGATTTGTTTTGCGCTGTTGTTTTTGTTGTCAAATTTAGCGTCTTCAAAAAAGATAAGGACTCCATTTACTTTTCCGTTATCCGGTAAAGCCAACGTATACCCTTCTTCTGTAAATTTTAAAAAGTCAGTGTCTAACTTACCTATTCGTAAACTGTCGTTTTTCACCTTGCTATACGCTTCAATAATATCTTGTGCGTATGTGGGCATGATCGTCCAAATGGCAAGGATTATGATTATTGATTTAAGACCTAACTTCATCATTTTTACTTTTGGAAAGATTCTAGTTTGGTAGAAAAAGGAAATTGATTTATTATGTTTTTGTTTTGTTACTTCTACGAGCGTGACGTTCGTACTAGCGAGGTCGTTTTAACCTTAGATTAGTAATTCTTTTTTAACCTCAATTATAAATTCTTTGTAAGCTTCTTCCACCAATTCGCTCGACTTATTAAGTTCCATTTGTACTTTTCTAAGGTTCTTATGATATTCCTCCCAATTGTTATTGCTCGGACTTTTTGGAAACAAGTACCTTTGTGACCTGTTCACTTGATTAATTATCTCTTTTGTTATTTCTATTCCAGAATTTTCATAATCACTAATCTGTTCTTCTCCACCATAGACCTCGGGAATGAAAAATTTACAGCACAATCCAACAAAATGACTTAAGGCATTTTTAAAGGTTAAGGCTTTTACTCGAATAGAAACGTTGAGAAAACTATTTTGTGATTTGTCCAAATATTTTATTGTTTCATCCCAAATAGCATAATAAAAATTTGATGTTCGCAAATTTGATGTTGCAAAATTTAAACTGCTTTTCAGAGCGTCATCACTAAGAATCCTAATAAATTGATTAAAATTTTTCCTATCAATATTATTGGAATCATCGACATTTGCCCTATTCAATATATCGTCATAATTATCTATAATTCGATTTATTGCACCATTCATTAAATTTTCTAGATTCTTCTTCTCTTTTGGGGAATATTGAGATATTCTGTTCTGCTTTATATCAAATGGCAAATCTTCTATTTTACAAATAGAATTATTAATTACACAAATTATTCTCTCCCAGCCTAGATGATTAATTGCATAACCTAATTCAATAAGTACGTTAGGGTTAGGTGTTTTTTTATTATTAAAAATTTTTGAAATTAAATTATTATTTATGATTGTTACATCGCAAATAAATATATCAGAGTTTTTAATTTTTTTAAAAATTGAGTCAACAATGTTTGGACTTCCTGCTAATTTTTGTGTATCCTTATCCAAGGATAACTCTAAATCAATTTTTTTTTCAAAATCTTTATCGACTTTTCAATTGACTTTTTAATTAGGTAATTATTCTCTTTCTTATTCGTATCCGATTGCCATGAATAAAATATTGTGAAATGTCGTTTTATCATTTTTAGAATTATGATTTTATGAGTTTTACTAGACCTTATTAGGCTCTTTAAACTAAATCTGACTATATTTTATTTTATTATTTGACTGACACAAACAGTGGAGATACTCTTTCCTACTCCACACTAGCCACTTGACTACTTCCATCATCATAACTCAGCCTATAAATAGCATCCCCAAAATCATCGGAAATTAATAATGAACCATCTTTTAGAAATAATAAATCTACAGGCCTACCAAATTGCTCTTGGGTTTCGTCATCCAACCAGCCATCAATAAGGGTTTCATAGGCTACAGCCTCATTGTTCTCAAACTTTACCAAAGAAATTCTGTATCCAGATTTTTTGGAGCGGTTCCAAGAGCCATGTTCAGCTATAAAAGCATACTGCTTGTACTTTTCAGGAAACATATCGCCCGTATAAAACTTGACCCCTAACGGCGCAACATGGGCGCCTAAGGTCTGAACAGGGGCAACAAAATCCGAGCAAGGGTGTTGGTCGCCAAACTCAGGGTCTTTAATTGTACCTCCATGACAAAACGGATAGCCAAAATGCTGGCCAGCTTCCGTAACACGGTTCAACTCACATGGGGGAATATCATCACCCATCATATCCCTACCGTTATCCGTAAAATACATTTCCTTGGTTTCTGGGTGCCATGTAAAACCCACGGTATTTCTAACCCCACGGGCATACACTTCACGATTGCTTCCGTCCGGATCCATACGGGTAATAGAAGCAAAACGCTCATCTACGGAAGTAGAATCGCAAATATTACAAGGCGCGCCTACGGGCACGTACAGCTTATCATCCGGTCCAAAAGCAATGTATTTCCATCCATGGTGAAAATTTTCAGGATAATCTTCATAAATCAATTTGGGCTCAGGAAGACTGTCTAGATTTTCCTCAATATTATCATATCTAAAGAGCTTGCTCACATCTGCCACATACAACGACCCATTTCTAAATGCTACTCCGTTGGGAGATTCCAAGGTAGAATCCAGTTCAATTATATGATCCGCTTTAAAATCTTTATCCCGATCTTGGACGGCGTAAATGCGTTTTTCATTTCTTGTACCTACAAACAAGGTTCCGTTGTCTCCCATAGCCATAGAACGTGCGCCATCTATACCATCTGCATATACTTCTATTTTAAAACCAGCGGGCAAGTTCAAACGGTCAACGGGTAGTTCAGAAACTGGCTCATCATAGTTTACCATAGGTTCCTTCTCCTCTACTTTCTGCTTTTTTTCATTACAGGCGGTAAAACCTACAACCGCCATAGCGATTACTAAAGTTTTAATTGTGTTGTTTTTCATGAGATTGGTTTAAAGATATTGTTGCAAATTCTTTTTGAAAAATTTAGCGCTATCAGCGATACTCTTCATGGAGTTTTTCGCAAAATTACTGCCTTGTTCTATGTAATAATACTCTAATGCATCCGTATCTATACCCGAAAGCATTTCTTTATAATCTATAGAGCCGTTACCCAGTTCCGTATAATCACGGCTTACCTTATCCATATCCTTTATGTGCCACATGACAAAGCGGCCCGGATTGTCCGTAATAAGTTGCTGTGGTGTCTTGTTTGAGGAATGCATTACCCAATACATATCCATCTGTAACTTTACCAATTGTGGGTTAGTTTCCTTTAATAGAATATCATATCCGGTTTGCCCATTGTGGTCCGTAAATTCAAAATCGTGGTTATGGTACGCAAATTTTAATCCCGCGGCATTTACATATTCCGACATCCAATTCAGTTTTTCCGAAAGAATTTTAAAATTTTCAATTGTTCTAAATTCCGGAGCCAACCAAGGCCAAGTTATATAAGGCTTGTTTAAAATGTGAGCCCCTTGAATACAGGAATTTAAATACCTTTTGAGTTCATCATCGGGTTTATCAAAATAGGACGAAAAGTCATAATGGCCACTGGTAGTTGTGAGGTTAAGGTCATCTAATATCATCTTAAATTCTTTTGCCTCATACCCGTAATACCCTATTTGCTCTGGGTCAAAACCATAAATTTCCAAGTCTTCATAACCCATAGCCTTTGCCTTTTTTAAGCTACCCAAGGGGTCTGCTTTCATGGCATCACGAATGGTAAATAATTGCAGCCCCATTTTAAATTTGGGTTTGTTTTTCATGGTAAAACCAGTTACCGGTAAAAATGTAGCGGCAGATGCCAAACCACTCTGTTTCATAAAGTTTCTTCTAAGCATATTTTAATGGGGGAATTTCAATAAATTGAACAAAAAAATGGGTTTGCCTTAAAAGACAAACCCGAATATATTACAATCTTTCCGTACGACCGAAAATATCTACATTTTATGAAACCGAATCTATAGCTTTTCCTATTAAGGTCTCACCTTCCAAAATTTCGAAAGTGGCGTTTTTAGCCGCATCATCATGTAAAGAACGTACCAACGTCTGGGCTACATCATCCCTGCTAATTGACCCTGATTGCTCTAAACTTCCTTCGGCCTTAATTTTCCCTGTTCCCTTATCGTTCGTTAAAGAACCTGGACGAACAATAGTATACACAAGGTTGCTACCTTTAAGATACACATCTGCATTATGCTTGGCCTGTAAGTATTCTTTTAGGTCACTTGCCTTATCTGGGTTTTCGGCTCCCATAGAGCTTAGCATTACAAACTTCTTTAAATTTGCCGATTTTGAAGCATCCACCATTTTTTTAGCTCCGTCCTGATCTACGGCCTCTACCTTTTTTCCACCGGAACCGGCAGCAAAAATCACTTTGTCTATGTTCTTTACCGTGTGGGATATATCTTTTTCCAAATCGCCCATAACCGTGGCGATATTGTCTTTTTCAAATTGTTCTTTCTGCGATTCTTCCCGAATCATGGCTATAGGTGTAAAATATTGAGACTCGTTTAGAAGTGTTACTATTTTTTTCCCCGTGGTACCGTTGGCACCCGCTACTAATACATTTTCCATTTCATCATTTTTTAGTTACTACAAATTTATGCTGTACTGGGCTATTTTATTGATTCAGATTAATCGATTTTTAACCCATAACAACTTCTTTCCTGTTTCAATCTTATCCTATACTTCTGTTTAGGTTTTACACTATACTCTTTATTACCTTTGTTCTTAAATTTTTTTAATGACCCACCAACATTACAAAATTTACAAACCCTTTGGATTTATAAGTCAAATGGGGTCTAACAATATAAAAGAAAAAAGGTCTAAGCGGTTTATAAGTGAGCTATACCCTTTTGATGATAGTGTCATGGCGATAGGACGATTGGATTTAAAATCTGAAGGTCTTCTTTTGATGACCACGGATGGAAAACTGAGTGATACCGTTAATCGCTCCGGAATAGAAAAGGAATACTATGCCCAATTGGATGGCATCATTACCCCTGAAGCTATAGCTGAATTACAACAAGGGGTTGAAATTGGGATTGAAGGGAAAAAATATTTGACCAAGCCCTGTAACGCAAGACTACTTACAGAAGAACCCGATTTTCCTGAACCACATCATTTATTACGGGTCGGTACGCACAGACCTAATTCTTGGTTGTCCGTTACTTTAACGGAAGGAAAATTTAGACAAGTGCGAAAAATGACCGCTGTAGTTGGTTTTCCTACGCTACGACTGGTACGGGTTCGGATAGGGTCGGTTACTTTAGAAGGTATGAATCCATCGGATGTAATCGATTTTCCTGATTTACCACAGGAATTAAATTTGTAATAGAAAATAAGCTGGGACTTATTCTGTAAGTTGAGTGATCGGCGTGAGCGCAACCTTTCTAAACTCAACTTCCGAGCCTTCTGCTTGCAAAGCAATCTGCCCCGTCTGTGCCGTAGCATCATAACCGTGGTTTACCAAGTCGCCATTGACCCAAACCTTAATTTCGTTTTTTAGGCATTCAATTTGCATGTGGTTCCACTCGCCTACCGGCTTTTCGGAATCATCCGTCAGGTTTAATATTCTCCGTTTCTTACCTTCGGTAATACCCCATTCTTCTTGAGGTCCACGACGCGCCAGCATATCATCAACGGTTATATCCTCTACAATACACCAAAAATCCCCAGCATTTTCGTGCATCATTTGCACCTCAATAGATTTTGGAAACATTTTGTATAGGGAGCGTGGCGTAGAAGCAAAAACCAAAACTCCACAGTTGCCAGGTTCACCGGCAAAACGGTATTCCACATCTAAACGAAAGTCTTCGTATGTGGCATCTGTAATAATATGGCCTGCTGGAGTGCCTAAGCTCACCAACATGCCATCTCTTATGATAAAAGGGTTTCTTGCATCTGTGCTATCCATAGCCGGCACATCTATATGCCAACCATTTAAATCTTTTCCGTTAAATAGATTTTTTGCTCTTGGTGCGCATGACCAAAGGGTAGCGAAAACTATAGAAAAAACTAAAATATATTTTTTCATAAATATTGGAAATGGACAAATTATTATGCCCAATTAGAACAATGCAATTGGAAGTTCAACAGCAACAGGTGCTATATTTTCTTTACTCTAACCGCATTCATACCTTTCATACCTTTTTCAAGTTCAAAAGATACTTTATCGTTCTCGTTAATTTCGTCGATAAGACCGCTTACGTGAACAAAGTATTTTTCCTGATTCTCAGAATCGATGATGAAACCGAAACCTTTTGAGAAATCAAAATAAGATACTTTTCCATTGCGTACCGGGTCAAATTCTTCTTCGTCTCCCTCTTCTTTTTTAGGAATACCAAGAACGATATCCTCGGCATCAACTTGAACTTTTTGTGATGGGTCTGGCGGAGTATCCACTAGGTTGCCATTGAAGTCTACATAAGCAAACGGAATTCCTTCGTCATTGTCTTTTGCAGCAGCTTTACGCGCAACTTTTTTCTTTTGTTTCTCTTCGCGTTTCTTTAAACGTTTTTTCTCTTTTTCAGTCTTATTATAAGTTTGCTGAGATTTAGCCATTCGGTATTTTTCTTGTTTTAAAATTAGGAGGATAAGGTAAGAAATAATTTTGATTATATTTTGATTTCAATGTTAAGAAATACAAGGAGCAATAGCATAAACTTTTACTTTAAAATTAATTTACAAAATACTAAAAAACAGCACATTATCGTTGCTACCTAAAACACAAAAGCATCATTCTCAATTCCTTTTTTTAGTATCTCTAAAGAGAGTAGATCATTTTAAACGACAGCAAGTCCGAATTGCCAAGTTATAATTTTGAATTATTTAGTTGAATTGAACACTAAGATTATTTTTTTCGGTTTATCTGATTTTTACGTTTTTCACGTGTTTAAGGACTACATTAATTACCTTTATCAGTATCTTCCCCCAGTTCCATAACGTTGTCCTCCAAGCGAATAAAAACTTTTGATTTTGAAAAAGCACTTTAACACCCTTTCGATAGCTGTACTATTATTAGCTGGTTATGCCTGTTCTAACGATAGCAATGCATACGAACCTGTACCAAAACCAGATACGGAATCCCCTACTCCAGACCCCGAACCTGAACCCGAGCCAGAACCTATTTTGGAACTAGATGCAATTCCCGCCTCTGCACAAAGAATTGGTGACGTCGCCAAAGGATATGAGTTTCTAATTTCAGGAGATTATATGAGCTCTGGTGTACCTTATGATGCATTCATACAGGGTTTTGGAGAAGATAATACAAACATATTGCAACGAAGTGGAGACAACGCTAATATTACCTACGAATATACTGCGGTTGATGCGGCAAATGGAGTTCGGATAGTTTCACCCAATTGCATGTCCTGTCATGCCGGCCTAATTAATAATGAGTTTATTGTTGGCCTAGGAAGTCACGCCGCGGATTTTACCATTAACAGAGCGGTTAACATGGCTTTAGTTAGTAATGGCATTTCATTCCTTTATGGTGGACAGGAGAGTAACGAATGGGAAGCATTCGACCAATTTAGAAAAAGTATAGAGGCTATTGGAGAAAAAACACTAACAGAAACCCGTGGTGCTAATCCTGCTGATAAAATCACTAGGGTTTTAGCATCCCATAGAGATAAGAACTCATTAGAATGGACAGATACGCCATACGTAAACGTGAGTGATGAGGTGATTCCTGCCGATGTACCTGCCTGGTGGTTATTGAAAAAGAAAAATGCCATGTTTTACCACGCTATAGGACGTAAAGATTTTTGTAAATCATTCATCGGTTCTAGTTTATTGACGTTGGATGATAAAACGAAAGCGGAAGAGATAGACCCCAAAATGCCCGATGTACTAGCCTATATTTATAGTATAGAAGCACCGGAATACCCGTTTGAAATTGACACCGATTTAGCAGCTCAGGGTAAACCCATTTTTGAGGAAAACTGCGTAAAATGCCACGGCTCTTATGGAGAAACCGAAGAATACCCCAACCTCTTGGTATCCCTTACATCTATTGGAACAGATCCGGCCCTTTCTAATCTCTACACGACACCTTCAACCGTAAATGACTATTTTTTAGATTGGTTTAATACAGGTTGGTTCGGAACTGGAACTGCCGGATTGGAGTTCAAAGCAGAAGGAGGATATATTGCCCCTCCGTTAGATGGTATTTGGGCAACTGCCCCGTATTTTCACAACGGCTCCGTAGCAACAATTGCAGAAGTGCTAAATAGCTCTGAACGTCCTAAATATTGGAGCCGAACCTTTAGTAGTACTGATTACGATAAAGAAAACTTAGGATGGAACTACACCGTGGAAACTAGTAAAGTAGACAAGAAAACCTATGATACAACCATAAAAGGGTATGGAAATGGAGGACACACTTTTGGAGACGACCTAACCAGCGCCCAACGATTGGCACTGTTAGAATACCTAAAAACACTTTAGAAGTCTAAAACAATACAACAACAAAAACGCCCTTATCCTAATGGACAAGGGCGTTTTATATTTGTCTTATTGATAAAAGGTTACTCTTTTAAAGAAATTGTTTCAACGGTACTATCCGGATAAATAAGCGTAGCGGTATCATCACATGCACCATCTCCAAAATCTACAGATACTTCCAAACCGTTTTTAGTTAAGTCCATTGTACCTTTGCCAATATACTCACATGCAAATTCTGTTTCTAAATCTGAAGTAATATCTACTTCATATGTATCATTCCCAGATTTAAGCACCCAATCACCATCTATAGTAAACATGTTCTTTTCTTCTTCAAATACGAACCCAAAAGTTTTAGACCCTTTTTCGGATATTTTCTTATTATCTTCCAGAGTCAAGGTCATATCAATAGTTACATCAAAAAGCACGGAACCACTCTCGCTTTGACTATATGTAAAAGCCCTTGTTCCATCTAAACCTATCCCTCCTACTTTTAAATCATCATAAATTACCGTGTAAGCAAATGAATCATTATCCGTACCATAAACTACACTTAAAGAACCGTTTAGTATTTCTCCGTTCTCTTCAGCGGAGCAATCATCAAAACTAACCGTAAAACCAGTATCTGAATACTCAGCAACATAACAAGAGGCATCTTTAGCAGATTTACCCGACTCTTTATTGCTAAATAGACCCTGAACAATCATATCTGCAGAACTAGATATCTCATCCGTCTCAAGAACCGTCTTAATTTCAGTTTGATCAACTTTTTGATTTTGTTGGTTATCTAGAATTTCATCAGCATCATCGGAACAACTGAAAGCCAACAAGGCGGCAGAAACAACTAAAGAGTAAGGACTGATTTTGTTAAATAAGTAGCTCATAATCAAATTTTTGGGTTTTGCTCTAAAACGTTCAACCCTGATTTTTAGTATTGTGCACACGTTTTTTCAGTTGAAATGCACTTTTCTTGGTTCAATGGAAATCAAATTAGCGCTAAAACATTATTCATTATGATAAAAACCACCTTGCAGAATCGTATACGATTGTTATATTTACCATATGGGAATGAGCATCATATTACGAGACAAGGTACGCGAGCATCTTTTGAGACAAATGCAAAAGGGAGATTTACAACCCGGACAAGGCATTAATCTTGCCGCATTATCCAGGAAACTAAAGGTAAGTGTCACTCCTATTCGTGAGGCTTTGACCCAATTACAACAATCTCATATTATAAGAGCCATACCCAACCGTGGATTTGTAATTGCCGCCGTAAACCCTGAAGAGGCTAAAAATCTTTACGAACTGGTTGCTCATTTAGAAGTTCTAGCGCTAGAAGAATCAATTTTTAATGAAGCAGCAATAGCAAAGCTCAAAAAGCAAAGCAACCATATTGCAAATGCAGAAGATGCTTTGGAACGGGTAAATGCATATATGGAATTTCATAGATTACTAACTTGTAACTATAAAAATTCCGTTTTTCAACAAATACTAAAAGACCTGAAGACACGTGTTTTCTTCTATGAACGCGCCTTTATGTCCAATGATTCTTTTCACTATAACTCCAACGATCAGCATAATGCTATAATTTCAGCTATTGAAGATGATAATATTCCTTCTGCGGCATTGGTTCTTAAAATGAATTTAATGCTTGTAAAAAGCTACATAGAAAAGCAACTTGTGGTATTGTAGATTCTTTAAGGAATGTCTTAATTCCTTTGTTTTTTTTAATCATTTCCACACATCTTCAGCATTATTATCACGGTTATAAGTCAAACCGTTGAATACTTCTATGTAACTCATTTTCAACCTGTAGGTAAACAAATCACAAAGTTTTTGTAAAATTATATTCGGTTTCAAAATACGGATTTACATTTGACCTGTATTTCGACTAAAAACCGAAAATAAAGACAACAATTTTAAACTAAGGGCGTTTTAACGATACCTAAAAAAATAGAAAACATGGGTTACTTATCTCCTCAAATAGAAGTTCTAGCCAAAAAGCGAAAACAAGAAGAAAAATCTTTAATCAAGAAAGAATACTCTTGCGGTATTTTTCAAGATTATGGTGATTTGAACGAGAAGGAAGAACTAGTCAGGAACTAGTTGTTCAAAATTGTTTGGGCAACTTCTAGTATAGTTTTGTCTTCTATTTCCGGCGTTCCGTTCAAGGGATAAATGGCGTGGCCTTCACGTGCAACAAATGCTGTTCGTAAACCCGCACGCTTGGCTCCTAAAATATCCCATCCATGAGCGGCTACCATCATGGTGTTTTCTGGTGATACGCTCATTTTGGCAAGAACAGCTTTATATGGAGCCGCTTCCGGCTTATAACTAGCCACCTCTTCCACAGAAACGATAGCATCAAAATAAGAAGCGATACCCGCAAATTGCAGTTGTTCGTTCAGTAATTTTGCGTTGCTATTAGAAAGCGCTACGAGTTTGATTCCATCTCCCTTTAAGATTTTCAAACCTTCTTCTACGTCATCATGTGCAGGCAATTTTTTGATGTTTCCCAAAATAGAATCTAAAGCATCATCCGATAGATTTTTATCAAATTTTTGCATTGTCATTTTTAATGTAGCTTTCCCAATAACACTAAAATCCTCATAATTACCAGTTAAAGTTTCAGTTAATGAATAGTGAAGTAATGTTCTAAACCACAAAGAGAAAGCATGTTCAGAATCTAACGATTCATTTATGGCGTCGGTCAATGGACCTAAGTTTAAAAGCGTTTCATTTATATCAAAAATAAGCAACTCGGGTTTCTTCATTCTATCTTGTTTTTTGATTGCAGTTCAGTTGCCTCCTTTTTGAATATCAGTAATAAAACGCCTAATTTTATTAGGCAAATTAGATTCATTGAATTGCGATTCATAAACCCCTTTTTCATCAGTTAACTTTACTGTATACGTAAAACCGTCACGTAAATGACTGTGATCTTCTTGCTTGACACTTACAGCATCTCGCATCTCCTGTTCTTCGTTTTTATCTAGTTTTACCTCTCCCTCAAATCTCTTAGGAATGCCCATAAAACCACCTTCTATGTTAATATCGTATTTCATTATACAACGATTGGGGTTAAACCTACCTGCGAAAAGCTTACACTTATCGCTTCTACCGCTTTCTCAGATACTCTGCCTTCTGAAATTAAACGTTGTGCCGTACTCACTAAAGTTTCAACCATATCATTGAAATCTGCCGTACGCCAGAGTGCCTTTAGAGTCTCAAACCATATTAAAGCACAGTCATCAATACCAACTTCAAGACAGCAAAGGTAAAATGCTTTGTTAGGGATACCTGAATTGATATGCACACCTTGATTATCACCCATACCATTGAAATAGTTATCCATATGATCCGGCTGGGTATCAAAATCATTTGCCGTACCAGGTGCTTTCATTGAGCGAATTGCCACTCCTGGAAATTCTTCGGTAACGACACTATCTCCTATAAGCCAATCTGCTTCTGAAATATCTTGTTTCAAGTATTTCTGCTTGATTACCGTTCCAAAAACATCAGAAAAGTGTTCGTTAAGGGCCCCAGGCTGACTCTGGTATTCCAAATTAGCGAAAAACTGGGTTACACCGTGAGCCAATTCATGAGCAACGACATCAATAGCACTAGCAAAATCCTTAAATTCCTTTCCATCACCATCACCATAAGTCATTTCATCACCATCCCAATACGCATTGTTATATGCCTCCCCATAATGTACATTGGAAATAATATCTAAGCCATTTCCATCAATGGAATTCAACCCAAAAGTATCTTGAAAATAATCCCGCACAAAACCCGAAGTATCATATGCATTATTAACGGTTTCATCCTCCGTAGCATCTTGTCCTTCTTCTCTTGCCAACTCCAATCGCTGCTCAAATTGGTTTTTAGAATCGTATACGAAACGTTTCCCATTCCCCTCTGGTTGGTTACGCAACAAAAGATTGTTAAGACTACTACGTCTGCGCTCTGCAATTCTTCCTGTATCGTTCAAAGCTCTTTTACAACTGCTATTACCGTGTTTAGCGAGTTTTTCAAGTAAGTATGGAGGGATGATATAACATTGGGCTTTTGTACACATAGGTTTAGGGTTTTAATTTCGTTCGTTTTTCTATAAAAAATAACTACTCCTTAGGAAACAGACTTTTATCTAAGCCCGGAACCAAGTTCAGAGCATTCTTATAATATACTTTTTTCAACACGTCATCAGGTAAATTTAATCCATACATAGCCCAGAAAGCATGATATTTCTTGTAATAAGGAAAATACTCGTCATTGGTTTCCAATACTCTAAAGTAGGTTGGAAACTCCTCTGGTTTCCAGCTATCTTTTCCAAATAGAATCCGGTCTTGGTATTTTATAAAAAAGTCATGTGCATTCTGTGGCTGACGACCTAATTCAGCTATTACCGCAGCAATACCAACATACATATTAGGCATGTCATCTAAATAACTACTTAATTGCTTTAAATCATTTGCGTACCAACCCATATGGGCATTAATGAACTTTGTATTGGGATGTTTTTTAAACATGTTATGTTGCTCATCAATGATTTGTTGCCAAGGAGCAGGGTCCGTATCTGATCGCTTTCTACGTGAATGTGTTTTCAATTCCAACCAACGTTCATTATCCGAATTCATATCGTCCCAAAAAGATTTTGGGTCGGCAGAATGAATCAACACAGGAACACCTAATTCCCCACATTTTTTCCAAATAAGATCTAAACGAGCATCATCTACCGCCAATCTTTCACCATTACTATCTATATTTCTTAGTCCTAAGCTTTTAAAAACCTTTAGACCCCGGGCCCCTTTTTTAATATCTGCTTCCAATTGAGCAACGGTCTTTTCAATCCACCCTGGTTTTCCAGTGCCATCAAAATCTACATTAGCAAAAACGACAAATCTATTCGGATAATTTTCAGCGATATTATCTACACTTTCCGCTAATTTACTCCCAGAGCCTCCACTTAAGTTTACCATAATAGCTTCATTCATGGCATCCATATCTTTCAACAAACCTTTAAGGCTTCGCGCACTCATGTTTCTTTGATGACTATGAATATCTATAAAGGGATATTTCGCTTTTTTCACCTCATGTACCGGAACAACCAAGGTAGATTTTGGATTGTACTCTTCAAAGCCCATTTCTTGAGCTGCCAAAAAGTGGCTCGCTAATAGGAATAAGATCATATTAATTTTCAATTTCATTTCTGGTTTTTAGTTGTTCATAATCGTTCTGAGTGTCAATATCTACTATACGGTGCGCAGCAGGTACTGTGATTACATTACGTTGTTCTTGTTCCAACAGATGCTTCGCTCCAAAATCCTCATTTAACTTTAAAAGAGCATCCGCATATGTTTTAGGGAAAATTGCAGGTACTCCGGACCGTTTTTTATAGGCTGATGCGATAATTTTATCCGGATTTTGTTCGGAGATAGCTATCAACTTATTCAAGTATTCTGGGTCGATTAATGGCTGGTCCGCCAACATAATCAGAATTCCTTGAAATTCTATATCAGCTTGAAGCAACCATTCTGTCCCAACGGTAACAGACGTTCCTAAACCAGATTGCCATGAAGTATTCTCAACAAAAACAACCTCTTCTTTTACATTTAATTTAATGAGGTCCGCATGAGCCCCTAGAACAACTACCACCTTTATAGCATTTGAAGATTTGGCGGTTTGAATTGCGTGCCCCAATAACGTAGTGTTTTTCCAAGGAAGGAGTTGCTTTGGTTTCCCCATTCTTATGGAAGCTCCAGCTGCCAATATTATAAGGGCAATATGGTGCTGTTTTTTCTTCATTAGGTGTGTATCCTTCCTTGTTTATTTTTGAGCATTATAGGCTCCTTATTTCTTGTTACCGAAAGTATTTCCGAAAGAATAGCCAATGCGATTTCCTGCGCAGTTTCCGCACCAATATCTAAACCGGCAGGACCATGAACAACATCAAAAAAAGTACCTGAAACTTCGGGGTAATGTTCCATGAATTCATTCAATAATTTCTCTCTTCGCTGGGCAGGACCCAACAAACCTAAATACACAGGTTGTGATTTTTTTATAGCTAACAAATACTTTAGGTCACGAACATAACTATGTGTCATTAAAACGATTGCAGTTTGATTGTCTATTGAATTTATAGATAACATTTCTGGTTCTTCCGGCAGAAAAAGACTTGCTCCCGGAAAATCTTTAATGTTCTTTTCCTCTGCTGCTGCAGCTACAATAGTTACTTCCCAACCGGTTAAAGAGGCAAAAGAACACAACTGCACGGCATCGTGCTCTGCCCCTATTATTATCAACTTAAAACAAGGATTCATTTGCTGGTTAAATAATATTCTTTCCGTACTTAAAATAACATTAGGTCGCACTCCATAGTTCTTTTCACCAATGACAAAAAACGAACCTAAGTCTGCATATGTTCCTTCCTCCTTGGTAAAGGAAGACCTAATCTCAAATTGCGCTCTACTTTTTAATATCTCATCAAAAGCATCAAGAAAAGCCGGGTTTGGAATAAAGGGTTCTATCAAAATATACAAAATACCTTCACAACCCAATCGATATCTACCATCATAAATCATCATTTTGGGCACATCATCAATAAAAACGGTTTGCGCCTGTCTAACGATTTCTTTTTCTACACAACCGCCACTAACAGCTCCTACCCTTTTGCCATCCTCACGGATAAGCATGCGGACTCCCGGACGACGGTACGAAGAGCCCTCTAAAGCAACGACCGTCGCGAGGACGGTCTTTTGCTTCTTTTCTTTTCCGGCCTTATAGGCTCTTACTATGTTCTTTAGTTCATGTGTCATACAAATCGTATTCCATTACAGAAACTGATTTTTTTTATATTGGAGGTTCATGTACTAACCCAATATTTCTTCTTCTTTTGCCTTCCACAATTCTGATTGCTCTATAAAAGGTTGCTTATAGACGCGTTTTCCTGTTGCAGCTTTAAGCGCATTGGCTACCGCTCCTCCGGCCGGAGGCAAAGTAGGTTCTCCCAATCCTGTTGGAGAAAGCTCATTTTGAACCAAATGAGTCTCCACAACCGCCGCTTCCTTCATCCGCCCCAAACGATACTTATCATAATTGTTAGCTGTTGGCTTTCCGTTTTCAAATCCGAAACTGCCATACATACTATGTCCTATACCATCTACAACACCACCTTCTATTTGGTTTAAAGCTCCCATTGGGTTTATCACAATACCACAATCAACTATACATGTTACTTTTTTAACTACAGGCAAACCATTTTCAATCTGGACATCGGCAACTTCGGCAACATGGGTATTATGACAGTAATACGCTACAAAACCTTGATACGTTCCTTTAGGCTGATTGCCCCAACCGGATTTATCTACGGCCATTTTTATAACTTCTTGCATGCGTTCTGGGGAATACTGAATTCGTTCATCTTCCGTGCCTTTTACTTTTTCCAAAAGGTCTAAACGCATTTTTATTTTATCTACTTCCATTTCCTCAGCAAGTTCGTCAAAGAAACTCTGCTCAGCATACGCTAGGAAATTGGTATAGGGTGCACGCCACGCCCCTGTAGTAATATTACTCTTGTAATTAGCAACATCAACTTGATAGTTTTCAACAGCGCCTGCAGGGAAAAAATTAGGTATCAATCCGTACATATTTCCATTAATAGCGGCTTCCTTTAATTGATAACCAGTTAACTGGCCATCTTTGATTGCCGCTTTAATCCTATATTTTATAGCTGGTCTGTAGACTCCAGTAGACATATCATCCTCTCGAGAAGAGACCATTTTAATCGGTTTTTTAATTGTGGCGCTAATCTCAGCTGCTTCATATACAAAATCACCATAAAGCCTTCTTCCGAACCCACCACCCATACGGGTCATTTCTAAATGAATGTCTTCAACATCACGCCCTAAAAGTGCCGCAACCGTATTAGCGGCGTCCTCTGGAGTCTGAACCGGGCCTACCAAATGAATTTTTTCATCGCTAACGTTCGCAAAGAAATTCATGGGCTCCATACAATTATGGGGCAAGAAAGGGGATTCATAGGTGCGCTCCAAAACTTTATCCGCTTGTGCGAACGCTTTATTTACATCACCATCTTTACGCATGGTAACAAAATCCTTACCATCCAATAGTCCGTTTAACTTTTCATCATGAAACTCAGTACTTTCCAAAGGAGTAGCATCAGACCAGACCGCTTTAATCGCTTTTTTACCTTTAAAAGCTTCCCAGGTAGACTTTGCCAAAACCACTACTTTTCCGCTACCACTTAATTGTGCCGTCCAGTTGACTTTCTCTTCACCTAACAGCGCCTTGGCCATGTCACCAATTTGAATCACATCAACTACACCTGGTATCGCTTTGGCCTCTGTAGCATCAAATGAAACCAATTCCTGACCAAAAGCAGGGGGCCTAAGTACGGAAGCATAAAGCATTCCTTCCTCTTTATAATCAATACCAAATAGCGGTTGACCTGTTACAATTTTATCAATATCTACATTACGCCTATCCGTACCAATAATCTTATAATCCTTAGGTTCTTTTAGGGTAACGTTTTCAGGTACTTCCAAAATAGCGGCCTCATCCACAACATCTCCATAACTTAAAGTTTCACCTGCCTTGTTCGTAATTACACCATCACTAACCGAAAGTTCGGATGCCTCTACACCCCAACGAGCTGCTGCTGCATTTACCAACATTTGTTTTGCCGTGGCACCTGTTTGGCGAAGGGCGTCCCAACCAAAACGAATGGACTGGCTACCACCGGCGATCTGTCTTGTATAGTTTTTGGTATCTAGCACCCCTTGTTGCACATATACATTATCCCAAGAAACATCTAGCTCTTCGGCAATAATCATGGGCATTGAGGTTTTTATACCTTGACCGATTTCCGGATTTGGTGAAAAGATAGTCACCGCTCCGTTTTTGGCTATTTTAATAAAGGCATTAAAGTCGTTATAATTCAAATCCGCTAAATCTACAGGCGGCTTTACGTCCGACTTACAGGCCGTAAAAAGGTTAAAGCCTATTAAAAGGCCTCCGCTCGCCAAAGATGACGTGCGCAAAAAGTTTCTTCTACTAAATTGTATGGATGGTGTTGACATGAGCAGTATTTTATAGAATTGCAGCTTTTAGTTTTTTTTAAAAGCGTAGTAGTATGTTTTAGGCCATTTTATCAGCAGCTACGCTTACCGCTTTTCTAATACGGTTGTATGCGGCACATCTACAGATGTTACCGTTCATTGCATTCTTAATCTCATCTTCTGAAGGATTTGGATTTTGAGCCAGAAACGCAGATGCGGTCATCATTTGGCCCGCTTGGCAATACCCACACTGTGGAACATCTACTTCTTTCCACGCCTGTTGTACCGGATGAGAGCCATCTTCGGACAATCCTTCTATTGTTGTAATGGACATTCCTACAGCAGATGCTACCGGTAAGGAACAACTTCTTGTAGCATTGCCCTCAACATGAACCGTACAGGCCCCACATTGTGCTATACCACAACCAAATTTTGTACCGACCATATCTAAATGATCTCGTAAAACCCATAATAATGGGGTGTCTTCACTAGCTTCTACCGTATGAGCTTTTCCGTTTACCGTTAGTTGATAGGTTGGCATAAATATCGTTTTAGTTTTGATTCTCGATTATAATATTACAAGATATTAAAATTATAACCTTTAGATGTCACTTTAACAATTTCTTTAGTCTATAAGCCCCCTTGTAATAGCAGCTTAAAAACCCTGTAGCCCTTTACGGGTAGACATAAGCCATTATACATTTTCTAAATTTATTATTCTATGAGTAAAGGATGTATTCTTTGATTGTCAAAAATGTAGTAACAAGCCTGCTTTGCAGCCTTAACAATAATTAACATATTTTTTTAAGGTATTCATACTTTAAACCGAAAATCAACGTTGTGATGGTTGAACGTAAAAATCTCGAAAATGAATTCCTCCTTTAAACTTATTTTGTTTTTTCTATCTATTGCCTTATTTGTTTCCTGTGGAAATGCAGATGACGATGTAAACTATGCCTTAAATACGGGCGATGGACTTGGACAGGGACAAGTTGTTGATGACTGCCTTGACCTTGGAGAAAATGACTTGATCCTATCCATACAAGACCAATTCACCAAAGACCCCGGTAAAGTATCAATTTTCTTTAAAGTTTCTAATAGTGACGGTACACCGGTTTCAGGATTGACCGCTGACCAGTTTACCATTTATGAGCAAGGTAGAAATGATGATTGTTTCAATACCATCTCAACCTCGGAGTCTAACGCAAGAATTTCGCCTAATGAGCAAATATTCTCAAGCAACACCTTATTAATACTGGATTTAAGTAACAGTGTTTTACAAAGTAGCTTAGAGGAATTAAAGACAGCAAGTACAAGTTTTGTAAATACGGTAATGCCAGCTACAACTCAAGATTCCTATAAAATGGCTATCTATTGGTTTGATGGTGAAGATGTGCTGCACGAACTGAATCCGCTAACTTCCGTGAAATCAGAATTGACAGAAGCTATTGCTAGTATTAATAATGATATTAGCGGTGATGTTTCTACAGATCTTTATGGTGCTGTTATTAAATCTACCGATATAGCTACCGACCTTTTAAACGAAAGTACTCAAGGTGAAAAAATAGGTGCTGCGTCTGTAGTTATATTCACAGATGGTAAAGACCAAGCATCACGTTATTCAAAAGATGCAGCCCAGAAAAAGGTAGATACAGCAGACCCGAACATCTCCTTTTTCACTATTGGTTTAGGATCTGAGATAGACACAGAGGCATTGACTGCTATTGGAAAAACCTCTAGCGAGTTTGCTGCAAACAAGGAGGAATTGGAAGATACGTTCAATAAAATTTCTGACTTGGTTTCTGAAAGAGCAAGTAGTTTTTATCTTTTTGAATACTGTAGCCCAAAAAGAGGTGGTGATAATAATTTGGCCATTCAGGTTCAAAAAGGAAGTTTACAGGGCGCTGTTCAGACCAAATTTAATGCTGACGGATTCACCGGAGGCTGCGAATAGCTAATAAAACTCATAAAAAAACAAAAAAAAGGCACCTAAAATAGGTGTCTTTTTTTATGCGCTACAATCAACTATGAACAACTTAAAATCAAATAGTTAAACTATAATTCAACGTATTTACGAGACTTTTGATCGATAATCTTAAGAAGCCTTTGACATCCAATTTTAAACCTATTTCGTATTACTAGTAATCAAAATACTTTATAACAAAACATTCAAAAATGAAAAAATCTATTATCCTAAGTACGCTTGCCGTTACACTAATGGCATCTTGTGTTTCTAAGAAAAAATATGTTGCTCTTGAGAACAATTTATCTGAAACTCAAAGCGCATTGACCAAGACACAAGTTGAAAAGGAAGAGCTTGAAGGAAAAATGACGAAGATAGAGGCTCGTGTAGCTGAGTACAATTCTAAAATCAATTCTTTAAAAGAAATTAACGATAGCCAAATGACATCTGTGGATGATGTTGCCGTAATGAGCAACAACACTAAAGATAAAATGAGAGCTACTCTTGCAAATGTTGACCCTACCAAATTGGCTGAAGCTAAGACTTTACAAGATTCAATGAACTTGGCTATATCATACAACTTAAAAAAATCTATCTCTGATGATGAAGATGATGTTGATGTAAATATTGACAAGACTGTTGTTATGATCAATATCTCTGACAAACTTCTTTTTAACAGTGGTAGCTACCGTGTAAGTAGCAAAGCCAACAAAATTCTTGAAAAATTGGCACAAGTAATCAATTCTGAGCCAAGTATGGAAGTTATGGTTGAAGGTCACACAGATTCTAAAACTATAAGCACTGAAATGTTCCGTAACAACTGGGATTTGAGTGTTAAACGTGCTACTAGCGTTGTAGATATCCTTCAGAACAAATACAATGTTGACCCTACTAAGATGATTGCTGCCGGAAGAAGTAGCTACTTACCTTTGGTAGATAATGACACAAGAGAGAACAGAGCTACGAACAGACGTACTAAAATCGTCATCATTCCTAACTTAAACAAGTTCTTTGCACTTTTAGATGCCGAGTCACTTTAAGACCTATTTTTTACCAAGTTCATGAACTTGGTGATAGAAAAAGGGAGAACATACCGTTCTCCCTTTTTTTTGTGCGCTTTAACGAATTAAAGCAATATTAAGTAGGGTTTTTGGCTACTTCGCTGTCTAAGGAACACGAGTACCCCATATTCGAAAATGAACACCTACATCCTGAGAACAAATGCTATGCTAAATGGCAAAATTAGAACACATGGATGTATTAACAGTTATTATTCAGAACACAACTTTAAACGGAATGCCTAAATGGTACCAGGCTTTAACCCTTTCGTTATTCACTATCATAGCAATAGTGGCAATTACAATGTATTTTAGAATCGCAATTCACGCCTCTGAAATGTCAGAAATGGCAACAAGATTCGGCTACTAGAAGCAGAGGCCTCTCTTACCTATAAATCATTGCATTTTTAAAATTGGTTTTTTTATCGCTATTTAAATCGATTAAGAAACCATTTATTACTGCATGCGTAATGGTTTCTCCTTTTTTTAGAAGGAAAGTAGGGTTGAGTCCTACCTCTATAGAAAATTCCGGCACTTCGTATTTCTTTCCTAGAATATGGATAGGAAATGGAGAAGCCAATTTTCCTGATGGAATATTCTCGACACGAACATACGTATACCCAGATTTTAATAAAGATTTAATATCCAAAACTGCCAATGCCTCTAATGATGTTACCAGTATAGGATATACTTTCCCGGGAGTTACTATATATCCAGTAGCATCTAAGGTTTCGTAACCGTAATACGTAGAAAGATCGCCTTGATCAAGAATACGACTACTATACCAGAAATCGTTATGCTCTTTTTTATCTACTTCTAAACGGTTCATGCCTATATCTAGAATATAATTTTTCCCCAAGAGCGAATAGGCTACATTTTCTATTTTAAGGTCGAAAAGCTTGCGGTCATTTTCCGGTATTTTTTCATATTCCTCTAGAGCAATTTTCTTGTAATTTTCTGTTGCTATGGAATAGATAGCCGATAGGATAGAAACATAATTCAGTTTTCTGATTTCTTGTTTTTCTACATCGCCTAAGTATCCGCCAGATTCAATTAAAATAGTGCTTGTACCCCACTTTTGAATATTATCGCCAAAAGCCCTTGGCTCAAAATCATCATTATAACGCCCTACTTGTCCAGGTGCATACTTTTGGATGATGTTGTTCATAAAAACAATAACCTTCATGGCATTGCCACGTTGCTCGTTTATCTCCTTTTCATAATTGTACGCGGGTGCCAAATACGAAATAGTAGCAGGTTTCTCCGTTCTTTCCGCATTATAATACGTGCTTTGGTCATGCAAATTAAACCCGAAGTCCGCATCTAAACTATCACGGACTTTTTTAAGAGTTTGCCCTTCGGGGGACTGTAAACGTAGGGCATCACGATTAATATCAATGCCCAAACGGTTTCTACGCTGATATACTTCCGAACCATCTGGATTTAACATAGGTAAGAAATGCAGGGTGCAGTTTTCCAGTATCTCCTGTTTCTCAGAAGCAAAATCGCTACTATCAAAAAAATTGAAAATATCAAAAATAGCTTGGGTTGCCGTAGGTTCATCACCATGCATTTGTGACCATAGAAAAACATCGGTTTCACCCTCACCAATACTAATTAGCGATAAGGACCGACCTTCTATTGAGGTGCCAACTTGGCTTACCTTAAACTTTTCATTTTTTCGGTATTGCTCAACCAGTGGTTGCAAATCGGCATGTTTAATACGCCTCTTCTTTAGCACCGGTTCTTTATAGGCTTCATAGGTGTCATAAAGCATAGTGGTTAAATCTTTCTCCTGAGCGGCACAAAAAAGACTGGCAACTAGAAACAATGCGGTAATCTGTATTTTCATGGGGTAATCGGTTTATTGGGTAAGGATTCAAAATTAAGATTTTTGGTGGCTTGTCTAACCTTCTTCATAAAATCTTCACCGGGATCTGTTTTAGTTGTGCGGTAGCCTTGGTCTTTTTCTAACCAAAGCGGATGGTTATCAAAAAGCGTATACTCATAATGACCAATTAGATAGTCAATAGCATACTTATTTGCCAAGTATTTTACCAGTGCTATATTTGATTTTACTTGTTCATTCGTTAAGGGTAAAGCATCGGTTCCTCCTACATTTTCTATGCCAATGGCACAATGGTTCAATCCAATCACATGTCTCGCCATTGTAGTTTCAGGTAATAACCTGTAAATGGTTCCGTCACGGTCCACCAAAAATTGCGAAGAAACATTTAGTCCGCTTACGTCTTTAATATCTGGCCGCCAATTAGGTAAGGTAGCCGGGTTGAACGCATCAAAAGTTTTCTCCATCGTAGGGATGACCGTCCAGTGCAAAACAATCATCTTAGGATCTATGGTAGGGGATTGTTTTTCAATTCCATATCTATTTTTGAGATATTCTAAAGTAAGTTCTTTTCGGGTTATGTCAAAAACTATGGGTTTATCAATTATTTCTGGGGGTTTTACGGTTTCCTTTACCGGTTTACAGTTCACACTGGCAGTGCAGCAAATAAGAACTATGAGTATTTTAAAATTGTTATTCATTCACTCTGAGTATTATCTTCTCGCTTCACGCGGTATTCGATTTTCACTTTTTTCATTCCCCAATCCCTAGCTTTCTGAACATCTGAGCCCATATAGACATCAATTTTATTTTTCCATCTACTGTGCATTTTATCCCTCACTTCATAAACACCTTCCAACCCAGGTAGTTTTACTTGAGTACCCGGCTCAAACCCTAGTTTCATTAAATCTCGAGAAATAGCAATAATCTTCATCCCAGGCTTCAGAGTATCGCCCCAGGCAGCTACACTAGGCTCACCATCTGTTTGCCAATGAACGGAGTTGTATGCAGAAACGTTTACCTCCTTTGTTTTCCAGACGTAGTCGTTTTTTTTGGCACAGGCATTATAAAGCAAAGCCAGCAACAAAAATGCGGTTATCTTATTGAACATAGCTGAAGAGATTTCCCTTAAAGCTACATAATTTTAAGAAACTGGGTATGGTAGCGGCTCTCCCCTATGTAGGGCAATAATATTTTTTGCCGCAAATACGGACATTTGATTCCGTGCCTCAACCGTAGCTGAGCCTATATGCGGCGTAACCGCTACTTGCTCCATAGCAAGTAAGGGATTGTCTCTTTTCATAGGCTCAGGGTCGGTAACATCAAGACCTGCACCCCATATTTCATTATTTTCTAGCGCAGCAATCAAATCCGCTTCCTTATGAACCTGACCACGAGCTGTATTTACAAAGATAGAGGTAGGTTTCATTTTTTGAAATGCTTCGGCGTCAAACGTATACTTTGTATCTTTGGTAAGCGCACAATGAGCCGAGATTACATCGCTCTGCGCCAACAGCTCATCAAAACTGACCTTTTTAGCTTTTAACTCCTCTTCTGCCTCTTGGTTGTTGGAGCGATTACAGTAGAGGACATCCATTCCGTAAGCCCCCTTACAACGACGGGCAAATTCAAACCCTATTCGCCCTAAACCAAAAATGCCGACGGTCTTATTCTTTAATTCCATACCCAAATGAGCTTGTGGCCGAAAATGTTTCCATTCACCCCTAGCAATAGTTTTGTGCATGTATAACATTCTTCTTGATACTGCTAACATCAATATGAAAGCCATATCCGCTGTGGCATCCGTCATAGAATTGGGAGCGTTCGCAATAGGAATACCCAACTTTTTAGCTTCGGACAAATCTATATTATCGTAACCCGCTGCATATTGAGAAATAATCCTAAGATGCTTGTTCGCGTTTAAGAATTCAGCATCAAACTTATAATTACTTGTACTTAAAAGCGCATCGTGTTTAGCGGCTGCTTCATAAAGCTCTTCTTTGGTCATGGGTAGATCCTTGGTCCATTTGGTGACTTCAAGGCCCTCCTTTTTCAACATTTCTATTCCAATGTCCGGTATGTTTAGCGGTACGAGTACTTTCATAGCAAGCAATTTATAAAATCTTACTGACGGTTTTACAAATTGGTTTACTTTTACGCATCTTTTGGTGCATATTTCATTTTCAAACCCCACCATTTACATGAAAATCCTCAAACGCATACTTTTAATTTTATTCGTAATTATAACAGTGGCAGTGTATTTTAATTTCCCCAAACTAAATTTCATATCCGGCTATGCTTCAAAAAATATGGCTTCTACTGTTTTTATAACAGATCGTAGCGCCAAGTCTATTGAATTGAATGATAATGATGTGCCTCTCATAAATCTTGCCGATGTTGAGACCGACGGCAAAAGTGCATCTGCCTCTGTATTTGGACTTATGGAGCGAAAAGCAATATGTCACGAGGGACTGGGCTGCACTTTGGTAAACAAGGATTATGACCCAAATGTTACGATGCCCGTTCCACAGCGTGTTAAAAATGAAAATAATTTGGTTTTCCCATATGGGGATAAAGAAGCCAAAGACACCGTTTTTAGCAATGTGGATTATGATATACTAAAAAAGGGAATCAATAGTGCTTTTACCAATAATGAAGTTCAAAAGACACGAACCGTTTTAGTCGCCCATAAAAACCATATTATTGGCGAAAAGTATTTGGATGGTTTCACTAAGGACACCCCTATTCTAGGATGGAGTATGACCAAAAGCGTACTCGCTACTTTGTATGGAATCCTAGAATACCAAGGTAAAATAGATTTGAACGAACCTGTAATTTTAGAAGGCTGGGAGAAAGACAGTAGAAAAAAAATCACCTTGAACCACCTGTTACGTATGCAAAGTGGTCTAGCTTGGGATGAGGATTATACTTCTATTTCTGATGTGACGCGAATGCTTTTTATGGATGCCGATATGACCAATTCTCAGGCCAAAAAAGAAGCTATAGCACCACCAACTGAAGTCTGGAACTATTCTTCGGGAACCTCAAACTTATTATCTGGCATTTTAAGAAAACGATTTAAATCTCACCAAGACTACATTAACTACCCGTATGAAGCCCTAATCGATAAAATAGGAATGAGTAGTATGCTCATTGAAACCGATATGAAAGGGAATTTTGTGGGTTCCTCTTATGCTTGGGCCACAACAAGGGATTGGGCTAAATTCGGCCTTTTATATCTTAACAAAGGAAATTGGAACGGAGAACAACTTTTTGACGAATCTTGGGTTGACTATGTTTCGGAACCAACTTTACATTCCGATGGTACTTACGGTGGTCATTTTTGGCTAAATGCTAACGGGAAATACCCAGATGTACCTAGAGACCTATATTCTGCTAATGGTTACCAAGGGCAACGTGTTTTTATAATTCCCTCTAAAGATTTAGTGGTAGTACGAACCGGACTTGCCGAAGCTCCTGATTTTGACATCAACTTATTTTTGAAAAATATACTTGCGGCAATAAAATAACTACACTATTTCAGGCTCACGAAATACGTAAGAAAAAGCTTAACATACTTTTATTGTAATTACACAACAATTCCACCTTGCTACGCAACAATAGTTATGTAGTAAAGGAGGTTCATGGTAAATTTACAGTGTAGTAAAAAACAAGAAGTAAATTTTTTCATTTTCATATAGTGTTCTCGATGAAAGAGCCTTTTCCGGACAGGGAAGGCTTTTTCTGGTTTTAAGAGGGTTCATCTCCTCTCTTACCAATCTCCAATAAAAAAATACATTCCTAAGTATCAAGGAATATATTTATTCTTGCCAAAATTAGGTTTACGCTTTTCCAAAAATGCATTTCTACCTTCTTTTGCTTCTTCGGTACCATAAGCCAGACGTGTAGCTTCACCTGCAAATACCTGTTGCCCCACCATACCATCATCTGTTAAGTTCATAGCAAACTTTAGCATTTTTATAGATGTAGGTGATTTTTCAAGAATTTCCTGTGCCCACTCGTACGCAGTATCCTCCAATTCATCATGGGGGATTACGGCATTTACCATTCCCATTTCATAAGCTTCTTGCGCAGAATAGTTTCGTCCTAAAAAAAAGATTTCCCGAGCTTTTTTCTGACCCACCATTTTTGCCAAATAAGCCGAACCATAACCACCATCAAAACTGGTTACATCTGCATCCGTTTGTTTAAAAATAGCGTGTTCCTTACTTGCTAAAGTCAGGTCACAAACCACGTGCAGACTATGCCCTCCACCAACAGCCCAGCCTGGCACTACTGCAATAACTGCTTTGGGCATAAAACGTATTTGACGCTGTACTTCAAGAATATTTAAACGGTGCATCCCATCTTCGCCAACATAACCTTGATCACCCCTAGCCTTTTGATCTCCACCGCTACAAAAAGAATATATGCCATCTTTAGTAGAAGGACCTTCTGCAGAGAGTAAAACTACGCCAATAGAAGTGTCTTCTTGAGCATCATAAAAGGCCTGATAAAGCTCACTCGTAGTTTTAGGCCGGAATGCATTACGCACATTTGGACGGTTAAAGGCTATACGAGCTACGCCATTGCTCTTTTTATAGGTGATATCTTCAAATTCTTTGGCTGTTTTCCAATCTGGTTTTTGCATGATCATAGTTTAAGCGTTGCAAAGTAAAGCAATTTGAAAAAAACAAACTCTACACTGCTTGAAGTATGAGAAAATAAAGTTTAGATAGATGAATACAATTAAAAATTCAACTCACAAGTAGTCTAAAAGTAGGAACTACATGGAAGTAATAAATTTTTAAACATAGAACAAACACCGAATAATCCAATTAATTAGCCATATCGAGTTAGTTCTAATTCCAAAATTCACAACATTTAAGTAGGAATAAATAAATTTTTGGTAAGTTATAGAAGATAAAATTAGAAGTTTTTTTCCTGTTAATTAAAACTTAAACTATCTTAGTTACATGAGTATTGAAAATCACCAACTCTATAACACAGATATTGCAGTCGCAGATTTGAACGCTATTGCACGGATAGGTTATTGGAAATTCAATATTAAAACACAAGAATTTCAGCTTGATAAGGTTACCTATGAAATTTTAGAACTACCTCATGGTACCCCTCATAAAAAAAAAGGAGTTGCTTTTTTCCAGGATAAATTACAATCCATAAAACAACTAATAACCACCTCCTTAAAAGAAAATATCCCATTAAATAATGTATTAAAGTTAAGTTCTATTGATACAAGTGATATTTGGGTGCTTTTAATAGGTAAACGCAACTCAGAACACAAAGGTAATATAGAAATATCCGGATTGCTACAAGATATTACGGATAGGAAAAAATCTGAAAATGAATTATCTAGAAAGAATGAACTACTAGATTTTACAGAGAATAAAGCAGGCTTAGGACATTGGAAGTGGGACTTGACCATGAATTTAATTACATGTTCAGAAAACATATCTAGGATAATTGGCACTCCTATTGGCACTCCGGTTACCATTCAAAAATTAACGGAAGGGATACACCCTGAAGATTTAGAATATGCACTACAGCATTTAAAAAATTCAGTAAAAAATAAATTCTTTAAAACTCTTTTCCACCGATTTATTCTTAATAATGGTTCAGAGCGAGTAATTCAAGTTTTAGGAGAACCCATTTTTGATGATACCGATGAGCTGACGGGTTTTATGTGCAGCTCTCAAGATGTTACTGCCCGTAAATACTTTGAGAATGAGCTTCTTAAAAAAAATCAACTATTCTTAGTTGCACAGAAAAAAATAAAATTTGGATACTGGCAATGGGACCACAAGACTAATTTAGTCAATTGTTCCGAAAACATGTCTCGTTTTCTTAACATTGAGGAAAATACCAAATTCCCTTTAAACATCCTCTTAAAAGATGTACATCCTGAAGATATAGATTATGTACATGCGTGTTTAAATGAAACCGTAAAAACAAAACTTTTTATAGCCTTTTCGCATAGAATTGTTAGAAACGATGCTATTAGATATATAAAAGTAAATGGAAAAGTAAATACGGATAAAAACGGAAATGTTTTAGATGTTTTAGGAATTTCGCAAGATGTCACGGATCAGAAAGCTGTTGAAAATAAGCTCTTAAGCAAAAATCAGCTCTTAACGTTTGCAGAACAAATATCAAAAATTGGTCATTGGCAGTGGAACCTAATTACCAATACCATAGATTGGTCCCCTAATTTATATCGCATTTTTGAGCTTGATGTAAATTTAAAAATTGAATTTCAAACTTATTTCCATTATATACATCCGGATGACAGAGATAATGTAATGGCTAAAATCAATAAACTTCGGGAAACCAAAACTCATGAAAGTGTCACACACCGCATAATATTAGCCAACGGAAACATCAAAACAATATATTTATCTGCTACTGTTACCAATATAGAGTCTGGTGGTGTTATCGAAATGGTAGGCACCCTGCAAGATGTGAGCGAACACCGCGCAGAAGAAATCAAATTTAAAGGCCTTTTAGAATCTGCACCCAATGCAACTCTAATTATTGGGAAGGGCAATATTATCCAGATGATTAATAAAGAAGCCGTAAACTTATTTGGCTATACTTCTGAAGAACTTGTAGGAAAGTCTCTTAATCTTCTTATACCTTCTAGGTTTGACGAAAAACGAAAACCAGCGAGAAAAAAATTTCAAAAAAACCCTAAAGTGCTAAAGCTAGATTTAGGAGAGGATTTTTACATGATAGACAAATCTGGTAAGGAAATCCCAGTTGAAGCAACACTTGGCCCACTACAAAACAAGGGAGGGCTACTTATATCTATGGCCATACGCAATATTACAGACGAAAAGCTTTATCAATATAAAATTTTAAATGCTAAAGAAGAACTAGAACTCCTAACCAAAGAGCTTACCGATCAAAATCATCAACTTGCAGATTTCACCCAAATTACCTCTCACAACTTACGTGCACCGGTCAGCAACCTAAACTCTCTTTTAGAGATTTATAAAATAATGGATGACGAAGAAGACCGCAAAGAGTTATTTTTAAAATTTGAGACTGTAATCAGTCATTTAACTTCTACACTTAATACATTAATTGAAGCATTAAACGCTAAAAATAATACCGCTATTGATCGTCGTGAAGTTTCATTTAGCAGTACTTTAATTAAAACTGAAGAAATATTTACGGCTGAAATTTTAAGTACCAAAGCTGTAATTAAAAGTGATTTTTCGGAGGTTGACTCTATATTTTACCATAAGATCTATTTAGAGAGCATTTTTCAAAATTTAGTGGGAAATGCACTAAAATATAAATCTGACGATCGTACTCCGGAAATAGAAATTTTTTCAAAAATTGATAAAAACAAGGTAACCCTATGCTTTAAAGACAATGGTTTAGGAATAGACTTAAAAAGACATGGTCATAAAGTTTTTGGGTTAAATAAAGTTTTCCATAACCATCCTGAAGCAAAAGGGATTGGTTTATTTATGACAAAAACCCAAATTGAAGCTATGGGTGGCAAAATAGTAGTAGAGAGTAAGGTCAATGAAGGCACTACTTTTAGTATTCATTTTAATTAAAAAATTATGAAAAACCCCTTTCACCTTTGTATTGTTGATGACGATGATATTTATAGGTTTACAATTATTCAATCTGTAAAATTTTTAAAGATAGAACACACAACTTCTGTATTTCGTAATGGAGAAGAAGCACTCAACTACATCTTAGAAAACCAGAATAACCCTGATGCTCTCCCCCATCTTATCCTTTTGGATATTGACATGCCTATTATGGACGGGTTTCAATTCTTAGAAGCATACAAGAATATTGAGTCTACTATAAGCAAACAGATTCCTATTTATATGGTTTCCTCATCCGTGGACCCAGAAGATATAGAAAGAGCCAAAAGCTACTCATCTGTTGTAGACTATTTATCCAAGCCCTTAAAAAGCAACAAGCTTAAATCACTAATTGAAGAAACACTAGCATGTAAATAATATATTAATTTATAAATTGATTCAACTTTTATTAACTGCCTAAAGATTAAACATACACCTATTCCCCTCTATTATACAATAGTTTCAAATTCATTGTAAATGAGTAAGAAAAAAATACTTTAAGTACCAATGCCATGAATAGTATTCATGGCATCTTAAAAATTGGTGCTTGGAAAATTAAATGTAGATACAGGGGTTTACGATATAGATAGCGCTGTGAGTAAATACT
Organism: Zobellia roscoffensis; assembly: GCF_015330165.1. Classification (NCBI taxonomy): domain Bacteria; kingdom Pseudomonadati; phylum Bacteroidota; class Flavobacteriia; order Flavobacteriales; family Flavobacteriaceae; genus Zobellia; species Zobellia roscoffensis. Next base: position 4,213,425 of record NZ_JADDXT010000002.1, read on the forward strand.
GTGATGCCTTAGACTAAATTAACAAGAGGAGAGAAAACGCCTGTTGACACACCTAATAAAACCCTAATCAAAACTGCAGATGGATTAAAAGCTTTAATAGAATTTGGAACACACTTTAATTATGAACCGAAGTTCTTCATAATCACCCAGAAACTACAAGGGTTGTATTCTTTATGACAAAGACCCAACTTAAAGCTGTGAGCAGAGAAATAAAAGTGTCTAATAAAGTAAACGAAGGTGCTACTTTTAGTATCCTTTTTGATTAAAACCTATGCTGCAATTTCACCTTGTTAAAATCATTCTTGTTTATTCTTCACCTCTATCCATTTTGAAAGATACTTTGTACTCTGCATGGTTTGATGCTGCAATAAACTCCCAATAAAATTTTGTTGACGGTGCATCTCTAAGTTTTGTAGTAAGTTTTCTAATACTATAGAAAAATGTTTGCTCAGTTCTTTTCTGCTGTACAGTTGATTAATTAGGTCCACACCATTGTGTTGCGCATCATGCCAATACTTCTCATTGGTATACAATTCTATGCTCTCATGAGCAAAATCAATGGCAGTTTCGGTAATGACTCCACTCCATGGTAAACCTTCATGCATTCCTTCCGCACCTATGCCCGTAGTAATACTTGGTGTGCCGTTTTGCATAGCTAAAGTAAGTTTTCCCTTAATACCCGCACCAAAACGCAGCGGAGCAAGATTTACTCGTGAATTCTCTAATACTTTATTTGCATCTTTAGCCCATCCCTTAATTAGAAAACCTATTTCTGGTTTGTGCAGCTCCTTCACTTTTTGTGGCATGTACGCTCCATAAACGGCAACCTGAGCATCTGGTAAAGCCTTTCTAATTAGAGGCCAAATTTCTTGATACAACCATATTACGGCATCAACATTTGGTGCATGTTTTCCATTCCCAATACACACAAAATTTAATCGATCCTTAAAACTAGTCCAATTCCTTTGGTTCTCCATTTGTATTTCTTCCAAAAGGAACGGCAAATGTAAAAGTAAATTAGAGTCTAGTTTAACTTCTTTGACCAACAATTGAATCTCAAAGGTTGAAACCATCAATGACAAATCGCAACGAAGTATACTTGCTATTTCACGTTTTGCACTATCATCCTTCAACCAAGACTGAACTGAAAAAGGAACTCCTTTTTTAAGAGACGTTTCCCTAACTTTTCTAAGAGAATGCAAATCTTCAGTATCTAATATTCTAATAGCATTAGGCACATTTTCAGAAACGCGCCATCCAAATTGTTCTTCGGTCAAAAATCGGTCAAACAGAACAATGCTAGGGTTTAATTCTTTAATAAAAGAATCAAAACCCGAATCGTTCAAAGTAATAGACCTTGATTCTATTTGAAGTGCATTAAGATCTAAAGAAAGTTCTGATTTTGACGCGGTACTAGTAAAAACGATACGGTACCCCTCCGCTTTAAAAAAGAGAAGAAGTTGAAGCATTCGGTTTCCCGCCGCAGTAGAAGCCGGTTCTGGCCAAGTAAAACCGATAACTAATAGTACACTCTCCTTCACTTTGCCCTACTTAAGAACTTAGGTTAGCTAATACAACACTTCTTATATCCCTTAAGGAAACTACATCTTGGCAGCAAACATACGAGAAATACTTGAACGCAATTTACGCTCATAATCCTCCTCTAACCATTCTTTGTAATTCTTGGTATTGTTCATAATACAATACGAATATTGACGTACCCTATACTTGATCTCTTCCTTGAGTTCTTTTGCTAAAATACGCGCATCAAAAACATCTTCGGAATTTTCTACACAGATTTGGGCATGTTGATCAATACTTCGTTCAAGCACTATTTTAGACCTTAGACCTTGAGCAAAAACCTTTTTATACTCTTCCTTTATATTGAACTCAATGTTCGTTGAATCTTTGAACTTTTCACGAAGTGCCGAGGGCATTTCATAAACGAATTCTTTCTCTATTTCCTCATCATTCTTGATATTTTCAAGATAGAAATCTGGGAAATGGAAAATCTCTTGCCAATCAATTGGAGCATCCCAAAGACCAAAACGAGCTACGTTGTTTCCTAAATCTACAACCGTAAATTCACTCTTATTCTCTAAAATACGAGACCCACGACCAATCATCTGAAAATACAGCGTAAGCGAACGTGTAGCCCTGTTCAAAATAATAGTTTCTACAGATGGTTCATCAAAACCCGTAGTAAGAATACTAACCGAAGTTAAAATAGCATCTGGTGTATTGGAAAACCACTCTAAAATTTCTTTACGTTCAGAAGAGGTATTTTTATTGTCTAGATGACGCACATTATAACCAGCCTTCTTAAACGTTTCATACACATAACGGGAGGTATTGATACCATTGTTAAATATTAACGTTTTTGTACCCTCAGCTATTTCTTTGTATGCCGATAGTAGCTTACCCAACATACTTTGGTTGCTATACAGCTCATCTGATGATTTAACGGTATAATCCCCACTAATACCCAATTTGAGACTTTGCAGACTTACATCATAATTGTACATATTTCCCTTGGCCAAGAAATTTCTCTTGATCAAAGCACCTATGGATTCCCCCACGATCAACTTTTGATAGTTGTCTTTCATGGGTAGTTTTATATTGGAACTCAAAGGTGTTGCGGTAACTCCTAAAATCGTAGATTTTTTAAAAAACTTAAATAGCTTTCTAAACGAATTGTAATGGGCTTCATCTATAATAACCAAGCCTATGTCATTTATCTCTACTTTCTCTTCTTGCAGCCTATTGTTAAGGGTTTCTACCATGGCTACAAAGCACATGAACTCATCTTGATCGGTAAGTTCCTTTACCTCACTATTAATGATCTTATTCTTAACACCAAAGCTTTTTAGCATTCTAGATGTCTGTGTACTTAGCTCTATACGGTGTGTAAGTACAACCACTTTTTTACCCGTTTTCTCAATATAACGACGGGCAATCTCAGAAAAAACAACCGTTTTTCCGCCTCCCGTAGGTAATTGATAGAGTAAATTTCCTTTCTCTTCAGGATCTTCAAGATGCTTAAAAATGGTATTCAGATCTTCAATCTGATAGTCGTACAGCTGCTTTTCGGTAGTATTTTTTTTTAACTCCAAGTAGGGTCTAAAATTTAGTGTTCAATTATTGTAAGTAGGTGGGGTACCCCAAAATCTCAATTTCACAAAATTAAAGGAAATTTGTACTTATTTGAAATTTATTCGAGTTAAATCGATAAAAAGGCAAAATAAAAGCTTCTCACCTCCCTAAAAACGCGAGTGATTTTCATCTATTTAAAATAGAAAAATAATTCTTTAATACCCTTTATCCATCACCACTTCATTTAATAAAGAACTACCTTTCTGAAGTCTATCATAATTTTCTAAAATTTGGGGAACTACCGAATTCGTATCAGAAACACTAGCGTAATGAGGTGTCATCTGAATTTTTTCATGGTTCCAAAACGGATGTTCTTTTGGTAAAGGTTCTTGATGGTATACATCTAATCCCGCGCCGGACAAATGATCGTTATTCAGCATTTCTAACAAATCCGCATCAACTAAATGACCACCCCGAGCCACATTAATTACAAAAGCTCCTTTTGGCAGTTGTTCAAAAACCTTCCTGTTCAAAATACCAGAAGTAGCATCCGTAAGAGGTAAAAGGCATACCAAAATCTGGGTTGTCTCAAGAAAATTTGAAAAGCCAGCATCACCTACAAAACAATTAATACCGTCAATATCTTTCTTTGAGTTTGCCCAACCTTGAACCCTAAAACCGAATTTTACCAAATCCGTTCCCAATTCTTTGCCTAGCGCTCCCAAACCCATAATACCCACATTAAAATCTGAAATACGATGGTATTGCACAGGTTGCCAAATACCCTTTGTCTGATTAATTCTGTAACGATCTAAATTTTTAAGATGACCTAAGATGACAGCCAAAACATGCTCACTCATATCTTTTGCCAACATATCATCTACCACCCGTGTTATGGGTAGGTTTTTAGGTGCCGACTCATCTTCAAAAATGAAGTCTACCCCTGCCCCACTTGATGCTATCAATTTTAAATTAGGATAATGAGCCAATGCACCGTTTGGGTGTTTCCAAACCAGGGCCATTTCTATTTTTTCCTTGGGATGCTCTTCTTGGTAGCTATACACTTCCAAATCTGGTTGCTGCTCTAAAAGGGCTTTTTTCCAAAGTTCAATTTTATCGTCTTGTCTAATAATTACTATTGCCATATTAATCTATGATATCCAAGGCTCGGGAAAATCCTTCGCCAAATTGCCAATTTTGTTCTTGTGTTATGGTATAAATCTTTACGATACGCTCTTTATATTCTCCCAATAGGCCATTTACCGAAACAAACTGCACAGCTTCAGTAAATGAATTCATCATACTTTTATAAAAGGAATCCGGTATGTTGCGGTCCTTTTCAAATATTTGGGCAATCTCTAAGTTGTACAACATAACATCTGCCGTAAGATGTGGATCTACCCCTAGTTTTTTAAAGTGCTTTATGAACTTTTGCGCCACGGACCGTCTGGCCCTGGGCCTTTTTCTCCTCACAGGAAAATACTCGTTACTAATTTTTGTTTTCGCTTCTTGAACAAGCTTGTCTTCTTTTGGGTTAAAGATGAAGTTATAATACTCCTTTACCTCTGGAAAACGATCATAAAGATCTAAAAGCTGTTCTTCAATAGCTTCTTTATCAATTTCTGAAAGGTATTTTTTCAGCTTTCGCTTGCTCATTTTACTTTATTTATCTTCAAAAATAACGGAACAACGAGAATCCGCCTACATTCGTACTTAAAATCTTAAACTTCTCATAAATTTTGTATAAGAATACTGACATCTCTTTGGAAAATCGATAATAAAAATGTATACTGTACTCTTGTAGTAATCCTAAACATACTAGATATATGAGGCAACTAAAGATTATCAAGCAAGTTACGAATCGTGAATCAAAATCATTGGATAAGTACTTGCAAGATATCAGTAAAATTGATCTGATCAATGCGTCTGAGGAAGTAGAACTCGCACAAAGAATACGAGCTGGGGACCAAGTAGCCCTAGAAAAATTAACTACAGCTAACTTACGCTTTGTGGTCTCCGTGGCCAAACAATATCAAAATCAAGGTTTAAAGTTACCCGATTTAATAAACGAAGGTAACCTTGGACTTGTAAAAGCCGCTAAACGTTTTGATGAAACACGTGGTTTTAAATTTATATCCTATGCCGTTTGGTGGATTCGCCAATCGATTCTTCAGGCTCTTGCCGAGCAGTCTCGTGTTGTACGTTTGCCATTGAACAAAATTGGTTCTATTAATAAGATTAAAAAAACATTTTCTTATTTAGAGCAAGCACATGAAAGACCACCTTCTGCTGAGGAAATAGCCAAAGAGCTAGAAATGACGGTTAGCGAGGTAAAGCAATCAATGAAAAACTCTGGAAGGCATGTATCTATGGATGCTCCTCTTAGAGAAGGTGAAGATTCCAACCTTTATGATGTACTTCGTAGTGGTGAGTCTCCAAAGCCTGATAAGATTTTAATGCAACAGTCTTTGAATACAGAGATTAACCGTGCTCTAGAGACCTTATCTCCAAGAGAAGCGGATGTGGTTAAATTGTATTACGGAATAGGTGATCAACAATCTATGACTTTGGCCGAAATTGGGCAGACTTTTGATCTCACCAGAGAGAGAGTTCGTCAAATTCGTGAAAAAGCTATTAGAAAGTTACGTCACAATTCAAGAAGTAAACTATTGAAAACCTATTTAGGCTAAGCCCTAAAAAACATTGTACGTAAAAAAGCCCTAACGATTCTTCGTTAGGGCTTTTTTTGAACAACTAATTTTCACTAAATAACTAAGAAAAATTTAATTTATTAATTTCTTCACTGTTTAGAATTTCATTTAAATTTTCAATAAAATTCATGTAAGCCGCATTGTCTGGGTTTTGATTTGCCATAGTTGTAGGTATTAAAAGTTGATGGATTTGGGATCCTGATTACATATAATCTAATTCTACTAATTCGTTTAAACTTAGGATTTCATTTAAGTCTTGAAGGAATGATAGGTATTCTTCTCCGTAGGTATCGTAAAGCATAATCTTGTATAGGTTAAGTTAATATTTTGATTTGGTGTCTCAATTATTATGATGTAAACTTATTCAATAAGACCACCTTCAACAACAAAATGTGGTGTAACGAATGAAAAATGTTGTAAAACCTGTTAATCATGTAAAAATGCCCTTTTATTGAACAAAACAGGTGTGTTATTCATCGTAAAAATGATACATTTAATCTATTAACCTCTGTTTATCAAATATTTACCGTTCTTTAAGCCCAATGTTTATAGGTAGTACTGGATAATTGCAGCCTCAAATCTACAATCTATACTACATTGTGCTAGTACTCTTAGTCGCTTATTTTTCAAAAAATTATCAACTATAGAAATTTTCACTTCAAAACATTATTTTCTAAAATCTACCAACTCTTTTTAGTAGAACAGGCCAATATCAACCACACTAAGAACATACCGCAATAAGCAAGCAATCCAAAACGTTACTATCTTATAGACTAATGTTTATAGAATTGCCTTCTATACCCCATATTATATGTGTCTTGAAAATTATTTTTACCAGTTACAATGAAAAATAAAGCAAAAATTGCCGGCTTACTATTTATATACACTAGCCTCTGTATGGGGTCGTCTGAAACTGGTTGTATGGAAACCGGTTCTACTCCACTTTCGCCATCCCTAACAGTAAACCAAACAATCCTAACCTTAAATAGCCATAGCTTTAACGCCAAACAAAAAAGTAGTTTTACGGTTGGCGGTCAAACCGAACATATTGAAAGGGGTCTCACGGTAATTCATTTTAACTCATCGGACACTTTTGAGTTTAAAACCTATGACACCTACTCTAACCCAGAAGAACTGGATAAACTTATGTCCGTATTAAAACAGTTACAATCCCACAAAGCTACTTTCGCCATTCTCGCCCATGATTCTGCTGTAAACGGTGAATTAAAAACCTCAACTGAATTAACACAGATGGGTTTTCAAAAACTAGGAGCCTTAAAAGGTCGCCAAGCATACATCATGCATAATTTTAATGGTATAATTACGGAAGAGGTTAACGATAGTTCTGTCATGATTTCTGAAAATGTTCCAGACATATCTAAAGATGCCCAAATCTATTTTCCTCGTGTCACTTATGATTTTGAACCAAATAATAATCGGTATATAGCTCATGCTGGTGGAGAAATAGACGGAGTTAAATCTACCAATACCAAGAACGCACTTGATGAAAATTATAAAAAAGGGTTTCGCCTTTTTGAACTAGATATTATTGAAACATCTGATGGAAAGTTAGTAGCAGCACACGACTGGGCCATGTGGGCACGATTCACGGATTATCCTGGGGAATTACCTCCCTCCCATTCAGAATTCATGAAACATAAAATTTATGGAGCATACACCACACTAGATCTAAAAGGAATAAATTCTTGGTTTAAAGCCCACCCAGATGCTACATTGGTTACTGACAAAGTAAATAACCCCATAGATTTTGCAAATCAATTTATAGATAAAGACAGGTTACTCATGGAGCTTTTTAGTCCTATGGCTGTAGAAGATGCTTCTCAACAGGGCATCCATGCAATGATTTCACAAGAGCCACTACTAAAGATAAAAGGAGATAAATTACAATGGTTGACTATCAATAATGTAAAGCACGTAGCGCTATCGCGTAGAATATTGTCCGCCCAAAAAAAGTTGATGCTTCAGTTGAGAGATAATGGAATTAAGGTATATGTATATAATGTAAACTTTGATCCAGGAAAAGATGAAACCTATGTACAAGAGAATGAAATAGGGTTAGTTTATGGTATGTATGCCGATAAATGGGTATTTGATGCAATCACAATAAAGGACAGTAAATAAACAGCCTCAAATTAGAATTTCACCTCATAGGTAATTCCCGCTGAAACTCCGTAAAAGAAAGTGCCTGAAGCAAATGCCAATTCCTGTCTGGTAGCACCCACGTTGGCTCTATAAATATTTGGATTGTTCTTACCTGTAAATTGATACTCCAGACTTAAACGTTGTGATTCTACGTATAAAAGAGTTTCCGCCAAAAGCTCATCGCCCGAAGTCAATTGTCTCAATTCTGGCGAATACCCCATGCCTACATTTAATCCAAGATAATTCTCGGCATCTTTTAAATATTTACGAACCAACAAGTTACCTGAGAAACGGGTAAGGTTATCCGGCATTGGCGTAATATACGAACGAAGAGAAAAATAATAGTTCCCCCTATAATGCCCTAACGAGTTTGTAATGACGGATACATTGGTGTTATCATAACTGATATATCTACCCCCTGCAGAGAACTCAATAGCACCTGGAAGGTTGGCATACAAATCTCCACCAAACTTGTGTTTAGGGTAAATTGAAGCGTTTGAGAAACCATAGTTTAGATAAGCGTAAAACCGTTTTGAGAATTTTGGATAAAAATCCAGATCATACTGCACCCCATTCGTCTGTAAACGATTACTATAATTTATTCTAGGAATAAGAGTTCCTGCCAAGGTCTGTCTATTATATGAAATACTGGAATAAAACATTGGGTCATACCTGGTATCATATATAGTCGCGGAGTTCCTTACTGCTACCCTATTTTTAAAAACGTCTTCTGCAACCGGAGTTTTCGCCGCCAGAGTATCAATAGCTTCCGGTTTTTTCTCTTTAGCAATGGCTACTTCAACTTGTTCTTTTGGAACCACCGAGTCATTACTATTGAACCAGCCAATCTCTGAATATTCATTGTTTTTAAAATCCTCTTCGGCAATACTTTTGAGTCTTTCTACCTCAACATCACTTTTAAGATACACTAAAGCCTTATTTGCCAAGCCCATTGCTGTAGCATTATTTCTAGCGTAAAGTTCATTTTTTATAGCGGCTATCCATACTTTTCTATCGTTCCTTTCTGAAGATATTATAGTATTAAATTCATCTCTAGCCTTATCATATTCTCCGTTCCAACTATACGTACTGGCCAACAAAGCACGTGCACCAGTATCTTTGGAGTCCGGTTTCACCAATTGGGCCAACATCGCATTTGCAGACCTATAATCACCTTCATAAGCTAAGTCACGAGCTTCATCAAAACTAACATCGTTAAGAACAACATCCTGACCTCTAGTCCATAGGCTTAGGAAAATGCATAACAGAAATAGATATATAGTTTGGCTACTCATTCTATTTCAAACGTATTTATGGCGGTCTCCGTATTGGAATTTCTAATTTTTTCTATGGATGCAGCAATTCTCTTCTTTTGTGCCTGCCTCTTGGCCCTATCTATTTTGTCCTTAATTTCATGGGCACTTGAGCTATTCTCCTGAACCAACTTTACTAACTCCAAGCCTTCTTTAGAACGTTCCGACCAAAAATAAACATCAAATAAAGCGGAATATGAATCTATATAATTAGGATTCATTTTAACACACGCCTTTAATATTTTAATGGACTCATCATAGTTGCCCATCCACACATTGACTCTACCCATTAAAACCTTGGTATCTATATGACTTGGAGCTTCCGAAAGAATATAACGACTAAGTAAAAGTGATTTTTCATATTCGCGCTCAAAGGCCAGTTCCCGTGCAATCATATAAACCTTATCAAAATTTTGACCGTTGTAAACACTGTTTATCCATACAATTTCCGAGTCTGTGAATTTTTCTTTTTTCACCGAAAATATGGCCAAACTATCTGGAATTATTTTGTCATTATTTGTCACGTAAGCATTTATAGATTTAAAAGCTTGCAACTTTTTCTCACTATTGGAGCTGCTAAAAGAGGATCCTAAATCCATATTCTCGTCCAAAGAGTAAATAGATCCATCAGAATAAAGTTTCTCTGCGTCCACAAATTCTTTTAGCTCATTTTTATTTCGCATTAGCGGAATGTTCTTGACAGATCGAAAATCTTCGGACATATCCAACGCACTGCCCATCCAAGCTACTTTTTTAGGCATTTTCAACTCATATTTAGCTTCCATGAGTGCCAATAAAGTTGGCGTAACATCAAAATGAGAATTGACCGCACTCATTTTTTTAGTTTTCTTTAAAAGCGGACTATACATAATAAGAGGCACATGAAAACGGCTAAGGTTATTACGCTGTGGTATGGGAATCAACCTGTGGTCTCCGGTGATAATAAATATGGTGTTGTCATAGTTCGGTTGTCTTCGGTATTCTTCAAATGCATATTTTAAGGCATCATCAGTATATAACAACGTAGCGAACACATTATCATTTTTCTCAATAACCTTCTCTATCTTTCCACTATAATCCCCTTCTGATAGTAATTTGGCAACCTTAGCCTCATAATAATCTTGCTTGGGCGGAATAAACGGTTCGTGAGTACTAATGGTCATATAGACCTCCATACGTGGCTGTTCCGCTGTACGAGGCAAACTCATACTCTTTTTAAAAAGCTCCCTGTCCGGATAGCCCCATGAAGCACCTGCTGCATCTTCTGCCTGCATTTGGTATTTACTACCAAAACCCGATTTGTCTAAAACAAAATCTACATTTTCACTGGTTAGAAATCGATCTACATTATCAAAAGAACTATTGGTTCCTTGATAAAAAGAGGTGTGATACCCATTGTTCTTTAAAATACTAAACAAAGTGAGCTTGTTAGGGTATTTTTCCAACTCCATAAATCCGCTTTTACCAAAAGGCAATGATCCTAACAAGGATGGAAGCACACCAAAAGTACGCCCGGTATTACTTAAACAGTTTTCCCAATACAATGATTTAGTAGTAAGCGAATCTAAAAAAGGGGTAAAGCCACCATACTCCGCTCCTTCTCCAACAAAATCTCTCCCAAGCCCTTCTACCATTAAAAAGACGATATTGGGTTTCTGCTCTTTAAGTTCAAAATACTCTCCTAAAACATTCTGTATTGGTTTTGCTTTGATTAAAGGGAATTCAACATCTGAATTATATGAAGTATCTTCCGTAGAGGTATCATAAAGGTTGAGCGCTAGGTATTGCGTTTTATTGTGATTAATGGGTTTACCCTCAATAAAAAGCGTGGCAATGAACATACTAAACAAAATGATAGTAAACGGGTACATTCTACTAATATGGTGGTAATGTTTAGAGGAAATTTTGTACAACCCAAAGAACATAGCCACTATAATGACAAACCCCAAGGGCAACACCCATGAGATTCCCCCAGAATTAGCAATTGTCATTTTAATATCACTAAAACTATAGCCTAATAAATCCGAGCCTAATGGTACCAATGCCGTACAGAAATAACTAATAAGCATAGCTTCTACGATTAATAGAACCAGAAGTAACACAAACACCAAGTTGAAACCATAACGTGGTCTCAGGTTTTCCCAAAAATTGAATGGAAATGCTAAAATCACCCCAACCAAAGAGGTAAACCCAATTTGGTGGACTACAGCAATAAAGAAGCTGGTTCCAAAAATAATATCTACAACGCCTTTAAAATACAAAGTGGTGTATTGGTATATAGTAAGCACCAGAAGACTACCAAAGAAAGAAATCATCAATCTCGTGTAGTGCTTTAAAGAGTACCTGTCTATTGTACTTGTATTCATCTATAATTTTATGTGGCTTTAGCGAAGCCTTTTCGTACCTGAGATCCCCATCCCGATTTAATTTTGAATAGTTTCTTATAATTACCTCTTACTGCTGACCATACTACGATAGGGTGAAAAAATATGGGCTCTATAACAGCGCAAAGCATAAGCGTTAAAATATCTTTTGTTTTTTTGTATTCATTGTAGCTATACACATCCCATAGAATGGCATAGAACGAAAACATAATTGAAAACAAATACACCATTGCCGTAATGGCTATAAAAAAGTCCCAATTTAAAATTCCCAGATATGTAAAAAGTATAATGGTAAAGAATCCGAAAAACTCCAACAACGGAGCCAACCATTCATAAAAAAACCAATATGGATAACTCAGTAAGCCCAGACGCCCATACTTAGAATTAAAAAACATGTCTTTATGCTTAAATAAAGTCTCTAAGTTCCCTCTAGCCCATCTATCTCTTTGGTTCACCAGAATTTTTAAATCCTCCGGAACTTCCGTCCAACACAGCGGATCAGGAATATATTCAATGGTATACGGTTCTTTACGATCATGCATATACCTTCTCATCTTAAAGACAATTTCCATGTCCTCGCCTACCGTACCTGTATCATAACCGCCAACAGCTAATGCAATTTCTCTATCAAAAAACCCAAAAGCTCCTGAAATAATTAGGAGGCTATCTATACTTCCCCAGGCCATTCTTCCTAAAATAAAAGAACGCGTGTATTCTAATAATTGAAAGCGCGCGAGCCAATTGGTTGGTAATCGTATTTCTTCTAATTGCCCGCCTTCTATCACACAGGAATTAGCTACACGAATCACTCCGCCTACTGCTATTACCCGTTTTTCCGAACGTTGGTAGAAGGATTTCACCACATGTAACAATGCGTCTGGCAATAGAAGACAATCTACATCTATACACCCCACATAACGGTTTGTAGATAGTGCCATGCCTGTATTTAAGGCATCGGATTTTCCTCCATTTTCTTTATCTATGACTGTGAGCTTTGCAAACGCCCTATGGGGAGATTTGTAAACACCACGAATAGGTTTGTTTTTCCAATTAGGGTCAATCTTTTGTTCAATTTTAACCAGATCATACGCATCTATCATCTTTTTAAGCGTATCATCCTTACTACCGTCGTTAACCACCATTACTTCATAATTTACGTAACGCAGTGACATGAGTGAGCGAATGTTCTCTACAATGGTCAAACCCTCATTGTAAGCAGGTGCTATAATGGTAATACTGGGAGATAAAGGCGAAGCCATTACTTTTGAAAGGCTGCCAAAACTATTTTTTTTTCGGTAATGGATAGAGTTTCGGGTAGATAGATACCCCATTATGGTAAATAAAGTAAATAATATAACTGTAAACATCAAAAAAACGATGTTTATGTAATCTAAAAGGATATTGAAAAAAGTACTATCCATTTAATTTACCAATGAATTTTCTTGGAAAATCTATAATTGTGGTCAAAAAGGAACCCTCGTTAGGAGGTACATCTGTTGATTCAACGTTAATGTTCAATGTTTTTTGGTCATACTTTTTATCAAGCACCTGGGTGTCATCTAATTCAAAATCAAAACCAACAACTTCCTGACCTTCGTAGTTGTTCCCTTCATTCGTTGGTATGTGCTTAACCTTTTTAGATTTTGACCCTGTAAATGGCTCTAAAATGGACAAATCAATAGGTAACTCCTCTATAGGTTTAGGTAGTAGGTCTTTTTCAAACTCAGCTTTTCTTGAAACTTTTTCAACCAAACTCTTCAGGGCTTCCTGTGCCTTCTTTCTAATTTTAAGATTAGGATCTTCTAATAATCCATCTAAAAAATCGATTTCTTTTTCATCTCCTACTGAAACAATTTCATCTAAGAGAACCAGTTTGGACTCAGTATCTATATTCTTAAACAAATCTGCAAACACACTAAATACGGGCATTTCTATCTCTGATGATTCTTTTGGTTTGCTTTTAACGTTTTTAAGTGAGGTTTCAAAATATGAAAACTGCTCAATAAGACTATGAATACGATCTTTTACAAAATTTTCTGTTTCTTCTGCCAAAAGTTCCTGCAACAAAGGGATTTCACGATGATCACCCATTTCCTCTAAATCATCTAAAAGCCCCATCATATACGCTTCATGCTCGTTGTAATAAATAGGCTCAGGAATTAACTCTAAAAGTGGGTTGGGTAATTCTTTGGATGAAACTACTTCGTATTCCAATTCAATCTCCCTAAGTTCATTCTCTGCCATCAACCAAGACATTACATCTTCAGTATCATTTATTGCCGTTTCATGAGAATTAGAATTAGCAGCCTCTTCATGGATTTCATCATTTTCTACGGGCATTACATCTTCCGTACTTTCAAAATCAATCTCAAAATCAGATAATGTAAAACCATCAAGACTATTTGAACTTTCAGATATCTCCTCTTCTGAAATAACCTCAGACATATCTTGCTCTACCACTACTTCACTATCCATAACAATAGGTAAGAAATTGAGCTCGCTAATTTCATTTACAAATTCATGCAGTTCTTCTGTACCTTTTTCAACCGAAGTATCATCAATATTAGCGCCGTTGTTAGTTTTAAGTTCGTCAATCTCTAATTTATGATCATCAATTACTATGGGTAGAAAATCAATTTTAGAAATGTCAAACATAGGTTCCTCTGGTAAAGCTTCCTTTTGAATATCTGAAGCCACTTCTTCATATTCAACTTCAATACATCTAACATCAAGATTATTGTTTTCTGAATCGCCCATGGGTCGGTATTTTATAGTTGGTTGGTTAGGGTATACTGGATTGTCAATTACAACAGGTAAAAAGTCTAGTTGTAATGAAGAATCTGAAAAATTTTCAATTTGTATGTTTTCTGTTTTTGATAAAAACCCAGTCACTGTAATTGGATCTATAACTATTATCTCCGTTATTTCAACAAATTCTATTTGGTCTTCTTCTTTTACATACCCATATTTTTCCTCGGATAAGATGGTCTCCACCGCATAGATTTCATCAGAACTTAAACTAATTTCTTGCTCTGCTGTGGCTTCTTTCTTTACATCAGCAATACCATCTTCTATTGCATCTACTAATTCTTCTTTAACTGTAGCTTCTGCTGTTTTAACTTCAAGCAACTCTTCTTGAACACCCTCTTCCTTTTGCCCCTCTTCAATTACAGAAACAATCACAGCCTTTTCCTCAGTAGGAACAGGCAACGAGTTTATAACATCAGTATCTTGCAACGCCTCACTTTCTTCAATATCTGCTGAATAAGCTTTTGGTTTTTCCAACCCTTCGGATGGCATAACAGTCTCCGGAGAAATTGTATTAATTGCTGCCAAAGCCTTGCTAGATACAGAGAAGTTATTTTCTTTCCTCGCTACATTTTTAAGGAAATTAATATCATCAACGCTTCCCAATTCAGAAATAGCCCCTAACACCGCAATCTTACCATCTGTATTACATTTTTTAAAAATGTCCTTGAGTGTTGGTATCGCCTCAACCACATAAAACTCTTTAATACAGCTGATAGCCTCTTCTCTTATTTGGTAATTCTTGTGTTTAATCAGCTCTATAAGCGAAGAATTGGCATCATTCTGATTGTAATATTTAATGAGCCTAAGAGCGAATAGCACTACATGTTTATTCTTAGAGGTCAACCACATTCTGAACCTAGGTGGCTCATAATTCTCTTGGTTCCTAAGTACATCAAGCAGTTTTAACTGCTGCCATTCAGATATTTTGTAACGTGTAGTATCCAAAAAATAGTTGATTCCTTCTGGCTTTAGGGTAACCGTTGCAATTTCTGCCTGCTTCCTTATAGTTGCCGTCTTATGGTTAATGAACTTGGTTATGAAGCCATAAGCCGTTACCACCTGCATTTGGGTAAGCTCTAAAATTCCTTTTGAGATAATTTCCCAACGCCAGCTTTTCAATTTTTTGAATGCTTCTTTTTGAAGCCCTAAATCTTGATAAAGGCTAAAAAGTCGGAGTTGTGTATCTCCCGAAACATCCTTTCTCAAATCTAAAAGCACTTCTACTAAAACTTTTCTATTGAAATTATCCTTAAGGAGTTCTCTTATTTCAATCTTTAAGGAGATATAGTTAGATTTTTCTCCCTTATCCGCATCTTCTTCATAGAACAAAAACTCACTAATCATTGGTGAGAGTTCCTTCTTGCGCTGCCTGGTGCGTGCTGCCGTTGCAGATATCTTATTTCTAAAAAAGAAAACCGAAACGAAATACACCACAGCTAGAACAACGAACACAATAGATAAACCCCACAGAATGTCTGTGTTTATTTTTGGTGCCGTAATAAGCGCCACACCATAATATGTGTTAAAGGTTTCTAACAAATTAAGTTTTATTCAATTCTCGTGCAACACGCACTAAAAGCTCAGATGGACTCACCGGTTTTGATATAAAGTCGTTTGCGCCCAGTTCAAACGCGTTCAACACGTTTTCTTCGTTTCCTGCAGATGATATAATAATAATGGGTACTTGAGATTTTAATTCCTTGCGTACATAAGCAATAAGCTCCATACCGGAGAAATAGGGCATCATAATATCACTTACAATAATATCGGGCATGTGCCCTGACAGATATTCTTTTACCTCTTTTCCGTTGGTGCTATGATTAACCTCATAGCCCCCTTTCTTTAATCGAAAGTTGAGCAAAGACGCCAGTAACTCATCATCTTCCGCTAACAATAATCTCTTTTTGGTCATTGCTAGGTTTTTAATTATTGGTAAGCTCTACATAAGCACGGTCTAATTCTGTTTTAACTCTTGGGAATTCTTCACTAAAACACTTACAAAGAAACTCCAAATGCTTTGGGTCCTGATCTAGTTTACATCCTTTCTGAATTTGGATGATAATTTCATGTAGATTATCTGTTCGCATCATAGCCAATCCCGTTTTTATTTTGTGTGCGGCTAAATCTAACTCTTCAAAATCTTGGGTCTGTAGGTGAATTTTAGAAGCTCCAATAAACTCAAGCCCATTACTTATGAAAATTGAAATCAATTCACGTAATAAGCTCATTTCACCCATACACTCCATCAGCATTGGTTTTAAATCAATCTCTGTATCGTCATGCTCACTTACATTTGTTTTTCCGTTAAGAATTAATATTTCTTTTTTATCCATAGCAGTATCAATTTGCAGTTCCTTTAAAACATTACCGTAAGATTTGTGATGCTCAATTACAGCTTCATACGTCTCTAAATCTAAATCTGGATACACCTTTTCAAACTCGTTGGACTTAGCTTTTGATAATTCCTTTTGCTTATCCGTGTCTATATTTTCCTTAGACAGGAAGACCATTTCTAAAAGGTTCTTTTTAAAATGTTGGAAAGATACTTTAAGATGAAAAGCCTCATCCTTAGTTAATTTTTCGACTGAAAAATCATTTAGGTGCGACTCTAAATCCGTTAATTGGAAAAGTAGGTTTTTCGTTTTCAATTTAGGTAGTTTAGGTTAATAAGAATGGGACTGATTTTTTACTATTTTTTCATTACTTTATTTATAAATTTAATAGGTATACTATGCTCTAAAAGTAAAATTCCCTTTTTAACAAAGGGTGAGCAACTTTATGTTCCCTAAGCCCCTATAAATGTTGTCAAAATGCATAAATTGGATGTCAAAACCCTATTAATATGAAGCATTTTATCTGTTTTTTAAGCATTCTGTCTTTTCTGTCCTGTGGCCAAACCAATAAGAAAGTAGAAGAGAAAACACAAGAATCCATACTGGAAAAGGCAAAACGAATACATGAAAAAGTAATTACAATAGATACTCATAATGACATCAATGTCCATAATTTTACGGACAGCCTTAACTATACCCAACGCCTAGAAACACAAATTAATCTGCCAAAAATGGATGAAGGTGGATTGGATGTTACATGGCTTATAGTGTATACCGGTCAAGACACTTTAACAAATGAAGGTTATGCCAAAGCTGAAAAAAATGCTATTTCTAAATTTGAATCTATACATCGTTTATGCGAAGAAATTGCGCCTGAAAAAATAGAACTCGCTTTAACATCAGAAGATGTAAAACGCATACATGATTCCGGCAAAAAGGTAGCCATGATCGGTGTTGAAAATGCGTACCCCATGGGCAATGATTTAGCTAATTTTAAAAAGTACTATGACTTAGGAGCACGCTATATTTCATTATCGCATAATGGCCACAGTCAGTTTAGTGATTCCAATACCGGCGAGAAAGATAGCGTATGGCTCCACAATGGTTTAAGTGAATTAGGTCAAAAAGCTGTAAAAGAGATGAATAGACTGGGCATTATGGTGGATGTTTCTCATCCCTCCAAAGAAGCTATGAAACAGATGATTGCACTTTCTGAGGCGCCAATTATAGCTTCACATTCTTCTGCAAGAGCCTTGTGCGACCACAGTAGAAACCTAGATGACGAGCAGTTAAAACTCATGAAGGAAAATGGTGGTGTAGTACAGACCGTAGCTTTTAGTTCATATTTAAATACGGAAAAAGATGAGGCCTATAATGCCTACATCAAAAACATATTAGAAAAAGTTGCAGATTCTATGGGAGTAGAATGGTATAGAAGAGATCAGTTTTCTTCATTGACCGATTCTCAAAAAGAAGTTTTCATGAAGAATTATCCCAAAGTGAAAAAAATTGCGATTTCTATCGCAGACAAAGCTCCTGATGCACCGGCCATGGTAGATGTTTCAGATTTTGTAAATCATATAGATTACATGGTCAATTTAATAGGTATTGACCATGTAGGCATTAGTTCTGATTTTGACGGTGGTGGCGGTATCAAAGGATGGTCAGATGCATCTGAAACCTTTAATGTTACCCTTGAACTTGTAAAACGTGGTTACACCGAAGAAGAAATTGCCCAATTATGGGGCGAAAATCTGTTGAGAGTCTTAGATGAAGTCCAAGCTATAGCCAAAAACATGCAAAAACCTTAATCCTCCGTAGCCAAACGGTCTACAACATATTCAATTTTTGTTTTTCCATGAGGCTTAGGTTTACCATCATCATCAAGGTTTACCATGATAATATTATCTACGGTAACAATGGTTTCGTGAGTCATTTTATTTCTAACTTCACAGTTTAAGGTTAATGAAGATTTGCCAAACTTAACAACTTCAATACCAATTTCTACAATGTCACCTTTTACAGCAGAACTCATAAAATTGATTTCTGACATGTACTTGGTGACCACTTTTTTGTTTTCTAATTGAATAATACTGTACAATGCAGCTTCTTCATCTATCCATGCCAATACGCGACCACCAAATAAGGTCTCGTTGGCATTTAAATCTCCGGGTTTAACCCATTTTCTAGAATGAAATCTCATGTTACTAATGGTTTAAGAGTGTTGAATTTTTATGCGAAATTAAGAAACAAACAAACCCTAAAATAGTTTACCCGAAGAATCTTGAAGCGTTTTCGGAATTTGAAGGTCTGTGTCCCATTTTTTATTCAATTTGTCAATAAATTGTGCCGATAATAAAGGGGACTCCAATTCCATATTTTGATGCACGAAGAAATGAATGTTTCTCAACCCCTGCTTTTTCCAACTATCCAGTTTTTCAATCCAATCTTCCAACCGGTTGTAATCACTACTATGATTAGCGCCCACATAACGAATAAAAGCTTCGTTGTTGGTAAGGCGCATATGTAACATATCCCTGCGCCCTGCCGTATCCACAATTATATTGGCTATGTTGTTTTCTTCTAAAAGGTGATACAGTTCTTGACTTACTTTTTCTTCATTAAACCAATCTGTATGCCTAAATTCCATAGCTAAAGGAAACTCTTTGGGCCAATATTCTACAAAGCGCACCACCCTATCCCAGTTTTTTGGCCCAAAATTATCGTGCATTTGTAAAAAGATAGTCCCTAATTTCTCTTTTAGGTTTGAGGTGTTTTCCAAATACCTATCTACAATGGGCAGAGAGGCTTCGTTCAAACGTCTAAGGTGGCTGATATCTCTAGAGATTTTCGGGAAAAATGTGAACCCCTCCGGGGTTTTATCATACCATTTGGTGTACTGTTCGGCGGGAAATATGCGATAGAAACTTGCATTCAATTCTATGCAATTAAATTGAGAACTATAGTAGACCAGCTCATCTTTTGTTCCGCGCGGATAAAAATTCTTCAAATCTTGACGGTTCCATTTGGCACACCCTACGGAAATTTGCAAAGGTTGGTTTTCATCAACCTTAGATAGTACTCCAGCAGTAGTTACATGGTCCTCAGGTAGTGTAAAATCAATATTTTCCGGATGGTCTACTTTTCCAAATTTCATCTTAAATAAATTTTCAATTCTAAATTTATTCTTACTGAATGGCAATGTGGCACTTTACCTAAAGAAAAAAGCGGCTATTAAAATAGCCGCTCTTAAAATAATATATTTACTGGTATTACTTCAATGCCTTCTTAATAATATACCCTGCAATGTTTTTAGCAAGTTTAGCGTAACATTCCGAAATACGGTAGCCACTATTGTAATCATTGCCCATTGCGCCATAGCCCTGAACATCTTCATACGTACCTTCTAATAACACATTAGTTGGATTTGCTGTTTCATACACCGTAATAACAGTAGATATTTCGGCATTTTTTCTAACTATTCCCACATTATAGCCGGCATAGATTTTAGTGGTATGTATTTTCATGGTATAATCAGCAGCATCCATAGAAACGCTTACTTCACCATCATCAAAACGCTTATTGAAAGATTCAATAAACTTAGGCTCGTAACGCTCCTCGCGGTCCGCAAACCAAGATTCTTTAAATTTTTCACCCGTACCAGCTTCTTTTTCCTCTCGTTTAGCCATTTTATCAGCTAAAAAATCTTCTTCAGAATCGAACTTTGGAATTTCCAGATTGCTGTAGTCAAATTCCAAGGTATAGGCAGAAATATCCTTGAGGTTTTTTATATCCCCTTCTTTTACTTTCATTTTCTGGGCATAGGTAGTAGCGGATACGACCAATAATGCCATTACTAAAAATTTACACATCTGAATTTAGTTGTTTATAGCGGTTAATATTTCTTACAAGATACAAACGTTTCAAAAATGAACAAGTTTAATTGTTTAATATTAATCGTTAATTGCAACTGCTCTCCTGATCTATCCGATAGCAGCAAAAAATAACTCATAACTACCTTACAATAAAACAGTTACAAACAAAATATAAAATAAAGAGTGACTACTTAATGTATACCGTTTTCTTGTTCACAAACTCCTTAATTCCATGTGACGACAGTTCTCTCCCATATCCCGATATACCAATCCCTCCAAAAGGTAACCTAGGGTCACTTTTCACCAATTCATTAACGAATACAGCCCCTTCGTTAAACTTGGGGATAAGGTTTTTAGCACGATTCCTATCTGAAGTAAATATACTGACACCTAAACCAAAAACTGAATTGTTAGAAAGTTCAACGGCCTCATCATCACTGTCAAAAACAGTAATTCCAATAGCTGGGCCAAACGTTTCTTCATTAAAAATAGGCATATCCGCAGTAACTCCAGAGAGTATGGTCGGTTCAAAATACGTACCCTTTCTATTCCCGCCCAAAACGACCTTCGCTCCCATTTCGACGGAATCGGACACCTGTTTTTCTAGGTCTTTTGCTAAATCTTCTCTAGCCATTACCCCAATATAGGTATCTTCCTCCATAGGGTCTCCGACTTTAAAACGTTTCACCCTTTCTATAAATAGCTTTGTAAACTGCTCTGCAATACTTTTATGTACCAAAAGGCGCTTACCGGCTATACAGCTTTGACCAACATTCTGAAAACGCGCTGTAGCACAGGTCTCTATGGTTTCATCCAAATTGGCGTCATCAAATACCACCAACGCATTACTTCCCCCTAGTTCCAGAACTGTTTTCTTAATTTGTTCACCGGCTATGGATGCAACTGAAGACCCCGCAGGCTTACTTCCTGTTAAGGTTACGGCTTTTACCAAATCGTTCTCTATTACAGATTTAATTTTATCGCTACTCAATATTAAGTTTTGAAAACAACCTTTAGGGAAGCCTGCGTTCTCAAAAACCTCTTGAATCATTTCTGCAGATTTCATAACGTTTGAGGCATGTTTTAAAATTCCCACGTTACCTGCCATTAAATTAGGAGCCGCAAAGCGGAAAACTTGCCAAAATGGATAATTCCATGGCATAACCGCTAGAATTACACCTAAAGGTTGGTAATGCACATAACTGGTCTCTGCATCTGTTTCTATAATTTCATCTTGTAATTGGTTTTCTGCATTTTCTGCATAATACTCACAAGCCCAGGCGCATTTTTCAACTTCGGCAATAGCTTGAGAAATTGGTTTACCCATTTCTTTAGTTATAATTTCACCATACTTCCTTTTGTCATTTCTTAGTTCTTCCGCAGCCTTGTACATGAGCTTTGTTCGTTCTTCGTAAGAGGTCTCTTTCCAGTCAAGATAACATTCATGTGCTACTTTAACCTTACCCTCTAATTCATTATAAGTCAATTCATTAAAGTTAAACAGTTTATCTCCGTTATATGGGTTTATAGATTCCTTCATTCTATTATTTTTTAGATAATTTTAAATACTCTTCAGCAATTTTTTTACCGCTACAAAGTAACTGCTTTGTAAGAATGTTCATAACCTCGTTAAAAACTAATTTTAGCACAAAAAGGGCTGGGCGGCTTAATCCTTATCTTTATAGAAACCCGTATCATGAGTGATCGATCCCACAATCTCTTAAGTATTCGTCCTGAAATTCCATCTGCAAAAATCTCTGATAACATGAGCGAAAATGAAAGGTTTCAAAACCTAACCTTTCGCCCTATTCTAAAGCTTCAGAATTTCATGTTCATTGCCGTTTTTAAAAATTATATAGCCAAACACAAAAACAGTTTTTACGAGCTTTCACTAGAAAAACGTTTTGAGTTTATAGAGAATGCCATACAAAAGGACATTAAGTTCCGTAATTCCTTAAAAGGTATTGTAATTGGCCATTTTACCGTAGAAGAATACGAAATCTACATTAAAAACTCTTCTGCACTGAACAAGCGCATGATGAACATGGTTATAGACCGCTTAAAGGACCAAGTCCAGCTTTTTGAAGAACCTGTATTACTCTAAAAGCGATTCTCCGTTTAAATTTGTCGTTAGCACATCACTCATATAATCAAAAAAAGGTCTGATGGCTATAAATGTCTCATTAATTTCGTCAGCGAAATTTGCAGACAGCACCTGCTTGTCCGTAAACTTTCGGGTGAAAATAAATTGCTTCTTTTTAATTAAATCAATATCCTTGTGAGCCTTATCAAAGCCTTTAGGTGCAGTTTTAAGCTCATCACCTTGTAGTTCTCCCCACGCTTCCTTAAAATGCTCTTGCGAGATAATTTCCCGCATTTCTGAAGAATCTTGTTCCAATTCTTTCCGAATCCGGAGCAAATCTTCTTTGTTCGGATTCCAAAAACCCGTTGCCAAGAAGGACTCTCCCGGTTTTATATGCAAATAATAACCGCCACGCCTTTGGGCACCTGCACGGGAAAAAGAACCTGCTAGATGTGCTTTGTAAGGTGTTTTATCCTTAGAAAAACGAACATCCCTATAAATCCGGAACATTTTAGTTTTTTCAATTTCATCATGAGTGTTAAGTTTAGTGGCTACGCCTTCAAAAAATGCTTTAACGCTCTGTTCGTGACGTTTAAACTTTGGTTTGTTCTCTGTAAACCATTCTCTGTTGTTATTCTTTTTAAGCTGAATTAAAAAATTGAGTGTTTCTTTCGTAATTATGGGATCTAACATACGACCTAAATGTTGTTATTTTAGATAAAGTTAACCTTTTTACGAAATCGGCTTTTAGATTTATGAGTAATTTAGCCCTTTCAGCAATAGCATATGGACCATACTTCAATCATTGACAAAATTAACAGGCATAAGAAACAGCCTAACTTAAGATACAGGCTTAAAGAAAAAGTTGAAGAGTTTACCAATTTACTTTTCTACACACTCTTTGATATTGACACGCCTGTGGAGAAAAATTTAGACAAACTAGAGCAACTTTTTGATAGTGTAGTTGATTTAGCTTGTTGGGACATCAATAAGCCTTGTAAAAAAGTCTGGGAGAATTACGTAGAAAAACTACCTAGCATATTACAACGTCTAAATCTAGATGCAGAGGCAACAGTAAACTGTGATCCTGCATCATTATCCGTAGAGGAAGTATATATGGCCTATCCTGGTTTTTATGCCATAGCCATTTATCGTTTGGCACATGAGCTTTATTCAGAAGGTTTTCCTTTAGTACCTAGATTAATGACGGAATATGCCCATAGGCAAACAGGTGTAGATATAAACCCAGGTGCTGATATTGGAAATTCATTTCATATTGATCATGGAACAGGGGTTGTTATTGGTGAGACCGCCATTATCAAAGACCATGTAAAAATATACCAAGGGGTTACTTTGGGCGGACTTTATGTGGCCAAACATTTGCAGAGCACCAAACGGCACCCTACTATTGAAAACAATGTTACTATATACGCAAACGCAACTATTCTAGGGGGTGAAACGGTAATTGGAGAAAATTCCATTATTGGGGGTAATGCTTGGTTAACAGCATCAGTTCCTCCAAATTCAACAGTTTTTCACACACCTGAAATTAAAATAAAAACACTTCCCCATGTCTCATAGTATTTTAGACCTAATTGGTAATACCCCTTTGGTTGAATCAAAAGTATTGAACAAAAACCCTAATGTTAAGCTCTTTTTTAAAATGGAAGGGCACAATCCTGGAGGTAGTGTCAAAGATCGTGCTGCCTATAACATGATTAAAAATGGTCTTGATAGAGGAGATTTTGATAAAAGCTCTAAACTCATTGAAGCTACAAGTGGAAACACAGGTATTGCATTAGCCATGATTGCCGGTATTTACGGTTTAGATATAGAATTGGTCATGCCAGAAAAAAGTACTATTGAACGTGTACAAACAATGCGAGCATATGGAGCAAAAGTTACCCTTACCCCTGCCGGTGTTGGAATTGAAGGTGCTAGGGATTATGCCGAAGATAAAGTAAAGAATGAGGGGTATGTAATGATGAACCAGTTTTCTAATGATGATAACTGGAAAGCGCATTACCAATCTACAGGGCCGGAAATCTGGAGAGATACCGATCAAAAAATAACCCACTTTGTTTCTGCTATGGGAACTACAGGGACCATCATGGGTACCTCTACCTATTTAAAAGAACAAAATAAAGATATTCAGATTGTTGGCGTTCAACCTACCGATGATTCTAGCATTCCTGGAATTAGAAAATGGCCCAAAGAGTATTTGCCTCAGATTTTTGATGCAAAAAAAGTAGATCAAACTATAGAGGTAAGTCAAGCTGAAGCTAAAGAAATGGCCATAAGATTGGCTAAAGAAGAAGGTATATTTTCGGGAATGAGTAGCGGCGGCGCAGCAGCAGCAGCTTTACGACTAGCAGATACACTAGAAAGTGGAACTATAGTTTCCATCATTTGCGACAGAGGAGACCGATACTTATCTTCTGATTTATTCGATTAAAGCGATTGATTTAGTCTAAGGCTTTGCTCATCCCTTCTTTAAAAACCTTAAAGTCTTGGAGGTAGTTATGCCCGCCTTCTTTGATTGTGAAGAATTGTTTGTTATTTCCGGGGATGGCCGCGTAGAGTTTCTCTGCGAATTCATATGGTATGACCACATCTTCTTTTCCATGGAAAATGAAAATAGGGCACTCTACTTTTGTGATGTATTCATTAGAAGGAAATCTAAAATTGGACAACCAATCTATAGGTAGAAAGGGAAAGCGATGCTTTCCTAATGATACTGCACTGTAAAAGGGTGATTCTAAAATCAACCTGTTAGGGTTGTTTTCTGAAGCCAGCCAAGTAGCTATACCAGTGCCAAAAGAACGTCCATAAAGCAAAATTTCGTCTTCGCTATATAGTTTTTTAGCATAGTTATAAAAAAGTTGCGCATCATTATATAACGCCTGCTCACTAAGCTTTCCTGTGCTTTTCCCGTAGGTCCTGTAATCCACAAGAATAGATTCGTAACCTTTTGTTGAAAAAAGGTTCGCTACATGTATCAAATGTGAAATATTCCCGGAGTTACCATGAAAATACACAATAACCCCCTTGGCACTATCTTGTTTGATATGAACTGCATTTAAACTAGCGCCATCGTTAGTAGTAAAATTAAGTTCCTCAAAATCTTGACAAAAATCATAGGTATGGTTTAGGGGCATCGTGGAGGGAAAAAACACCAAACGTTCTTGGTAAGTGTAAGCTAGAATGGTAATTAATACATACAAAACAGCAAGTATCAATCCCCATTTCTTCAATCTGCGCATAACGGTACTTTAAATTTTGGAATCGGTTTTACAAATTACGGATAACTTTTATAAGGAACTGGGCGTTATCAAAGCCAATGTTTTCTCTTGAAATAAATCATCATACCTATAAAAAGCGTAATCATAAGTCCCCAAAAATAATAGTAACCATACTCCCATTGCAATTCTGGTATGTGTTCAAAATTCATCCCATAAATACCGGCAACAAAGGTAAGCGGAATGAATATAGAAGCCATAATCGTAAGCACTTTCATGACTTCGTTCATTTTATTACTCATATTGCTCATGTACATTTCCATAAGACTCATGGACATCTCACGGTAAATCTGAATGCTTTCATTAATTTCAAGAGAATGGTCCAGTGCATCGCGCAAAAACACTTTAGTATCCTTAGTCACCAATTCATTCTCTGAATCTATTAACCTACTGATCAATTCTTTAACAGGGAAAATCCACCTTCTAATCTTGAGTACCTCTTTTTTTACTTCCTGAATTTGCTGGGCAACCTCAGGTGTGGGATGGTCATAAACAACTTCTTCTAAACGTTCAATCTTCTCATTCAGGTGCTCCAAGACTTCAAAATAATTATCTACAATAGCATCCAACAAAGCAAAGAACAGATAATCGGCACCTCTGGTACGTATTCTACCTGACTTTGAAGTAATGCGATTTCGTACTCCCTTAAATACATCATCTTCCAACTCTTGAAAAACAAGAACACAATTTTCCATCATGACCATGGCTACATGCTCATACACAATTTGCTGTTCTTCATTGATATAAAGCATTTTAAAAACCCCAAATATATACCCTTCATACTCATCTATTTTTGGACGTTGATTGGTGTCAACAACATCCTCAAGTACTAAAGGGTTTAGACCAAATCGTTTACCTACTTTATCAATAAATATTTCATCGCTTAAACCAATGACATCTACCCAAGATATTTCCGGTGGGTCTTTGTGGGCAGCAATCTCATCAATATTGCCTGGAGTATGTTCTTTAAAACTACTCTCATTATATTCTAATATATTTACAACGGATGCTCCTCCTTCCCTCTTCCCCATATAGGTAATAGTTCCTGGGGCCTTACCCTTTTTTTTATGGAACTTAGATTTTCTTTTGGGAATGATTTTACTCAGAGGTTTTCTTCGGGCCATTCAATGATTTTTTTATAAATATAACAAGAAGTTGGTCAATTATATTTCTTGGGAATCAAAATCTAATTGGTTTAACAACAGTCCAGAACCCGGGGCCACATAGGTAAGTTGAACGGTGCTTTCTGGTTTTAGAGAGTCTTCAATATCGACCAAGGTTAAATCTCCCTTCCCCAATTGAATCAATGCTCCCATAATCATACGAATTTGATACCGCATAAACCCCTTTCCTTTAACATGTAATGCATAACTTTTTTCAGGGAAGAAATTTGCTTTTAAAAGTTTGTTTTTCTTTAGTTGGCAAGAAAGTATGGTCCGTTTGGTTTTGGTGCTTTCCTGCAAACGAGCCGTGTACGTTTTAAAATCATGCTCTCCTTCAAAAAGCTTCGCTCCTATTGTCATCTTTTCAACATTCAGCGTGTCTAAAATATTAGCTAAAAAAGGTGCACAAAACGGGTGGTTCTTTTCTCCGTAAGAAAACAAATATACATACTCTTTAATTTTAGCGTCTTGAATAATATTGAATGAACTACTAGTTTCGGATACGGTTAAAGCCCTAATATCCGGAGGGAGGTTTTTATTGAATAATTGTAGAAAACCGTCTAGGTCATCAAGAGGTTCGTCCTCTATAAAAAGTTCTGCAACCATAGCAAGAGCCGAAACTTTTGCATCAGTCCTTCCTGCTCCTAAAATTTTAAATTTCCGGTCTATCAATACAAATTTCAATGTTTTTGTTAGCATAGCCTCCACTGTTTTTTGACCTGGCTGTTTCTGCCACCCACTGTAACGGAAGCCTAAATATTGAAGGCGTATTAAATAACAATAACGGGGTATTTGCATGCAATTCTTTGTTTACGGCCAAGCTACTATTTTTTTCGTACTTTGTAGATGCCAACCAATAAAACCGACAAAAATGACTGCTAATCAAATAACCAAACCTTCCATATGGTTTTGGGCTATAAGCATATTCGCCTTTATATGGAATTTAATGGGGGTTTGTGCTTACTTAGCTGATGCTTTTATCAGTGTTGAAGAACTAGCTCTACTATCTCAAGACCAAAGATTACTTTATGAATCAAGACCTATTTGGGTAACATCTGCCTACGCAATTGCTGTCTGGGCAGGAATAATAGGGTCAATAGCACTGTTGTTCAGAAAAAAATGGTCACAATCCCTTCTTTTTATTTCCTTAATAGGAGTTCTTGCTCAAAATGTGTATCAATTTTTCCTAAGCAATACTTTTGAAGTGTATGGATCTAGCGCTATATATTTACCTGTTATGATAATTGTGGTGAGTATAGCTTTAGTTTTATTTGCAAAATATTGCTATTCTAAAGGTTGGATTTCATAATATTGTCGAAAAGAGCAAATTAGACAATAAAATAAATTGGTGTTCATAAATCTTGAATATTGATAATACCATTGTTTTGTTAAACTAAACAAAGCATATTGCGCTTTAACGATTATTTTAAATAAAGTAGGAAAAAAGACGTTTTTTAGTCTCCAAAATTAACCCCCAACCTCTGGAAAACAACTTTTTATGAAGTTTATTTTAAGAATATTTCCCTGGAAACGAACAATAAATATTTCCATAGCTGTCATAACTATACTTATTATTTTTAGCTTTTACGGACTTTACACTAATACCTTTTACCTTCTTAAACCTAACAACTATATATTTCCGTTGTTGACCTTATGTCATTTCACTTTTCTATATGTACTCTGGTTTAAAATCAAGGAAGACGAATTAACAGACCCGCAAATGCGTAATATTGAATACATATTGTATGCCGTTTTTGCCGTCTATGTGTTTAAAACAGTAGAGTCATTATATATTCTTGTTAGTTATTCCGAATTTGAAAACCATATTATTCCTGCGAGTTTTTTTCCTATTGGTATATTGATATTCTTGTTGCATTTATTTTTATTAGGTCTAACCCTATTAGCAATTAAGTACCGTAGGGATATGGTGGGAGCATATGAATTTGATGATATGAACCAACATATTGATTCTTGGGAATAAGCAATAATCCATTACAATACAAAACCCCCGTTAATTAACGGGGGTTTCTTTTTTGAACAATTGAGAAATCGTTCAAAACCTCATGACAATCTTATGGTTATTTTATTACAATCTTTTTTGTAATTGTTTTACCATTTGGCTGGCTAATTCGCAGAAGATATAAACCTCCCGGCACCGATTGCACATTGAGAGCAATTTGTTTATCCTCTACCGAACTCATTTCGCTTTTTACAGGATTGCCTGCAACGTCAAATAATGAAACTGCAACGTTTGGTGCAGTAAATTCGGGTAAGGAAACAGTTAAAACATCGGTAGCTGGTATTGGGTAAGCTTTTGAAGTCATTTCTGTAACCGGAACCTCCTTTCGTACCACTTCTATAGGGTTGGACAAGTCATAACACCCTACAAGGTCATTGGCATTAAGACCCATCTCGGCGCCTTGCAGTCCGTCCTCATAACGTAAATGCCAGATCAGACAAGTGCCCGCTCCCGCTCCATCAAAGTCCACACCTTCAACTGCAGCCATGGATGGTGGGATTCCCAATATCTTCCCTGCTTCATCGGTAATGACAAATGTGCTGTTCTTACCGGAACGCTTTCCCGTAACGGTAATTCCGCTCACCATATCCGGAGTACCGTCTACATAAAACTCGAATGGGCCACCTGTTAATGTACCCGCATCGGTTTCCGTGCGGACGACCATAATTGAATTGGATAGATCGAAGTTCCCTTTTAAGTCGTGGGCGTTCATTCCCATTTCCGCGCCTTCCAGTCCATCCTCATATCTCAAATACCAGATCAAACATGTTCCTGCTCCCGCTCCATCAAAGTTTACACCTTCCAAAGCTTCCATAGTTGGCGGAAGCCCTAATATCTTCCCTGTATCATCCGTAATAACAAAGGAACTGTTGCTTCCCATGGCGTCACCGCCCATGCTGATTCCAGAGACCATATCCTCAGTTCCGTCCACACAGAAATAAAAAGGACCACCGGAAAGCTCCCCGGCATTGACCACCATTTTCTCCTTTCGCACCACTTCTATTGGATTGGACAGGTCATAACACCCTACAAGGTCATTGGCGTTCAGCCCCATCTCAGCACCTTCCAGTCCGTCCTCGTAACGTAAATGCCAGATTAGGCAAGTGCCCGCTCCAGCTCCATCAAAGTCTACACCTTCAACTGCGGCCATGGATGGTGGGATTCCCAATATCTTCCCTGCTTCATCGGTAATGACAAATGTGCTGTTCTTACCGGAACGCTTTCCCGTAACGGCAATTCCACTGACCATATCGGGGGTGCCATCTACATAAAATTCGAATGGGCCACCTGTTAATGTACCAGCATCGGTTTCCGTGCGGACGACCATAATTGAATTCGATAAATCGAAGTTCCCTTTTAAGTCGTGGGCGTTCATTCCCATTTCCGCGCCTTCCAGTCCATCTTCATATCTCAAATACCAGATCAAACAAGTACCTGCTCCCGCTCCATCGAAGTTTACGCCTTCAACGGCATCCATGGTTGGTGGAAGCCCCAGTATCTTTCCGGCATCATCCGTAATAACAAAGGAACTGTTGCTTCCCATGGCGTCACCGCCCATGCTGATTCCAGAGACCATATCCTCAGTTCCGTCCACACAGAAATAAAAAGGACCACCGGAAAGCTCCCCGGCATTGACCACCATTTTCTCCTTTCGCACCACTTCTATTGGATTGGACAGGTCATAACACCCTACAAGGTCATTGGCATTAAGGCCCATCTCAGCACCTTGAAGTCCGTCCTCATAACGTAAATGCCAGATTAGGCAAGTGCCCGCTCCCGCTCCATCAAAGTCTACACCTTCAACTGCGGCCATGGATGGTGGGATTCCCAATATCTTCCCTTCCTCATCGGTAATGACAAAGGTGCTGTTCTTGCCTGAACGTTTTCCCGTAACGGCGATTCCGCTGACCATATCCGGAGTGCCATCTACATAAAATTCGAATGGGCCACCTGTTAATGTACCTCCGTCTGGCTGGTTCCGATACACGGTAACAGAATTGGAAAAACTGAATTCACCTTCCAACCCAGAAACATTCATGCCATCTGCCAAGCCTTCCAAGCCATCGGTATAGCTTAAATGCCATATCAAGCATGTTCCTGCTCCCGCACCGTCAAAATTAACAGCTTCCGGTTTTGGTGGCAATCCTAATATGTTACCCGCCTCATCAGTCACGACCCATTGTGAGTTTTCTCCGTTATTTCCAGAGACTTCTACCCCGGAAACGTGGTCTGGATATTTATCTCCAACGCAAAACATAAAAGGACCTCCGCTAATTTCTCCTCCTTCGGATGCTTCAGTAGTATCATTTGCTAAAATTGTTGGTGAGATGAAAAACATCACTAAAGTCAGCAAGAGTGCAGACCAATACAAAAGTGATCTGTTGTTCGCATTCAAATTAAAAAGTAGTTTTCTTTCCATAATAACGTGTTTTTAAGTTGTACCCAAACTAATTGTTATATTGAAAGGAAAAGTCACAGAAAGCTAAACTTTTCCTTTAATTCCGTGATACTTTTGTGAACTTTTACGACTTAAACGTCAGGTTATCAATAATTTTAGGGTTTCAAAGGTTATTATAGACCAATGTCTTCCCTTTATCTAATTTAGATTCTTTGTGATAACTATGTGATACTTTTTAACGTCATTCGTACTCAGAATTATGAAAGAAATATTAATTATAGAAGATGATCCAGAAATCATCAAACTGTTAGAAATCCACCTTACTGATCTCATTTATAAAACTTCAAAAGCCATGGATGGTGCTGAAGGCTTATTAATGGCGTTGAATAATGATTATGACCTTATACTATTAGATCTAACCTTACCAAGTATGGATGGGGTTGAAATTTGCAAAAAACTAAGAGTCGAAAAGAATACACCGGTAATTATGCTTACCGCAAAATCGGAAGAGATAGATCGCGTTTTAGGACTAGAAATTGGTGCGGATGACTATATCACAAAACCCTTTAGTATACGTGAGTTATTGGCTCGTATTAAAGCAGTTATGAGACGTACGGACGCACAGCAAACTAAAGCGGAAAACACGGCAACTATTGAATGTGAAGGTCTATTTATAGACATCGACAAACGGAAAGTGCTTTTAAATGATTCTAAAGTTGAACTGTCTCCAAAGGAATTTGAACTTCTGGTTTTAATGGCTTCCAATCCAGGAAGAAACTACTCAAGAACCGAACTCTTGAACATGATTTGGGGTTATAATTTTGAGGGTTATGAACATACGGTCAATTCTCATATTAATCGTCTACGAGCTAAAATTGAATCTGACATGGCAAATCCTACCTTTATTCTTACGACTTGGGGTGTGGGTTACAAGTTTAACGAAGACATTTCATTATGAGTCAAAAAGAAAAAACATTAACGCCCAAGCTAATTAAAAAACTTTGGTTGGCCTTTATCCTTCTTGTCTTATTGATGGGGGCTTCATTCATATTTATTACAGGCTATTTTGCCAATAAATATAGCCAAGAGACTACGCAACGCCTTAATGCTGATGTTGCCCATCACGTTATAGCCGAAAAGTTTAAAGACGCCTCACCATTTCTTGAAGACGGCAGTGTAAACAAGCCTCTTTTTGGTGACTTGATGCACGATATGATGGCCGTAAACCAGAGTATTGAAGTCTATTTATTGAATGAAACTGGAGAAGTTTTGTATTCCGTAGTATTAGATCATGGTGATAAAAGTTCTATCAAAAGTGTTTCTTTAACGCCTATAGAATTCTTCATTAAAAATAAAGGGGAACGTTTTGTTTTAGGTGATGACCCTAGAAATATTGGAGAGCAAAAGATATTTTCTGCTGCTCCTTACTCTGTTGATGGTCGTAACGGATTTGTTTATATTGTTCTTGCCGGCGAAAAATTCCAAGAAGTAAGTGATAACCTATTAAGTCAATATTTCACCAAATTAGGAATTGGTGCAACCTTATTGACCATGCTTTTTTCTCTGATTATTGGCCTTATTGCTATTTGGTTCTTAACCAAAAATTTGCGTTTAATTACAAAAACGGTTCGGAAATTCCATGATGGAGATTTACAAGCACGAATAGTAAATCCTGAAAAATCGGATATTGAAGTATTTGCAAACTCATTTAATGAAATGGCCGATAGTATTGTTGGGAATATGGATAAAATGCAATCTATTGATTTGTTACGAAGGGAATTAATTGCCAATGTTTCCCACGACCTTAGGACTCCCTTGGCTATTTTAAAAGGTTATATTGAAACTTTACAGATTAAAAACGATTCACTTTCCGAAATTCAAAAGCAAGAATATCTTCAAATTACTCATGATAACGTAGATAAGCTTTCCAACTTGATCAATCAACTTTTTGAATATTCTAAATTAGAGGCCGAACAAGTAACACCTGTAAAAGAACCGTTTTCCATTACAGAACTTTCTCATGATTTGATTGCGAAGTTTAGAGTGTTGGCAGAACAGAAGCAAATTAACCTTCAACTAGACAATCCTGAAGAAAACTGTATGGTCTTTGCAGATGTTAGTCTTGTGGAAAGAGCTTTACAGAACCTGATTGAAAATGCACTTAAGTACACCCAAGCGAATGGAAAGGTTACGCTATCACTTCAAAAGAAAGGAAAAAATGTTGAAATCAACATAACTGATACTGGTACCGGAATTCCTGTAAATGAACAGCCTTTTATATTTGACCGTTACAAACAGGTAGATAAAAGTGCTAAAAAGCAAGGTTATGGCCTTGGTTTGGCCATAGTTAAAAAGATAATGGATTTACATGACACCACTATTACCGTGTTGAGCAAACCTAAAGAAGGAAGTTCTTTTATCTTCAACCTTCCAGCTTATCAAGTTTAAAACAAAAGCTGAGCACTATTCGTAAGTTAACGAAGGAGTGCTCAGCTTTATCAATTTTATAAACTACGGAAATAAACAATAGTTGAGTTTGTTTTCTCAATTCACTTCACTCCTATTTTACTCCTAAATCACTGCCGTCCGTAGCTTTTCCTTTTAGGGGAGAATCTGCACTTAAAGAATAAGAGCCATCGGTGAATTTTGGGGCTAAATCCCACTGGTTTTCTACAAAATACTTCTGATCTCCTGTTACAACCATTTCATCTGAATTGCTTAGCGCATTATTACGTACTTTAACTATGGGCTCGCCCACTACCAAATGCATTTCAATGGCTTTGCTATCTTTAAAAATATTGTTCTTAATATCTGTTTCCTGCACGCCATATAAAGAGATAGCAGATTTGTATTTGTTTTTCTTTCCAAAACCTACATTATCAAACACATTGTGATCAACTTCTAGGAAAGGCCCAAAAGTACTTTCATCCTTGCCTCCTCTATACAAGCGTAATGCCGCTCCTTGTAGTTCGCTTATGGTATTGTTCTTCATGATGAAGTACTCAACGTTATACGCACCAATATCATCCGTCTCCTTATCTAGTGCTGCGATGCTACCCGTAATCTTTTTAAATGTCGAATTTTGAATGCTTATGGTATCTGCAAACGTGCCTTTTGAAACCCGTAGCACATCAAAAGAATGGTTTACGACCAAATCTTTAAACTCGCAATTATTAATGAATAATTTGTAGTTGTCATTCATGGAATTCTTACTTGTACTAATAACTGAATTACCTGCGTAATCAGGAGATTTAGCACCATCAAAAGTAATATTATCTAAAGATAAGCTTCCGCCGTTTTGAATCTCAAAAGCCATCATTCTTTCGAACAAAATGGTTGCTTTTTTTGCTTCTTTTGTTTTAAAAGTAAGCGGATGATTTATTTTTACAGCTTTTGTTAGTAAGTATATACCACCTTCTTCTAATTCAATGATATCACCTGCTTCCGATTTTTTTACGATATCAAACAAAGTATTGATTCCAGCTTTTACTTTTATCGTTTTACCTGAATTTAATGCTACACTATTGTCTGCTTTGGAATACCAAGTTGTACCTGTATTCTCTTTAGTTGCAATCTTTGGACTAATGGTGACCTTATTCTTTATTTTTTTGGAAGTAGGAATCAAAAACCCTTGCTCATTTTTTACCAATTTAATATCCGCATTTTTAAAGCCTTTCTGAATACTGGTTTCAGAGTTTTTTCCTAAAATATTATTCTTAAAGATAATCCCGCTAATATCATCATCAATAGTAAAGATGTCTTTCTTAGTTTCATTGTAAATAATATTCTCCGAAAATTCAGATGTTCTTGGTGCCTGACTTCGTTCTTCATCACTACCAGCACCAAAAAGAATATTATCGCAATTTACAAAAGTGTTGTTGTTCACCTTAGAATTAATTACGGGTACATAGCGGTTTGGCGGAGAATCTGGCACTCCGTTCATCATGACAAATGCACCCCTAAAACGGTAACCGGTTAAACCAATATGATAATTATTAGTAACCGTTTGTGTTTCATTAATTACTCGAACACCTCCTGTACTTGGTTTTCCATTGCCTATAAATACGTTTCCGTCTACCAAGGTTTCATTTCCGTGTCGCATGGTTAATGTTCCTGTACACTCAAAAAATGTGTTGTACTTAAAGGTATTCTGACAAGATTTATTTGATATGATTTCGTGCTCTCCATTCGTTCTATCAAAGTAGTTGGATTCCACTAAAGTGTTGGAATTTTCTAATGCATGGTGACTGGTTCCTATTCTTAACGTTTCACCTCCGTTGTTCCCGTAAGTAGGACGAGGTCCAAAATAGTTGTGGTCTATTTTATGATTGTTCTCTCTACTATCTTCAGTATCCAGACCTACAATCATAGTAACACCTAGGTTCTTTTTACCTACAATATGGTTGTGGTCTATTCTGTTATTTTTGCCATAAATCGTAACCCAATAATCCTGTACTTGACGTTCTGGGTTATTAAAATTATCAATAACACATTCTGTTAATCTAGAATTATTTGCCATTTCTTCTCTACTCTTCCTAAAAGAAATCACGGCATTAGTTGGCGTGTATCCATTTTTAAAAACGAGACCTCTAACAATTAGATGATTTCCTGCAATTCTTAGATTAGAAGCTCCTTCTAGGGTAACCTTTCCTTTTTCTTCAACGGTAAGTGTTATTGGTTTTTCAGCAGTACCATTAGCTTCAAATAAAAGCTCTGCATCCGTCCATACGCCATTAGCAAGAACAATACTTTCTCCAGGTTGTACATTTTGAAGTGCTTCTTCAAATTCTTCTACACTTTTTACTGTTTCTATTTGTTGGGCAGTAGCCAAAGAGCAGGTAACTGTAATTATAATTAACGATAAAATTTCACTTAAGTGTTTCATATGTAATAATTGGTTTACCAAACTGGTTTACCAAAAATACGCATATTTGTTAAGCACACAAATTTTTAACATAAAATCGGTCAATATTATTCATATTGACCGATTACTTATTGTTGAAACTGATAATTTAACAATTCTAACTACGGTAATTCTGCTATTGCAGTAAATCCATATATCCTAAGAACTATTCAAAAGAGAATTGTATGTGTGCACGATTCACAATAAACCATTAATATTGAGACTGATTTAATACATAAGTTTAAGCGGAAGATTCTCCTCTACAATCAGCTCACCTGAGTTTTTGATCTCGTTATTTGAATGTGTGTTGTTTTTTGCTCCCCAAAGACGGGCAACAAATTTTACCGGATTATCTAGAAATTTATTTCCTGAAAGCTCCACATTTATAATTCCATAGGTATTTAGCAAAACTCCATCTTCTTCTTGTGCACCGCATTTTGTAAAGCTACTGTTGGTTACCACTAAATTTCCCCCCACTGTAGATTCGTCATAGCCGCCCCTGTAGTAATCAATTACATTTTTGCCTACTTCTTTAAATTGACATGCATTAATTAAAATATTCTCGGCATTGTATTCACCACGATCATCAGTTTCCTCAGACAGTTCTATACCATTTGCACAGTTGGTAATTGCAGTAGATTTAAATTTAATGTACTCAGAGAACGAAAGTTTATAGGCTTTTAGCACATAATCAAAATCAGATATTTTAGAATCCACAACCGATAGGTTATAGAGACTGGACATATTGTTCTTTAAACTTGCAAAGGCATACTGCTCACCTGTTCCTTTTAGAATTAAATCTATTAGAGTAAGCTCTCCTTTTGGATTCATTTCAAAAGCTGGCGTCTTTTCTTGCCCGTTATATTGAATAATAGCTTTTTTACTTTTATCCTCAGACCGAATAGTCAGGTCCTTTTCAATCTTTAATGGCGTTTTAAGTTTATATCTATTTGAAGTCAAAACTATAGTATCCCCACTTTTTGCCTTTTGAATGGCTTTTGTTAATTGAGAAACCGAACCTACGGAATGAGTTTTGTTAACAACACTATTTGTCGCTTCAGAAGTAAACCAATCCGGACCGTATTGTGACCTATCCATAAGATTTGGTTTTTCCGATGGCGTTTCAACTATCGCTCCCACCGAATTTTTATCCTCCCTGAAATTTCCAAAGATATCCGTTTTAATCTGGTCAAATTCAAAACCATTGTATAGCTCCGTACCTGATATATCGCTTGCAGGAATAAAAACGTTTTCCTCCAATTCCGAAACTGTAAAGCCTTTAGCCTCCAACCCTGATACTTTTTCAAACGAAACACCTTGGTTATTGATTATATTGTTTTCAAAATCAATTCCATCTATTGAGTCGTGAGCTACAATAGGCTGCTGATCTCCCTTATCGTTATAAATAAGATTATTGGCTACAATTGTACGAATAGGTCTAGCGGACCGGATTTCAGAAAGCGGAAGAATTTCTTTTTGGTCCACATTTGTCCCTACTCCAAACTGCCACGGCGAATCACAGTTAATCCATGAGTTATTGGCAACCACTACGTCCGTTACTTGTAAATATCTATTAAGAGGTGATTTTGGAATACCGTTCATCACAGCAAGTGGGCTTCTAAAAGTCTTCCCTTTCAAATTAAAGAAGTAATTATTTGTGACCCAATGACCAGTACCAATCAGCCTAACCCCTCCTATTTGCTCAGAATCAGTATCGCCTATAAAATAATTTCCATCTATTAAACAGTAATTACCATGTCTCGTTACCAAAGAACCTTCGCTCTTATAAAAGACATTGTTCCTAAATTCATTAAAGTTTGTTTTACTAGAAATAATCTCTACTTCCCCATTACATCTATCAAAGAAATTATTTGATACAACCGTATAGCTTGGAGCCATTGAGGTATAACTATTACCTAGTTGTATGGTTTCTGCGCTGGGACCACCTTTAGGAGGCCTTGGACCAAAATAGTTATCATGGATTTTGTGATGATTCTTTATGCTTTTGTTTCCTGCTAAATCAATCCTCACCGTAGGTCCTCGGTTAGATTTACCGGCAATGTAACAATGGTCCAACTCGTTGTAACGACCGTTAAAAAGTACCCAAAGATCCGTTTGGTTTCTTTGAGCTTTATTGAAGTCTAAAATTACTGTATTAGTAACACGAGAATGGTTGGCAACCGTATCTTTGTTAATTGCAAAATCTATAACAGCATCAGAAGGAGATGCACCATTGGTAAAGTACAAGCCGCTAACAATCAAGTACTCTCCCCCAAGTTTTAAATCAGATTGACCACTAATAATCACTTTGCCCGCAGTTTCTGCTCTTAAAATAATAGGCTGTTTCTCATTACCATAACCAACAAACTTTATTTGTATATCATTCCAATTACCATTAGCCATAATGATTTCATCACCGGGACTGGCGGTATGTATTGCTGTATTCAGTTCAGTGATATCTTTTACGTAGGTTCCTTCTTCTTTAGTTTTTTTTGCAAAAGAAAAGTATAAAAAAGCTGCACTTATTACTAATAAACTAGTTTTCATTATTCAAGTGTATTGAGAGCGTTTGTTCTATTTGATTCTTTAAATCGATAAGAATATTGAGTAATTCTTCTTGATTTAATTGGTTTACCAAACTGGTTTACCAAATATAACTTATTTATTATTCTAAACAAAGTATTTAGCCATATCGAATAGTATTAATTAGTTAATCATTATATTCTTTTTCCTATATTTTTAACTAACCACATTCCCCTTCCTATATTAATTGATGTTCATCTATAACAAGAAACACTTGGTCTAAATCTTCAAATCTTTTTTAAAACGGCTAGTTATATACTTCTAACTTAAAATCCCTATCATGAAGTTTAAAGACCTACTATTTGTTAGTGCTTCCTTAGTAATATTTGGTGCGTGTTCTAGTGACGATTTGGAAATTGATGTACCAGAAACGGACACAGAGCAACCTGAAGAAAAAGAACAAAAATCCGGAAACAAGCCTCCAAATGCATTTAACCTCTCTGCTCTAGTTAATGGTGCCGCAGACACAGAATTAAATCCCCTTTTAACATGGACTGCTACAACGGATCAAGATGGCGATGATATTACATATAAACTACTTTTAGATACCAATGAATCTCCTGAAACTACTATTGCCGAAAATCTTACAACAACCGAATTTTCCATAACCGAAGGTTTGAACCGAAACAAAGTATACTACTGGAAAGTGATTGCTATGGATGCTAACGGAGGTGAAACCGAAAGTACCGAAACTTTTAGTTTTAGCACGAAAGGCTTTGCTTTATCCGAATCAGCTCTTACCACTAACGCAGAATTTAGCAAAAGAAGAAACCACAGTATTACCGAATTTGACGGAAAACTATGGTTGATAGGTGGTCAAGACGACAATTCAAGTTACAAGGATGTTTGGTCTTCTATAGATGGGAAAACTTGGGAACTAATTGCTGAAAATCCTTTTGCCTTTTTTGGCAAAAACAATCATACCGCTATTGTGTTCAAAGATAAGTTTTGGATTATTGGTGGAGGTTTTAGTGATATCTGGTCCTCTACAAATGGTATTGATTGGGTTAAGAATGATTTATCCGGTCCGTTCGGTTCTAGAGAAGGACATTCTACTGTAGTTTATGATGGTAAGCTATGGGTTATTGGTGGTACTAAGGTAAATGAACAAATGAATGACGTTTGGTATTCTGAAGATGGAATAACTTGGACAGAAGCTGCCTCAAGCACGCAATTTTCTCCACGTACAGACCACACTACTGTTGTATTTGATGGTAAAATGTACTTAATGGGAGGAACCTCAGTTCAAGATTTTTCTCCTTCATTCTATAATGACATTTATACATCAACCGATGGTATTAACTGGACGGAAGTAGCTACTGAATCCGTATTTGAAATTCGTGCCAATCACACTTCATTGGTTTATGACAATAAAATGTGGGTCATTGGTGGCTGGCAAGCTGTAACGAATCAAGAAACGATGGAACAAGATGTTGTTTCGTTCGCAGATGTGTGGTATTCAGAGAATGGAACCCAATGGAATAAACTGAACGGTAACGATTCCTATACTGGAAGATTAGGACACGCTTCTGTGTTATTTGAAAATAAAATACTTATTTCCGGCGGATTGAACATTGACCAAGATGACAATCTTAGAACGCACTATAACGACGTTTGGGTTATTGAATAAAAACCCGTAAGAGCCTATTAAAAAAGCCCTTCCTAACGAAAGGGCTTTTTGCTTTTTATGCCATTTTTTTTACAAACCGTCTATATAGCTACCATAGAGGTCTTTGAATTGATATCCTTCTGCAAATCTGTTTTTGCTTAGTTTTTTATGCGATACCAATCCCCATAAAACTAATTCCTTTAAGAAGTATATATCTTCTTTTGGAAAATCTGGTTGATGTTCTTTTACCAGTTGACTCAGTTCAGGAATACTATCTAAAGTCCGTTTATATTCCTCATCGGTAAACTCATCTAAAAGTTCAAAACCTTCCCCTTGAAAGAACCAACTTAATAAGTCATCATAAGGAGATGGAGCATCTTTTCTTTCCAATTTGTTTATAGCCGGGAAGTATTGAGGAAACAAACTTTTAACGGCATCATCAATCAAAATTTCAGCCACGCCATCTGCTCCTTCTTGTTCTCCTTCATACACTAATTCTATTTTACCCGTAATAGAAGGAATAACACCCATAAAATCGCTCAAGCGAACCATTGTGCTATCCGCATCTGTCAATAACGCTCTTCTTTCGGCAGTACTCAACAAGTTTTCAAAAGCCGTAATACTAGTTCGGGCACTTACCCCACTCTTAGCATCTACATACTCACTATCTCTTGCTTCAAAAATAATCTGTTCCAACAAGTCTTTCGCCAAATCTGGAACATAAACAGAATCTGTTTGGCGTGCATCAAGATGTGCTTCTTGCTCCGTAATTTTTCTAGCCGTTTCAATATCCTCTGGATAATGCGTTAAAATTTGAGAGCCGATTCTATCTTTCAACGGCGTTACAATGCTTCCCCTGTTGGTATAATCTTCAGGGTTAGCAGTGAATACAAACTGAATATCCAACGGTAAACGCAATTTAAAACCACGAATCTGA
This sequence comes from Zobellia roscoffensis, assembly GCF_015330165.1. Taxonomy (NCBI): domain Bacteria; kingdom Pseudomonadati; phylum Bacteroidota; class Flavobacteriia; order Flavobacteriales; family Flavobacteriaceae; genus Zobellia; species Zobellia roscoffensis. The sequence goes on from NZ_JADDXT010000002.1 coordinate 4,255,103, forward strand.
ATATCGCCTTCCTCCAAAATATTAAATAGCGAAACTTGAATTCTAGCCTGCAAATCCGGAAGCTCATTGATAACAAAAATACAACGGTTGGCCCGTGGGATCATTCCAAAGTGAATCACCCTATCATCAGCATACGACAATTTAAGGTTCGCCGCTTTTATAGGGTCTACATCACCAATTAAATCCGCTACCGTAACATCTGGTGTAGCTAATTTTTCTGCAAAACGCTCTTGTCTATGTAACCAAGAAATTGGAGTGGCATCACCCTTTTCTTTTATAAGTTCCATGGCGTATCTAGACATGGGTTTCATAGGGTCATCATTAATTTCAGAACCTTCTACCACAGGAATATACTCATCCAGCAAATTGACCATTAAATGTGCCAAACGTGTTTTTGCCTGCCCCCGTAGCCCTAATAAGTTGATGTTATGCCGAGATAGAATCGCACGTTCCAGTTCTGGAATTACGGAATCTTCATAACCCCACACGCCTGTAAACGCATCTTCTCCTTTTTTAATTTTTTGAATGAGATTGTCACGTAACTCATCCTTAACGCTTTTGGTCTGGTATCCGGCAGCTTTTAACTCGCCAAGCGTTTGCATCTTTTTATTATCTAATTTCATAGGTAGAATCTCTTATTTCAATCTTTTTTTCCTGTTGCTCTCGTAATCTTCAAAAATCATTTCACCCAGACCTTTTAATCCAGTAAAGAAAGCCTTGCCTTTGTTCGCTTCTGTAAAATGACGAATAAACTGCATTAAATAAGCATCTTGTGCAATCATAAAAGTTGTTATGGGGATGTGTAATTTCCGTGCCTGCCGTGCCATATTATAACATTTCTCAACAATATAATCATCCAGGCCTACACTATTCTTATAATACGTACCATCAGGAAGCCGTAAACAACTGGGCTTCCCATCCGTAATCATAAAAATCTGTTTATTGGTATTCCGCTTACGGCGCAACATATCCATTGCCAATTGAAGTCCAGCTACCGTATTGGTATGATATGGCCCTACCTTTAAGTACGGAAGGTCCTTTATGGGAATAGGCCAAGCATCGTTACCAAAAACCAAAATATCCAAAGTATCCTTTGGATAGCGAGTCGTAATCAACTCTGCCAATGCCATCGCCACTTTTTTTGCAGGCGTAATGCGATCTTCGCCATACAGAATCATACTGTGGCTAATATCTATCATCAGAACGGTGCTCATCTGTGCTTTATGCTGCGTATCCTCAACTACTAAATCATCTTCATTTAAAGTGAAGCTACCCATTCCATGATTAATCTGGGCATTCTTGAGACTCTCGGTCATTGAAATATGTTCTAAACCATCACCATAACGGTATTCTCGCAAATCGCCGGTATGTTCATCTCCTTGTCCAGATTTACCAGTTTTGTGATTTCCGGAACCACTACGTTTAATTTTACCAAAAATCTGATCTAATGCACGTTGGCGAATAAGGCGTTCCATTTTAGCCGTAATAGAAATATTTCCTTTCCCACCATTTTCATCGCCCTCTTCTCCTTCTCCACCGGCAGCATCATCGTCAAATTCTTCCTGAATGTATCCTTTTGCTTTTAGCTCCTCTATGAAATCATCGATCGTGTATTCATCATCCGTCAGTTCATACTCCTTATCCAATTCACGCAGCCAATCTATGGCTTCATCAAAATCGCCCGAAGTATGGGTTATGAGTTCTTGAAAAATATCGAAAAGTTTTTCAAAGGGAGTCTGTTCCGGTGCTTCATACGTTGAAAACCGGAACCCTTTTCTTGTGTTCATAGCCATTATATAAAATTACTTAATAAAACCGTTAACACCTCCATTTTTAGGAAATGTTAACGGTTACAGGCTATTACCAAACACAGAGCACAGATGCCCTGTTACTTAGAAGAAAAAAGTGTCTTAACTTATAATACCCAAAGGAGCGGTAGTTTTCCAAGCACCGCGAGTAAAATCCGGAAATGCTTGAGGTGCACCATTTGCTGCTACGGAAGCTTCGCTTAAAGGTGAAACCGCACTCCAAAGACAACCTTCATATACATTTTGATCTAAAGGTTCTCCATTTCTCAAACATTCTACAATACGGAAAAGCATCATAAAATCCATTCCTCCGTGGCCGCCCATTTTAGTAGCTAGGTCTCCCACTCTTTTATACAATGGGTGTTCATATTTCTCATAGATCTTTGTCAAGCCATCTCCTTCCGCCCAGTGATGGTGGTCTTCGGTTGCACCTTCAACTCCACCTTCTATGGCAATACGCGTTGGAAAACCGGCCAAAGTACCTTTTGTCCCCTGGATCATATTATGACGCGTGTATGGCCGTGGACTTGTTTCATCCCATTGTACCATTATGGTTCTACCCAAAGTAGTTTTTATGATTGAAGTATTGATATCACCTCCTTTATAATCTAATTTATTCCATTTGTGATTCTCAGAAAAGTTCTTTTCTGCATACAATTGACGACCTTTTGCAGGCGATGAAAAAGAATTCATAAACTTAAAATTATCGTCTGTACGGCCAACGTTCATGTATTGTGCTACCGGACCCAAACCGTGAGTTGGGTACAAATTTCCATTTCTATGCGCATAATGTGGTGTACGCCAAGAACCTGTGCCACGTTCTTCTTCCATCATCTGAAAACGTAATTCGTGAATATAGGATGCCTCGCCATGCAACAGCTCACCTATTACGCCTTCACGGCACATATTTAGATACAACAACTCATCTCTACCGTAGTTAACGTTTTCCATCATCATACAATGCTTCTTCGTCTTTTCGGAGGTGTCTACTATTTGCCACATTTCTTCAACAGTTAAAGCAATAGGAACTTCCACAAAAGCATGAGCACCGGCATTCATAGCTGCAATGGCCATTGGGGCATGTAGACTCCAAGGGGTTGCTATAATAACAGCGTCTGGCTTTTCTTTTTCCAGCATTTTTTTCCAATCGTTCTCTCCATCCGTATAAAGCTTTACCTTTTTATGTCTTTGGCCTCTACCAGCTTCCTTACAGGCATCAGCAGATTTTTGAGCTAAATCTTCATATAAATCCGATATAGCAACAACCTCTGTACCTTCAATAGCCGCTATTTGTTCTACGTGACCTGAACCTCTAGCGCCTACACCAATAAATGCAAAACGTACCTTATCCAATTTAGGGGCCTTAAAGCCACCCATATATTGCGACGAAAATGGCCGCTCCGTTCCTAAAAAATTAGCTTGAGAAATATTTGGAGCCAGAGCAATTCCTGCTCCTACCAATGACGATTTTTTTAGAAAATTTCTTCTATTCGAGTTCATTTGTCTTTTTTAGTGAGTTGTTGTAGAAATGAAACTACAATATAAAGAAGTTTTAGCAATTTAAATCACAAGAAATGCCACTCCTATCAAAGTCTTACAAAGTGCCGTTTATTTTTTTGACAGCCCGTTTAGAGAACATATCTTCGTAAACTCCGGGCAAGCCCGCGAGGCATTTAAAGAAATATACCTTGATTTCGAGGCAAGCCTCGGAGCATTTAATCTCGATTATCGAGTAAAAGATGATAAAAGAACAATGCTTAGGATTTTTGAATACACCTGCTTTGTGGATAGGTGAGCAATTTGGAATAGAACAGTTTGTTTTCCCTGAGCTCAACATGAGTAGGTTCCTTCCTAAACCCATTTTTAAAAAGATGCGGTTAGGTCATCAAATGGAACATGTTTTTGAACAGCTGTTAATACGAAATAACACCTACGAACTTGTGCTCCACAACCAACCGGTAAAAGATGGAAATCTAACCATTGGTGAAATCGATTTTATTCTAAAAAATAGAGAAACAGAAAAACTGCTACATGTAGAACTCACCTATAAATTTTACATTATTGACCCCACCATTTCGGAACCTATTCACCGATTAATAGGACCTAACCGAAGGGATATGTTCTATACTAAAATGGAAAAAATACGCGATAAACAATTTCCTCTTCTTCATTCCGAAAATGGAATTAGAACGTTATCTGAAAGAAATATAAACCATGAGGATATTGAGCATCAAGCGTGCTATAAGGCCCAGCTTTTCATGCCTTTTACCGATATGAATGTTGATATCACTCCTTTAAATACAGACTGTATCTATGGTTATTGGGTTCGTTTTACTGATTTTGAAAATTCAGCGTTCAGAAATCATAAATACTACCTCCCCTATAAATCCGAATGGGTGATAGAACCTCATAAAATGGTAAGATGGTCATCGCACTTTGAAACTCTAATGGAAGTAAACCTAAGAACCCTTAACGAAAATGCTCCCATGCTCTGGATGAAAAAATCCGATACCGAGTTTGAGAAGTTTTTTGTGGTTTGGTGGTGAGAGTTAGTAGTTAGTAGTTAGTAGTTAGTAGTTAGTAGTTAGTAGTAGTTAAAAAACGCCCATCATAAAAATGCTCTACCTGAGTTTTTTTATTTTAATTGTCCCGTCAGTACCAACTTTTAAAACTGCAAACAACGACCCAATACTTTCTTCTCTATACTCCATACTAACTACTTAATACCAACACAAATCACTCAAACGTATAACTGGCTTTATTTACCTCTGTTAACCGAAAGTACCCATGTGCATAATTATCAGGAGTGGTTAGATTTACACAATTTCCCTTTACGGAAACTGGTGTTGCCGAAAAAATACCAACGCCTCCTATTTGGTCAATTAGAATATCCATATAATCATAATATGCTTCAGAAATGCCATACATTTCTATGGCTACAACATCGCCTGGAACCAATACCTCTATTTTATCAGTGTCTTCATCCTCTTCCTGTTCATACCACCAATCGATTTCATTTCCGTTTACAAATTCATCGTATCCCACCTCAAATTCTGGTAACAGGTCTCCTTGCCTTTGAAATTTAAAGAGATAGAAATTTTCTTCATCCACAGGGTCTGTAAATTCAACATGTAATTCCAATTCTTCATTATCAAAACCATCTTCTCTATCTTGGTACAAATCCGTAATTTCGGTAACGGGCATCAATGTTTCCTGAGCTGAGTAGGTTTCACCATTATGTACAACTTCAAGAGTGTAAGATTGATTTAAAACAGGTACAAATTCAGTAGTAATGTATTCGCCGTTGTTTTGATCGGTAAAAATAAATTCTTCTCCGCTAGTGTCGTTCGTAACAGAAACAGAAGCGCCTGTTACCTCTGTATTACTGGTGGTATCAAAAAATTCGGTAGAGTTTCTCAATTTTACCATTTGCTCATTGCCCATAGTTCCTTTCTCCCAATCTAATGAGGCCTGAATTACCAAACGTGTTGGGGCTTCTTGTACGTCTACATCAACAACATCTGTACAAGAGATTGACAAGACTAAAAGCAATACTGTGATTTTTATATAATTACGCATTTTTTTAAAATTTAAAGTTATAGGTTAAAGAAGGGACGATGCCAAAAATGGCTGTTCTAGTAGCTTCGTTGGCTCCAGTTTCTAAATTCTGACCAAAAGAAATAGAAGCTGCATTTTTACGATTGTAAGCATTATAGATACCTAATACCCACTCCCCTTTAAATTTACTCTCAGGCTTACGGTTTGGTTTATAATTAACAGATAAGTCTAGCCGGTGATACGCAGGTAGGCGATCCGAATTTCTGCCTGCATAACTAGCAATAGAAATACCTTCATATTCATACTGCCCGTTTGGATACGTAACCGGTCTTCCCGTTTGAAAAACGAGATTAGAACTAAAGCTCCATTTATTATTCAATTTATATGACCCGGAAATAGAAATGTCATGAGTTCTATCATAAGGTGTATTGTACCATTCACCATTGTTGATTCCTAATCCGCCGGCATTACCTCCTGGAGTGCGTTGTTCAGACTTTGATAAGGTATACGCAATCCACCCCGTGAATTTACCCTCGTTTTTACGTAATAAAAGTTCAAGACCATACGCTCTTGATTCTCCGCTTAAGATTTCTGTTTCAATCGTATTCTGTCCTATTAAATTAGACCCATCAATATAATCGATTCTATTGTCCGTGTTTTTGAAATAGACCTCCGCTTCCATGGAATATGCCTTGTCCTTGAAATTTCTAAAATACCCCAGTGCATATTGATTGGATAATTGTGGTTTGATAAACTGGCCACTTGGTGCCCAAACATCCAACGGAGTAGCAGAAGAAGTATTCGAAAGCAAATGAATGTATTGAGCAACCCTAGAAAACCCTGCTTTTAATGACGAATTATCATTTAGAGTATAGGCCAATGATACTCTGGGTTCAAAGTTTCCAAATGTTTCTATGGCATCCCCTTTTTCATAATTTGTCTCCCCTACTTCGGTTCCACGTTCATATATACCCAAAGTAGAATTGTAAACAACAGGTTGGTCATTTGCATAATCTACCATGGCTTGCCCTCCAAGTCTAGTAAATCCGCTGTAGCGCAATCCATACTGAGCGGTTAAATTCTCTGTTAATTTATGTTCGGCATTTACATATACACCACTTTCCACGGCCTTTTTACGATCTAAGGTTAAGGGGTTAACGGCTGATGTCTCTGAGGTAGGCCTAATCTCGCCAGGGTCAAAATCATAATAAATACCACTAGCCCCAAAATCCAGTTTAAACTTGTCACTGAAATAGTATTTTAGATCATATTTTAGATTGTAATTGGTAATAGAAGAAACCCAATCGAACTCCGCTGTTGTTATCCCTAAATCATAATCATACTTACTGTATATAGCCGATAAGTTTGAAAAAAGTTTATCATTAAAAATATGGTTCCAACGCAGATTTCCGGTTGAATTCCCATAGCTGCTACTAAAATTTTCACCCAATTCAAAAGCATCCCTACCAAAATAACCGGAAAGATAAAGCCTGTTGTTCGTATTGATCTTGTAATTGGTTTTGAGGTTTAAATCGTAGAAACTAACACTGTTATCTTCACCGGCCGCTTTTAAAAGTAAATCTGCATACGACCTTCTTCCCGCAATAATAAACGACCCTTTTTCTTTGAACAAAGGACCTTCAACAGCCAAGCGACTTGAAATTATACCAACACCCCCAGTAGCTTCGAACCGCTTATTATTGCCATCTTTTTGACGCACATCAAGCACAGAAGAAACTCGACCCCCATAACGTGCAGGAATACCCCCTTTGTACAATTTCACATCCTTAATGGCATCAGCGTTAAACACTGAAAAGAAACCGAACATATGCGAGGTATTATAAATAATGGCCTCATCTAAAAGAACCAGGTTTTGGTCTCCCGCACCACCACGTACGTGAAAACCGCCAGTTCCTTCCCCATTATTGGTCACTCCGGGCAGCATTTGCAATGACTTTAAAACATCTACCTCACCCAAAACCACAGGCATTTGTTTTACCGTTGCAATATTCATTTTAGCAACACTCATTTCTGGTTTTCGCAAAACGGCCATTTCCGGTTCGTCTGCGGAGACCACTACTTCTTCTAGTTGTGTAGACACCGCCATAATCTCAAAATCTAGTTTTTGGTTTTTATCCAAAGTAATTTCCTGGTACTCTTCAGAATACCCCATATAAGAAATAAGCAAACGGTAGTTTCCTTTTGGCGCCGTAATGGAATAGAATCCGTACTCGTTGGTTACCACTCCAATGGTTGTTCCCTCTAGAAACACGGAAGCCCCAAATAAGGTCTCACCATCTTCTTTGTCACTTATCTTACCACTAACAGTATAATTTTCTTGTGCTATACCACACGTACTTACAAGTAATAATAGTAGACTTAAGACGGCTTTTGATTGCCGCAGCCAAACCTTGTGCTTTTCAATTTTTATCATTTTACTTTTTCGTTTTGATTTATGAACACCCTTATTGACAACTAAACTTTGAGAAGGTTGCATATGTTTAGTTTTTTATCTAAAAAAAATACGTTGTAAGGCTTATCTACGGTAAAAGTAAAGAACTACTATATATTTATATCTTAGTCTTAAAATATTTCACACCAAATGCAACCCTCCCAACTTTTGCTTGTCTTTGTTAGTGAAATGTAATTATAGAGTATAATCAACCCTCTTAAATTAATTGGAAACCGATATTCGTTTTAGGCATAAATCTCTTGTTGAAAGCAGCAAGACCGGCGATAGAAGTTCACAGTACCAACTGTATGAACTCTACGTAGATGCTATGTACAATATTGGGATGCGATTTCTGGGAATCAAAGAGGATGCAGAAGACATTGTTCAGGACAGTTTTGTAGATGCCTTTAAAAATCTGCACAACTTTAAGTATGAGTCTACATTCGGGGCATGGCTAAAGCGGATTGTAATCAATAAGAGCATCAACCATTTAAAAGTTAAGCGTTTACCGCTTGCCACAATGGACGATCATGAATACCACCTAACGGAAGACGAGGCACATGAAAAAGTAGATCCCGTAGATATTTTAAAAGTAAAAACAGGAATTGAAAAGCTCCCCCTGGGCTATAAACAAATAATTAACCTGTATTTACTGGAAGGTTATGACCACAACGAAATAAGTGAGGTACTGGGTATTTCCACATCCACCTCAAAATCACAATACCACAGGGCCAAAAAGAAACTAGTTGAAATTATAAACACATTATAATGGACAATTTTGAAAAACACATCCGGGAGAACAAGGCGCTGTTTGACGACCATAAAGCAGACCGAGGCAAAATGTGGGCAAATATAGAGCCCCAGCTAGAACCGGCGAAGCCAAAGGTAGTTCCACTTTGGAAATCTCCTATGATCCGCATTGCCGCTAGCGTCCTAATAATTTTGGGGATTTCCGGTCTCATCGGTGTTTCTTTTCTTGATGATTCCAGTACCGAGAATAGCTTTGTGTCCAAGGAACTACAAGATATAGATATGCATTACAAAGGTTTGGTGTCCTACCAGGTTCAATTGGTGAAGAATAACGATGAACTATCAGAGGCCGATAAAGAAGAGTTTTTATCCTTTATGGATGAACTGGATGCCGAGTATGAACAATTAAAGTTAGAAATGAGGAACAACCTGGATAACGAACTAGTACTGGAGGCTATTGTTTCTAATTATAGAAAGCGAATAGAACTCATAGAGAACCTATTGCACCAGCTAAACGAATCAAAATTAAAAGATGACGATTATGGATATACTTTATAAAAAACTGCTCCTTTTCGCTGCGGTGATGGTCTTTGGCCTTCCGGTCATGGCGCAGGAAAAAGTGTCTAAAAAGGTAACCAAGACTTACGGGTTTACCAATGCAGGAGAAATTCATTTAGACAATAAATATGGTAATATCAATATTTATGGGTGGACAAAAGACGAGGTTTCTATTACCGTAAACATTACCGTTACACATAAAAAACACGATAATGCACAAGAACTTCTAGATCGCATACACCCCGTTCTAAGGCATAGTGACGATTTTATTTCTGTTAGTTATGAAATTGGCGAGAATAATGACGGCTTCTTTTCCAACCTTTTTGAAAAGGCAAATCCGTTTGATTTTGACCGAAGCAATGTTCAAATAGATTACAAAGTGTTTATGCCCGAAAAGGCCGAATTGGAAATCATCAATAAGTTCGGTGATGTTTTTATTGAAGATTGGCTGGGTATTTTAAAGGCTGATGTTCAGCATGGTGATATGTGGATAAATGACGACTTGAACAAAGCCGATATTAGTATAAAATATGGCAAGCTTAGAGCCAAAAACATTAGTTATGCCAACCTAGACCTAAAGAATGGCGGACTTAACATGAACAATTCCAAGACCATGCGATTGAATAGTGCGGGCTGTGAAATTGACATGCATACCGTTGGTTCCTTAGAGTTCTATTCCAACAAAGATGAAGTAGACTTAGAAGAAATAGGCACTTTTTACGGGATGCTCAAGTTTAGTACTATTCAATTAAGAAGGTTAGCCAAGGATATAGATTTAGTTCTAAAAATATCAGATTTTAGAGTGGAAAAAATAGTGGACCCCAATGCCATTATTGCAATAGAGCAAGAATCTTCTGAGGTTAGCTTAAATATCTCCGATTTTCCTCATGAATTTACAGCAGTACTCGCCGAAGGGCTGGTGCGCTTACCCAAATCCTTTCATGACGTAGACTCCAAGATATTGGATAAAGGCGATAAACTACGGGAAATAAAAGCAGTTTATGGTAAAAATGCACAGGGGCGTATTTCTATTACCGGTAAAAAAGGTGTGGTTTTGTTGAAGGAGCTTTAGATGTAGTGGGTAGTGATGTAGCTGTGGGTATTGAGTATTGAGAAGTTAACTTTTGAGAAATTTTTAAAGTATAAAAAAGCGACCAACACTCTTTTGAGTATTGGTCGCTTTCATTTTAAATTTTGTTTCAATTACTCCGTATATGCCCCGGAAGAATACGTCAACTCATAACTGTGCGAATAGATTTCAAAAACAATTCCGAAAGGGTCTTCTACATAACACATTCTATAGGGCTTTTCATTAGGATAATAAGACCTTATAGGCATACGGTGCTTTCCGCCATGCGCTACAATTTTATCAACCAAATCTTCAATGTTTGGGTCTTGTATGCAAAAATGGAATAGTCCCGTATTGAACGGATTAAAATCTGGTGCCTCTTTACCCCCCTGTGGAAATGAAAATAATTCAATTCCAATACCATCGGAAGTGGACATGTGGGCAATTTCAAATTCTTCCCAGTCTTCACCAAAAACATCAATACACATCTGGCCAATGGCTGTTTCTTTTTCTTTTTTAACTTTTGATGGAGCCATTATCACATACCACCCCATTACTTCGGAATAAAATGTAACGGCTTCTTCTAATTTGGGAACCGTAATACCAATATGTGAAAATGATTTTGGATACTCTTTATTTGTGTTCATATTTTTAGTTTTACACTACAAAACAAACCTATATTTGACTTACAGACAATAACTTACCCAAAAGTGACATAGTTACCAAAAAGAGTAAATTACTAATTATCAACAGTTTGTACCTAAAATGAATAACGAAAATTACTGCCCTTTAGATCACACCATGAATTTAATCGGTACCAAGTGGAAACCAATTGTTCTTTTTCATCTCCTTGATAGGCAATTACGTTCTGGCGTTTTACAGAAGAAAATTCCAGGAATATCAAATAAAATGTTTACTCAAACTGTACGTGAACTAGAAAAAGACGGACTGGTCATCAGAGAGGTATTTCCCGTGGTTCCTCCAAAAGTTGAATACGGTTTAACAGAAAAAGGAAAATCACTCAAAGACATCTTAGAAAGTCTGGATAAATGGGGCGCTGACAATAGTAAACCTCCATTAAATTAAGTATCCTTTTCACTACTCACAATTCCTATTACAAGGAAAAATTCATTTTTTTTTGAAAATAATTCGTTTTTGGTGCAACTTTTTGTGCCTTAGGCTGTCTATTAGGTAATCAATCGAAAAACGAACAGTGATGAAATCTTTTAAAACGAGTCTTCTTGTAATATGTTTGGGGACTACCTTCTTTAGTTTTGCCCAAAATGAAACGGAAGAATACTTAGAATTTAACGACCGTAACAATGTTGTGCATGGCGTATACCTGGGCCTTACCATGGGCGTTGGTGAAATTGACGATCAAAACGCATTTATGGGCGGACTTAAAGTGGCCTACGTAGCAAATCGTCAATTTGAAATAGGCTTTGCAGGCAATTTTTTATATTCGGAACAAGACATTTATAACAATAGTCTAGCACGTTATGAAGACCTAATTGGTGCCTACGGTGGTTTACATCTAGAGCCTATTTTTTTCAGTAAAAGACGTGTTAATCTTTCTTTTCCACTTTTACTAGGTGCCGGTGGTGTTGGTTATATCGATAATCGTTTTCACGATGAGGATAATTATGACGAAGAACTTACCGAAGATGATTTTGATGTAGTTTTTGTAGCAGAACCCGGAATCAGCGCTCTTTTTAATGTATCGCGCTATCTGCAATTAGAAGCAGGTGTCAAATATCGTTTTTCTAGTAGAATAGAACTTCCTCCAACACGAACTACTCGTATTAATGGCTTCTCAGTCGGAATAGGAGTTAAAGTGGGTATTTTTAATATGGGTCGTAATAGATACAAAAAGAACGTACAATGAAAGCAACAAACGAAAAAATATGTTCGCGTTGTCACGATGTTATAGAAACACAACATGTATTCAGTGAAAACAACCAAGTATTTCTTAGAAACAATTGTACCGGTAGTTCCTCAACTAAAGAAGAATGGTCACCCATTAACTTTCAGTGGATTCCTGTAGTTAAGCTTCAGGAGCGTTTAGTAAACGTCTAAAACACCACAATTCATCAATCTGCTTTCCCTTAGGGCAAGCTTAAAAACAATCAAAATGAAAACAAAAACGATTTTTATCGCCATGGCCCTGGCATGTGGAATTCTTACCTCTTGTGACTATGACCATATACGAGCTTCGGACGAAATCACCACTAAAGATTTAACCATTTCAGATTATGACGGACTAAAAGTTTCCAATGCTTTTGATGTCTACGTTACCTTTTCAGATAATAAAGAGGAAATCCAAATTGAAGCGAATGACAATTTACAAGACCGTATTGTTGTTGCACGAGAAGGAAACGAAGTTATCATCAAACTTAAAAGATACACAACAGTAAGTGGCAATCCTACATTAAAGGCTTTTATAACCACCAAAGACATTTCTGAATTTGACCTCTCTGGAGCAGCAAGCGTAACCTTAGAAAGTCCTTGGAATACCGAACGTGGCAAAATTGAGCTTTCCGGAGCGTCTGACCTTACCGGTGAAGTCTTTGCAGATTATCTTAATGTTGACCTTAACGGTGCATCTGAAGCCGATATTTACGGGGAAGTAAAATCCGTACATGCCAACCTTTCCGGAAGCAGTGACTTTAGAAATTACGATTTACAAATAGAGCGTTTGAACATTGATCTTTCAGGAGCCAGTGAAGCTTTCCTTACTGCCACGGAATCAATAGATGTAGAGGCAACGGGAGCGAGCACGCTAAACTACAAGGGTACTGCAGTTATCAATCATGAACGGATAAAAGGAGCTTCACAGCTAAAAAATAGGAACTAGTAAAACGACTATTTATGTCGTTTTACTAGTTCCGCTTCTATATCTTTTAAGGTGAATCCTTTTGCCTGAAGCAACATTAGGTAATGAAAAAGTAAATCGGCACTTTCATATAAAAAGAGGTCATCGTTATCATCCATGGCCTCTATTACCGTTTCCACGGCTTCCTCCCCAACCTTTTGGGCTATTTTGTTTATGCCCTTTTCAAATAAAGAGGCAACATATGATTTACTAGAATCCGAAGCTTCACGGCGCTGCTTGATGACATCTTCCAGTTGCGAAAAGAAACCGAAATTAGGGTTGTTCTCTTCGTTCCAACAAGTACCGGTTCCTTTATGACAAGTAGGACCTACGGGTTTTACAAAAACTAGAAGTGTATCATTGTCACAATCGTTTTTAATATCTATCAGCTCCAAGAAGTTTCCGCTCTCCTCGCCTTTGGTCCACAATCTTTTTTTGGTGCGACTATAAAACGTTACTTTTTTGGTCTCTTCAGTTTTGTCAAAAGCCTCTTGGTTCATGTACCCCAACATCAAAACGTTTTTTGTAACTGCGTCCTGAATAATTGCCGGCACGAGTCCGTCTCCGTTTTTATTGAAATCTATTTTCATTATTTTTTATTTTAAGCAAGTGCGAATTTAACTGCGGCGTAAGCGTGTTCCTTTGTTGTATCTATTACCGCTATACTGCAATCTTTTTGTTGAATGAGCAACGGAATTTCGGTACAACCCAAAATAACACCTTGCGCACCTTCTTTTTCAGCCTTGCTAATGATATCTAAATATTTATTTTTTGATTCTTCATTAATGATTCCTTTGGAAAGTTCATGATATATTACGTCATGAACCACCTCTCTATCTTCTTTAGAAGGAATCAATACCTCTATTTGAAACTGATTTTTAAGGATGTCCTTATAGAAATCCAACTCCATAGTATACTTCGTACCCAACAACAATATTTTTTGGCATCCTTTGGCTTTAACCGCCTCTCCGGCAACCTCCGCTATATGCAATACGGGAACATCTATTTTTTCTTCGATTGCGGGAACACTTAAATGCATGGTGTTCGCACAAATGAGAATAACTTCCGCACCGGCATTTTGTAAACGCAAGGCAATGTCCGCCATCTTCTCATGCAAGGAATCCCAATCTCCTTTGCCCTGTTTTTCCGAAATCTCTGCAAAGTTAACAGACTCAATAAGACACTCACAGGAACTAGAACCTCCTAAAGTTTCAGCTACTTTTGTGTTCAACAACTGATAATACAACTGTGTTGATTGCCAAGTGATGCCTCCTATTAGACCTATTTTTTTCATTATCTCTTATTTATCGGTTAGAGTCCAAATCGAACTTATAATCGTACGGGAATTCCTTTATCTTTTAACTCTTCTTTCAAATCTTTAATACCAATTTCTTTAAAATGAAAAACACTGGCTGCAAGCGCTGCATCGGCTTTTCCATCAACAAAGGTATCCGTAAAATGTTGCATATTTCCTGCACCACCCGATGCAATTATGGGAATGTTCAATTCCGTGCTTAGTTTGCTCAGCGCTTCATTGGCAAAACCATCTTTAGTACCATCATGATCCATTGAGGTAAAAAGAATTTCTCCTGCACCACGTTCTTCTACTTCTTTGGCCCATTCAAACAGTTTACGTTCCGTAGGCACTTTACCTCCTACCAAATGAACGATCCACTCTCCATCTATCTGTTTGGCATCTATGGCTACCACAATACACTGCGAACCGAATTTGGCCACCAAATCGTTTATTAACTGTGGATTCTTTACTGCGGATGAATTAATGGAAACCTTATCCGCTCCGTTTTGCAACAGAACATCAACGTCTTCCACAGACGAAATTCCCCCTCCTACCGTAAACGGAATACTTACTTTTTCCGCTACGTGGTAAACTAGCTCCGCTAAAGTTTTTCGCTTCTGTTCCGTTGCCGAAATATCTAGAAAAACCAGCTCGTCCGCTCCTTCCTTACTATAAATTTCAGCCAATTCCACTGGGTCCCCCGCATCACGTAAATCAACAAAATTTACACCTTTTACCGTTCTTCCATCCTTTATATCCAAACAGGGTATTATTCTCTTTGCTAGCATATTACAATGTTCTTTATTGCTTAAATTACTTATCGCCCTCCCATTTCCAATATAAAATCCTCTAGCTGTTTTAAGCTAATTCTATTTTCATAGATGGCTTTTCCGATTATTGTGCCTTCACAGCCCATTTCTGCAAGTTTAGGCAATTCATCAAAGGTTGAAATACCACCGCTGGCAATCAATTTTAGTCGCTGGGTTACCTTTCCCTCAACTCCCTTCATATCAACTTTGCACTGCTCTAAAATCTTTTTATATAAATCGAATGAAGGTCCTTCTAGCATGCCGTCTTTAGAAATATCGGTACAGATGACATAGGCAATTCCTTTTTCTTGATATGATGAAATAAACGGAATCAATTCTTCAGTAGATTCCTCCTGCCAACCCGAAACGGCTACTTTTTCATCTTTGGCATCCGCACCTAAAATAATTTTCTCGGCACCGTAAGTTTGAATCCAGCTGGAAAACGTCTCCTTATCTTTTACCGCAATACTTCCACCAGTAATTTGGTTAGCTCCGCTTTCAAAAGCTATTCTTAGATCATCATCCGTTTTCAATCCGCCGCCGAAATCAATGTTCAACGTAGTGCCACAAGCAATTTGCTCTAAAATCTTATGATTTACGATATGTTTGCTCTTAGCGCCATCCAAATCCACCAAATGCAAATATTGAATACCATGCGCTTCAAACTCCTTCGCTACCTCTAACGGGTTCTCATTGTATATTTTTTTAGTATCATAGTCCCCTTTTGAAAGGCGAACGCATTTACCATCTATGATATCTATTGCGGGTATTATTCTCATTAGTTAGTAGTTAGTAGAAGTTAAAAAAATCAGTGTTACCGTAAAAGTTTCAAATCCAATATTCATTTCTCAGTACTAATTCCGCTATATATTCTTCAAAAAATTCCCAAGAATCTTCTCTCCTACGTCACTACTTTTCTCAGGGTGGAATTGGGTGCCATAAAAATTGTCTTTCGCCAAAGCTGCGCTGTATTTTAGTCCGTATTCAGATTCCGCGATGGTTTCTTTGCACAATGGTGCATAAAAACTGTGTACCAAATAAATATGCTCTTTATCGGCTATGCCATTGAACAAGTCCGATTTTAAATTCGCTATCTGGTTCCATCCAATTTGTGGGACTTTAACCTCATTGTTGAATTTGACTACGTCCACATCAAAAATACCAAGACCTTCTGTGTTTCCTTCTTCGGAAGAGTGACACATAAGCTGCATTCCCAAACAAATACCCAGTACGGGTTGTTTTAGCGTAGGTATAATTTTGTCCAGCCCGCTGTTCAAAAGCATTTTCATGGCACTACTTGCCTCACCTACACCTGGAAAAATAACCTTGTCCGCAGCTTTAATTTCTTCTGCATCACTACTCAAAACGGCATCGTACCCCAATCGCTTGATAGCGAATTTGATACTCTGAATATTCCCTGCGCCGTAATTTATAATAACTATTTTCATTTATTTAGTATTGAGTATCAAGTAATGAGTACAAAGCAAATTTTAAAATCTTAATACTTTGTACTCAATACTCACTACTATTTAAAGCATTCCCTTTGTACTTGGCAGTACCATTTTTTCTACATCACGTTTCACGGCCATTTTAATTGCCTTTGCGAAAGCCTTGAATATGGCTTCTATCTTGTGATGTTCGTTTTGACCTTCCGCTTTTACATTTAGGTTGGCTTTGGCACCATCTGTAAAAGATTTAAAGAAATGATAGAACATTTCCGTTGGCATATCTCCGACCATCTCCCGATTGAACTCCGCATCCCAAACCAACCAATTACGACCACCAAAATCTATGGCCACTTGTGCCAAACAGTCGTCCATAGGAAGGCAGAAACCGTAGCGTTCAATCCCCATTTTAGAACCTAGTGCCGTGTGAAACACCTCCCCTAAAGCAATAGCTGTATCTTCGATAGTATGGTGCTCGTCTACTTCTAGATCACCATCTACTTTTATCTCCAAATCCATTTGTCCATGGCGAGCCAATTGATCTAGCATATGGTCAAAGAAAGACAGTCCTGTTTTGATATTGCTTTTGCCCGTCCCGTCTAGGTTTAGGTTGATGTATATATCCGTTTCATTGGTTTTTCTGTGCGTTTCCGACACTCTGTTCTCCAACTTTAGAAATTCATAGATTTTCTCCCAGTCGTTGCTTTCTAAAGCGATAACGGAATCCAACTCGCCTCTTTTTACTGTGATTTCTCCAGTACCCAAATTGGTTTCATCGTTAATAAAGATGCCTTTTGAACCTAGATTTTTTGCTAATTCAATGTCCGTTAAGCGGTCACCGATTACGAACGAATTTTTTAAATCATACTCCTCCGAAAAATATTCAGTCAACAAACCTGTACCTGGTTTTCTGGTATTTGCATTTTCATGGGGAAACGTACGGTCTAGAAAAACCTTGTCAAAAACAACGCCTTCATTCTCAAAAGACTTCAAAATAAAATTATGGACGGGCCAAAATGTATCTTCAGGAAAAACGTCCGTACCTAATCCGTCTTGATTGGTAATCATAACCAACTCGTAATCCAGTTCTTTGGCTATTTTCCCCAAAAACATAAATGCTTTTGGATAAAAGACCATTTTATCGAAAGCATCGATTTGCTCGTCAACAGTTTCTTTGATTATGGTACCGTCTCTATCTATAAATAAAACTTTCTTTGCCATAGTATTGGTCTGTTAAGCTTCTGTTTTAGGTTAGCTTATTTAGTACTTCTATTAATTTTTTATTCTCTTCTGTTGTACCCACCGTAAAACGCAAGGTGTTCTTACAAAGGGGCTGTGTTGTTCGGTTGCGCACTACAATTCCTTCTGCCAATAATTGATTGTATCTATTGGTAGCATCATCCACTTTGGCTAACACAAAATTGGCGTCTGAGGTATATATACTCTCTACAAACGAAACTTCACGCAGTACTTTAAGTAGACGCTCTCTTTCATTCAATATATTAGAGATTTCCTCTTTTACAGACTGTACATCAAGAACCCGTTTTAAAGCCTTTTGCTGCGTGAGTTCATTGACGTTATACGGTGGTTTGATTTTATTGAGTGCCGCTATTACTTCTTTGGATGCAATACAAATACCCAACCGAATCCCCGCCATTCCGTAAGCTTTGGAAAGCGTTTGAGTTACGACCAAATTTGGAAAATCAGACAATCTGGAGACCCAGCTTTCGCTTTCTGCAAAATCTATATAGGCCTCATCAATAACCACCAAACCATTGAACTTATTCAACAACCTCATCATACTTTCTTCACTAAAAATATTTCCGGTAGGATTATTAGGCGAACACAAAAACAAGAGTTTTGAATGCTCATCCACAGCTTTTAAAATCGCTTCAACATCTGGCTGAAAATCTTCGGTTAGAAGCACTTCTCTATTTTCCACCATATTAATGCCCGAAAGCACTTTGTACATGCCGTATGTTGGAGGCAAGGAAATAATATTGTCAACTTTCGGTTCACAGAAGGTCCTGAATATTAAATCTAGTACTTCGTCACTTCCATTACCTAAAAGAATATTTTCCACTGAAATATCTTTCTGTTCTGCTAAAACCGCCTTTAAACCTCTTTGTTGCGGGTCTGGATATCGGTTCACTCCATTTTCGTACGGATTTTCATTCGCATCTAAAAATACCATTTCCGAGCCGTCGGAAACGTATTCATCCCGAGCGGAGCTGTACGGACTCAAGCCTTTTACATTTTCCCTTATCAGGTTTTGTATATTGAATTCTTTAGTCATTCTTTAAGCTATTGAGTCTTAGCGTTACCGCGTTCTTGTGTGCTTGAAGTCCTTCGGCTTCCGCCATAATTTCAATGGCATTGCCAATTTCCTGTATACCTGTTTCACTGATTTTCTGAAACGTCATACTCTTCATAAAACTATCCAAATTTACACCGCTATACTGCTTTGCATAGCCATTGGTAGGTAGAGTATGATTCGTACCTGAAGCATAGTCACCTGCACTTTCAGGCGTATAATTACCTATGAATACCGATCCGGCATTTTTAATATTGTTCACGAAAAATGCTTCGTTTTTCACGCAAACGATGTAATGCTCTGGTCCGTAAGCGTTGATTAAATCATTTGCCGTTTGATCATTATCAACATAAATCAACTTACTATTGGCAATGGCCTTCTCCGCAATTTCTTTTCTAGGTAGTTCCGGGAGCTGTTTTTCAACTTCTATCTCCACTGCATCAATCATAGCTTTAGATGTGGAAACCAAAATCACCTGACTATCAACACCATGTTCCGCTTGACTTAATAAATCCGAAGCTACAAAAGCGGCATTAGCCGAATCATCAGCAAGTACTAATAACTCACTAGGGCCAGCTGGCATATCTATTGAAATACCATATTTAGTTGCTATCTGTTTGGCCACCGTTACAAACTGGTTGCCAGGTCCAAAAATCTTGTAAACTGCTGGAATGGTTTTCGTACCGAAAGTCATGGAAGCAATAGCCTGAATGCCACCAACCTTAAAAATCTTTTTAACACCACATAAATTTGCGGTATACAAAATAGCAGAATTGATTTTACCTTCTTTATTTGGAGGCGAACACAATACCAATTCTTCACAACCTGCAATGGTAGCGGGCACAGCAAGCATTAAAATGGTTGAAAACAAAGGTGCCGTACCACCAGGAATGTAAAGCCCCACTTTTTGTATTGGTCTTTTTTCTTGCCAGCATTGAACACCATTCGTGGTTTCCACAGTAACTTTCTCCGTTTTCTGCGCTTTATGAAAAACCTCGATATTATTTTTCGCTAATTGAATGGCATCCTTCAGTTCCGGAGAAACCAAGTTGCTTGCCTCTTCAATTTCTTGCTCAGATACTATTAAGTTTTCAAGTGAAACACCATCAAATTGCTCAGTATACTTCTTTAAAGTAGCATCACCATTTTCTTGAACCTCTTGAAAAATACCTTCTACCGTTTGTTCAATGTCCGCCACGGTCTGTGTGGGACGCATTAAAACACTGCTCCACTCCCCCTTATCAGGATTATAAATTTTGTTCATTTTTTTTACTCTAAGTTCTTAATCATGTGATAACCCAATGGTTCAAAACCATGACGTTCCCAAAACTTGACTCCTTTTTGATTCGCTACATAAGCATTAAGTTCAAGACTATTACAATTTTTACTTTTTCCATAGGCTACGAGCCAATCCATCATGAGCTTACCTACGCCTCTACTTCTGTATTCCACATTTACAAACACATTATCCAATTCTATATGCTTGCCTTTATATAGCTTATGTAAAAACCAAACACCACAACAAGCAATTAGGTTTTCATTATCATATACCCCGAGACATACATAACCGCCCATAGCCTTCATTGATTCCAACCGGGTTTTCAATACCTCTTCTGAAAGCTTACCTTCATTTAAATCATAGACCAAAGGTAGAATCGACTCCATTTTTTCATAAGGAATCAGTTCCAGTATCAATTCACCCTCCATCACTGAAAATTAAAGTACCATTTTCTCAATAGGACAAACCAAAATACCTTCTGCACCAGCTTGTTTGAGCTCATCTATAACATCCCAGAATTTGTCTTTGTTGATTACCGTGTGAACAGAGCTCCAACCTTCTTCTGCCAATGGCAAAACAGTAGGACTTCTCATTCCTGGCAACAACTTCAATACCATATCAAGTTTGTCATTGGGAGCATTCAACAATACGTATTTAGAACCTCTGGCTCGTAATACAGATTGAATACGAAACTGTAATTTCTTTAGTAGCTCTCTTCTTTCCTCAGAAATTTTTGGTGAAACTGCTAACACAGCTTCACTAGTGAGCATTACTTCAACTTCCTTTAAATTGTTCTTAAACAACGTGCTACCACTAGAAACAATATCACAAATAGCATCTGCTAAACCAATATTTGGAGCAATCTCAACAGAACCACTGATAATATGTAAATCGGCATTTACGCCTTTATCTTTTAGGTAATTAATTACTGTATTTGGGTATGAAGTTGCTATTCGCTTACCTTCAAAATCCTTTACAGAATTGTATTTGAAAGATTTAGGTACCGCTAGAGAAACTTTACACTTAGAAAAGCCAAGTTTTTCTGCAATTGAAATATCTTCTCCTTTTTCAATTAAAACATTCTCTCCTATAATTGCAATATCTACCACACCATCTCTTAAATATTGCGGTATATCTCCATTTCTAAGATAGAAAACCTCCATTGGAAAGTTTCTAGAAGATGCTTTGAGTTGGTCCTTTCCATTATCAATAGAAATTCCACAATCCTTTAAGATTTGAAGGGAGTCCTCATTTAATCTTCCCGATTTCTGAATAGCAATTCTAATTTTTGTCATTTTCTTCTTTGGTTATATTCAAGCAATCAAAAGAGCTCTAAAAGTAAAACCCGCTTGATTGCTCAAACGGGTTTTTAAATATGTTGTACTACTACAATACATTCCTACCTCGCCTGAGCGTGAATATGGAAATGATGATGTGTAGTTCTATTCTTCATTATGCAGTAAATGTAAAATCTATTTTTCATTTCTCAAAAGAATAGTTGTAAAATAAACAAAAACTCTACAACTCCTTTTAACTAAAACAGATTAGTTATTTCCTAAGATTAGAGGTAAACCAGATTCTCCACTACCTACTACCACAACTTTGGCATTTGCGGATTGCGCTAACTTCAAAGTTGCATCAATACCTTTATCTTGCAAAATCTTATCTGTAAGTGATGCGCTTAAGATTTTATTCGCATCGGCTTTACCCTGAGCTTCTATCGTTACTTTCTCCGCTTCCTTTTTAGCAGTAACCAGCCTAAATTCATATTCTAAAGATTCTTGTTCTTGTTTCAATTTACGCTCAATAGCGTCTTTGATAGTTGGTGGCAAAGTAACATCCCTAACCAATATTTCGTTCAATTGAATATACTGCCCCGACACAATTTTTTGAGTCTCATCAAAAATTTCTTGCTGAATTGCATCTCTCTTACTTGAATACAATTGTTCTGGAGTATAACGTCCAACAACTGAACGAGCGGCCGACCTAATAGTTGGTAACAAAACTCTTTGCACATATGCCTCTCCTTTTTCTTGATGTAACTTTCCTAAATCACCACGTATCGGCTCAAACCAAGCCGATGCCTCCAATTTAATATCCAAACCATTACTTGATAAAACGTTCATTTTCTCAAGTACTTCTTGCTGTCTTACTTCATAAACAAAAACCTTGTTCCAGGGCGCAACAATATGAAAACCTTCACCTAATGGTGATTCATCAGTTACCACACCACCTCCAAAAGTTTTGTACAGCACACCTGCCTCACCGGACCCTATGGTGACCGCAGATTTTGAAATTAAGATGATAACCACTATAAAAGCGAATATTACTGGTAATGCAATTTTGGGTAATTTGTCCATTTATTTTAATTTATATTAATCCGTTATATTTTCTTAAAAACCATTCCGCTGCAAGGGCAATAACCATTAGCCCCAACAATAGCCTGAAATCTATCAAAGATACGACATTTTGCTTGTTTTTCTGGGTAGGCAAATAGCGATTATCATTTGAAAGTACCTGAATTAAATCCGTGTTCTGATTGGGATAAAACAAGCGTCCACCAGTATTTTCCGCTAGGCGATTTAGCTTATCATCATTCGTAGCTAAAAACTGTTTTTCGACATCAAAATCCAAAATAGTAAAACTTCCTGATTTGGATAAATTGTCTTTTTCTACGGTTGCAGAAAAATCATAGGTCCCAGCTTCTAAATTACTTAAGTCCGCCTCATAGTAATTACCTTTCAACAACATAGGCATCTCAATAACTGCATTTGTTTTTGATTTTTTTAATTTCAATGTTATTTGAGCATTTTCATCAAAAACGAACGCTTTGTCAAAATAAGTCGCTGAAATTCTTGCTTCGTTACTCCCTGCGTAGATATTTTCATAATCTAAGGTTAGTCTTTGTTTAGATTTATTGGTAGCTAGGTACAACACAACCTTTCCTACGAGGTCATCAAATTTTTTAAAATTCTGTGTATTTCTATAGGTATGCACGCGCCATTTCCAGATATTCTCCCCAAATAACACTGCATCTCTTTTATCGCTTCCTTCGAACACAGCTAATAAAGGCTGATTTAAATCAACACCCTTTATTCGCTGTGTCAACAAAACATCATTCTGATCATGCAAAATGATATCTCCTAAACTACTTTGAAGTGGAGGAAAATCATCTACAGTAAATTCTCCACTACTAAAAAGACCGAAACCCGAATTTAAAACGGCAAAAACCTCTTCCTCTTGATTGTAGCTATTTTTTGTAAATGCTTTTTGCGATCTGTTCAAGAAATTCCAATCCGTGTGAGGACCGGTAATTGTAAACGTATTTGCCTGTTTTTTCTCTATATAGGCAATCAAATTTTTGAATGAAGCGTTAGGTTGGTATAAAATAAAAAGGTCTACCTCTTCCAATTCCTTGGCTCCCGCATTGGGTTTCATAATCGTTACCGAACGCTGACCATTACTTTCTATTGATTTCTTTATCGCCCCTATATCCGGATGCAACAAACTAGAAACCAAGGCTATATTTGTTTTTTCATCTATAACCTCTACAACTACGGTTCTTTTATTGTTAGCTGCGTTTCGTTCATTTTTAAGCTCCCCAACAGAAATTTGAAGATTTTTAACTCCTATAGAAGTTGCATTCAATAAGGTATTTATTACCTCACTAGTATTGGTTTTGGAGAATGAAACATTTTGTTTAAACACCGTCTTACCATTTAGCGAAACTTGTACGGGAACATTTATCTTTTCGTTTCCCGTATAAGAAACATAAATCTCTATTGGGTATTTATTCTTGAGAAAAGCATACCTATTTGTATTTACCTGAGAAATAGCCACATCTTCATAACGTGTGGTATCTCCCACCGCAATGGGATAAACAGGAAATTGCTGTTGTTCATTTTGAAAATCATAATCCCTTCCTATAGTCTGATTACCATCTGTAATTAAGACAATAGCAGAATTCGTAGCGGAATACACTTCTTTTAATACCGATAGGGCTTTTGAAATATTAGTGTTTTTCTCTTCAAAATCTAAGCTGTCATTATCTTTTAATGTAGCTCCAAAATTATATTCCTGTATTGAAAATCGGTTATTTAGTTCATCACTTTTCTCTAAACCCTCTATTACTTGTTGTATAGTTGATTTGTATGACGCTACAGAAGAAGAATTATCAGATAGAACAATTAAATTGGCCTTCTCCGTGATATATTTATTTTTGGTGAATTTTGGGTTTATAAGGAGAAGAAACCCACTGAAAAAAGTAACGAAACGCAGAAAGGCTAAAGCTACACTAAGCCTACCTTTTCTTTTATTTTTATAAAAATATTGAAATAACACCAACGCCAGCGAAACAATTGCGGCTAAGATTATAAAGAGAATCGTTTGGGTGTTCATTAAGGAAGTTTCTTTTAAAGCTATACCACCCGGAAAAGCATCAACGCACCTTCCGGGAATATATACCTTATGTAAGCATGCCGCCATCTACGTTCAGTACCTGCCCCGTAACATAGGCAGATAAGTCTGAAGCAAAGTAAAGACAAGCATTTGCAATATCTTCTGGAGAACCACCTCTTTTAAGCGGAATACCATCTCTCCAACTTTGTACTACTTTTTCGTCTAGTTTACCGGTCATTTCGGTTTCAATAAAACCTGGTGCAACGGCATTACACCTTATATTTCTAGAACCTAACTCCAAAGCTACAGATTTTGTAAACCCGATCATACCTGCTTTTGAAGCTGCATAATTGGTCTGTCCGGCATTACCCTTAACACCAACTACACTACTCATGTTTACAATACTACCTTTTCTTTGTTTCAACATGGTACGTTGAACTGCTTTGGTCATATTGAAAACCGACTTTAAGTTTATCTCTATAACGCTATCAAAATCAGCTTCTGACATACGCATAAGCAAGTTATCCTTGGTTATACCCGCATTGTTAATTAGGATGTCTACACCTCCAAAATCCTCAAGAACGTCAGCCACCAATTTTTCAGCTGCTTCAAAGCTCGCTGCATTACTTTTATACGCTTTGGCTTTTACCCCTAATGCCGTTAGCTCCTTCTCAAGTTCCAATGCCGGAGCTTCACTAGAGCTATAAGTAAAAGCTACATTGGCTCCATTTTCAGCAAAAACTCGTGCAATTCCTGTTCCTATTCCTCTACTGGCTCCAGTAATAATCGCATTTTTTCCTTCTAACAATTTCATGTTCTAAATAGATTTGCTCTGTTCTACTTCAAATATAAGTTTTGTTTCATAAAACGACTATAAAAAAATCCCGTTTCCGATAAGTCGAAAACGGGATTCATATATCCGTAGGGGAATTAACCCATAACTTCTTTTACTTTTAAGCCAATTTCAGCTGGAGAATCAACCACGTGAATTCCGTGGTCTCTCATAATTTTCTTTTTAGCTTGAGCCGTATCATCGCTTCCGCCAACAATAGCTCCGGCGTGGCCCATAGTTCTACCTGCAGGAGCAGTTTCACCAGCAATAAAACCAACAACTGGTTTTTTACTTCCACTTTCTTTATACCACTTAGCAGCATCCGCTTCTAATTGACCACCAATCTCACCGATCATAACAACACACTCAGTCTCCGGATCATTGATTAAAAGCTCAACCGCTTCTTTTGTTGTTGTCCCAATAATTGGATCACCACCAATACCAATTGCTGTAGTAATACCTAAACCTTGACGAACTACCTGATCCGCAGCTTCATAGGTTAAAGTACCCGATTTAGAAACGATACCTACATTTCCTTTTTTAAATACAAAACCAGGCATGATACCTACTTTAGCCTCTCCTGGAGTGATTACACCTGGACAGTTAGGACCTACCAAACGGCAGTCCATATTCGCTATATAATTTGATGCTTTTACCATATCGGCAACAGGAATACCTTCAGTAATAGTAATAATCACTTTTATACCTGCACTGGCAGCTTCCATAATAGCATCAGCAGCAAATGCTGGCGGCACGAAAATTATGGTAGTATCCGCACCAACCTTTTCAACAGCTTCTTCAACCGTATTAAATACAGGTCTTCCCAAATGCTCTTGACCTCCTTTACCAGGAGTTACACCACCAACAACATTGGTGCCGTACTCAATCATTTGCTCTGCGTGAAAAGTACCTTCACTACCTGTAAAGCCCTGAACTATTATCTTGGAATCTTTATTGACTAAAACGCTCATATACTCTCTAGTTTATTTTAATGTGACAAAAATATAGGTTTACAAATGAAATCTGAACTCAGACTGCATATTATTCTTCTAATTTTTTAAGAATAGACGGAATTTTCTTCACATAAGCCAATTGTTTCAGCTTTTCACGTGATTCTTCAATAGGCGTACCAAAATAACTCTTGCCGCCCGCAACAGATTTGGTCACTCCTGTCTGCCCCATTATAACCGCTTTCTTTCCTATTGTAATTCCACTATTGGTTCCTACTTGGCCCCATAGCGTTACTTCATCTTCAATAATTACACAACCCGCAATGCCGGTTTGCGAGGCTATCAAGCACTTTTCACCAATTACGGTGTCATGCCCAACATGCACTTGATTATCTAACTTTGTACCTTTTTTTATGGTCGTATCACCAGTAACACCTTTATCTATAGTGCAAAGAGCGCCAATTTCAACATTATTCTCAATTACGACACGGCCACAAGAAATAAGCTTATCAAAGCCTTCTGGTCTGTTTTTGTAATAAAATGCATCTCCACCTAGAACAGAACCTGAGTGAATAATAACGTTATCTCCAATCACGCAATTATCATATAAACAGACGTTTGCATGAATCAAACAGTTCTTTCCAATTTTTACATGATTTCCAACAAAAGCATTAGGTTGAATAATAGTTCCCTCTCCTATATCAGCGGAAACAGCAACTGTTCTCGTTGCTCTTTCAAATGGTTTAAAGTGAAGTGAAAGCTTATTAAAATCCCTGAAAGGGTCGTCTGAAATTAAAAGTGCTTTTCCCTCAGGGCAATCTACTTTTTTATTGATAAGTACAATGGTTGCCTTTGAGGCCAATGCCTTATCATAATATTTGGGATGATCTACAAAAACAATATCACCATTCTGAACCACATGAATCTCGTTCATACCCAAAACCAGAAAATCATCAGCGCCAACATAATCACATTTGATCAATTCAGCAATAGTCTTTAACTCTTGTGGTTGTGGAAATTTCAATGGAACAGAATAAACGGTTATTACTTTTGAAAAAGTGTTTTAAAATTAGTTAAGAATAATACTTACTCCTTAACACGTTCCATGTATGTTCCTTTTTCCGTTTCTACCTTAATTTTATCGCCTTCATTAATGAACAAAGGAACATTTACCTCTGCCCCTGTTTCTACTTTCGCAGGTTTTGTTGCATTAGTAGCTGTATTTCCTTTTACACCAGGCTCTGTATAAGTAACTTCCAAGACAACACTAGCCGGCATCTCTACTGATAAAGGCATACTATCTTCCGTATTAAAAAGAATTTTTACAATCTCTCCTTCTTTTAACAAACCAGGAGAATCTAACGAACTTTCCTGAAGCGTAATTTGGTTATAATCATCTGTATTCATAAAGTGAAAAGTTTCTCCTTCAGGATACAAAAACTGGTACGAACGCGTTTCAACACGGACATCTTCTATTTTATGACCGGCAGAAAATGTATTGTCCAATACTTTTCCAGTGGAAACACTTCTCAACTTCGTACGCACAAAGGCTGGACCTTTACCCGGTTTTACGTGTAAAAATTCAATAATTTTGTAAATATCATTGTTGTAGCGAATACAAAGTCCTTTTCTAATATCTGATGTTGATGCCATTTCTAGTTTACTGTTTTGTTGAATACCTTTTTAAATGAATGCTTCTTTCTGACGATTAAAGCTTGTTCATTAAATATCTATAAATTAATTATTGCTGAAATATCCTTTCATAATTCCACGTTGGGAATCCCTAATAAATTGAAGAATCTCATCCCGTTCAGGAGTAGCTTCCATTTCAGCTTCTATAATTTGCGTTGCTTGTGAATTATTATAATGTCTTTGGTAAAGAATACGATAGATGTTCTGTATTTCACGAATCTTTTCTGATTGGAAACCACGTCTACGCAAACCTACCGAATTGATACCAACGTATGAAAGTGGCTCACGCGCAGCTTTTACAAAAGGAGGAACATCTTTTCTGACTAACGACCCACCTGTGACAAAAGCATGTTGACCAACTGATACAAATTGATGCACAGCCACCAAACCTGCTAGGATTACGTTGTCTCCAATAGTAACATGTCCTGCAAGCGTAGAGTTGTTAGAAAAAATACAGTTGTCTCCAACAATACAATCATGCGCAATATGGCAATACGCCATAATCAAACAATTCTCGCCAATAACAGTTTTATTTCTATCTGAAGTACCCTTATGAATAGTAGCACATTCACGAATAGTGGTATTGTTACCAATAGTTACAATGGTATCTTCTCCATTATACTTTAAATCCTGCGGCGGAGCGGAAATTACGGCACCAGGAAAAATATTACAATTTTTACCGATACGAGCACCTTCCATTATGGTCACGTTAGAACCGATCCAAGTGCCATCACCAATCGTTACGTTGTTATGAATTGTAGTAAAAGGCTCTACAACAACATTTTTAGCAATCTTTGCGCCCGGGTGAATATAGGCAAGGGGTTGATTCATTCTATTTCTTTTTAGCTATTTGCGCCATTAATTCTGCTTCACATACCAACTTATTATTTGCGTAAGCATAAGCTTGCATGTGACAAATACCTCTTCTTATTGGCGTAATAAGGCTACAGTGAAATGTTAACGTATCACCTGGAAGTACTTTTTGTTTGAACTTAACATTATCCATTTTCATGAAGAACGTTAAATAATTTTCTGGGTCTGGCACTGTACTCAAAACTAAGATTCCTCCTGTTTGAGCCATTGCCTCAACTTGTAATACCCCTGGCATAACTGGTGCTCCCGGGAAATGGCCAACAAAGAAATTTTCATTCATTGTTACATTTTTCATTCCCACTACATGAGTATCAGATAATTCTAAGATACGATCTATCAACAAAAATGGAGGTCTATGAGGCAGCACTTCCATAATCTGATGGATATCCATCAAAGGTGGTTGATTTAAATCGTATTGAGGAACTTTATTACGTTTCTCTAGTTTTATAATTTTTGACAGTTTTTTCGCAAACTGTGTATTCACATAATGACCTGGCTTATTGGCTATTATTTTACCCTTAATACGGGTGCCTGCTAAAGCTACATCTCCTATTACATCCAATAACTTATGACGTGCGGCCTCATTTGGCTGATGCAAAGTAAGGTTATCTAAAATACCATTAGGCTTCACAGAAAGTTTTTTCTTATCGAAAGCACTTTCTAACTTTCTCATGGTTTCTTCAGAAATCTCCTTATCTACATATACAATAGCATTATTAAGGTCGCCTCCTTTAATGAGTCCGTTTTCCAAAAGCATTTCTAGTTCATGAAGAAAACTAAATGTACGAGCTTCCGATATTTCATCTTTAAAGTCAGACAAGCGCTCCAACGTGGCATTTTGCGTTCCCAAAACCTTAGTGCCAAAATCTACCATGGTTGTCACCTGATAGTGCTCAGAAGGAATTACAGTAATTTCGCTACCCGTTGCATCGTCCCTAAACGAAATAACATCTTTTACAATATACTCTTCTCGTTCTGCATTCTGCTCTACAACACCAACGGTTTCTAAAGCCTCAACAAAATATTTTGAGGAACCATCCATAATTGGTGGTTCAGGAGCATCTAGTTCAATAAGAACATTGTCTATTTCCATCCCTACAAAAGCAGCCAAAACATGCTCTGAGGTTTGAATTTTTACCCCTCTTTTCTCTAAGTTGGTTCCACGCTGAGTGTTGATTACATAATTGGCATCTGCCTCAATAATTGGTTCTCCTTCTAGGTCTACTCTCTTAAATGCGTACCCGTGGTTTTCCGGTGCGGGAACAAATTTCATGGTTACTTCGGCTCCGGTATGAAGACCAACGCCCTTTAGAATAACCTCTTTTTTAATGGTTCTCTGTTTCATTCTTATATTGATCGCTGTAGTTTTTTTCCAGTTCGTCAATTCTATTTAAAATCTTCGGTAAATTCTTAAAGTAAACGTATGATTTATTGTAATCACCATAGTTTAAAGCAGGTGAGCCTTGTAACACTTCATTACTCTTTATGTTACGACCAATACCAGACTGTGCCTGTATCTTTACATTATCACCAATAGTAATATGGCCTACAATACCAACTTGTCCACCAATCATACATCGCCTCCCTATCTTGGTAGACCCTGCAATACCCGTTTGAGCCGCAATTACGGTGTGTTCCCCAATTTCAACATTATGAGCAATCTGAATCTGATTATCCAACTTTACTCCTTTTCTCAAAATGGTAGAACCTAAAGTAGCTCTATCTATTGTAGTTCCAGCTCCTACGTCTACATTATCCTCAAGAATAACATTACCTGTTTGTGGAACTTTTTGATATTCACCATTTTTATCCGGGCTAAAACCAAATCCGTCCGCCCCAATAACTACCCCACTATTAATGACACAATTATTTCCTATAACGGTTTCCGAATATACTTTAGCTCCTGCAAAAATACTTACATTATTGCCAATGGACACGTTGTCTCCAACATACACGTTAGGATGAATTTTAACATTATCTCCTATTCTAACATTGTTACCTAGATAAGAAAAAGCCCCCAAATAAAAATTGTCTCCATATGTAACCGTTTCCGATTTAAACACGGGCTCCTCAATACCTGTCTTGTTATTCTTTACCTGATTATAGAATTCCAATATTTTTGAAAATGCTTCGTAAGCATCTTCTACCTTAATAAGAATAGTCTCAAGCTCATGCTCAGGAACAAAATCTTTATTAACTATTGTTATAGATGCCTTTGTAGAATAGATGTGGGAAGTATACTTAGGATTAGCCAAAAAAGTCAAAGCACCTTTCTCGCCCTCCTCTATCTTGGCCAATTTGTGAACGGTAACCTCTGGATTTCCTTGTAGTTCACCTTCTAAAATACCTGCAATTTGACCTGCTGTAAATACCATGAGCACAAAAGTAAGAAAAATAGTTAAACAGAATCTTTGGGATAACAGATATAATATTTTGTAACGGTTTTTGATAACGCTTTTAGATTAAATTGATCCGAAGCTTTTGCTACATCAATTAATCTTTTATTCTTCTTTAATATATTGATGTTCTGATGATGACGATCATACGCCTTGTTCTCTATCTTACCTTCAAACACAAAATATACTGTTTCGTGATCCTTAAGTTTATATTTTTCTTTAACCCGCGTTCTATGTTTTTGAAAAACTGCGTTATCAATAGGACTATTCTTAAGTTTTACTTTTAAAAACCGGCGGTTTATAAGCATCCCGCAAAGTTTAGACAAAATAAAATCCGGATGATCTTGCCACAATTTTATAGCGGCCAAAACATCTACATCATCCAATTTTGAGAATATGGTTAATATCTCCTGATTGAAATTTTGCTTCTCAATACGGTTCTCCATAAAAAACCGGAGTGCATCACTACAAACTATAACCTGACCATCATTCATGATTTCCTTGGCCCTTTGTAGAATTTTTATCAATAGCTGCTCAGCAACAATTCCTGTTTTATGTAGATATACCTGCCAGTACATAAACCTTCTGGCCATTAGGAATTTTTCAACAGAATACACTCCCTTTTCTTCAACCACCAGATTCCCATCAACTACATTAAGCATAGTAATCAATCGTTCTGAATTGATATTACCTTCAGCAACGCCCGTATAGAAACTATCCCTTTTTAAATAATCAAGGCGATCCATATCTAATTGACTAGATACTAACTGATTTAAAAACCGCTTGCCATACTGTCCTTTAAAAATTGAAATGGCAAGCGTTAATCTTCCGTTAAAGATAGTGTTCAAAGCCTCCATGAATTGCAACGAAATATACTCATGATCGGTACTCTCTACAATACTATGCTCCATAGCGTGCGAGAAAGGCCCATGACCAATATCGTGCAAAAGAATGGCGATACACAACCCCTCTTCTTCCTGCTCATTTATCTCCACACCCTTATACTTCAGGACTTGCAAAGCTTTTTGCATTAAATGCATTGAACCTAATGCATGATGAAATCTAGTGTGATGCGCCCCAGGATAGACCAAATATGACAACCCCATTTGAGATATTCTACGTAAACGTTGAAAATACGAGTGGTTAATCAACTCGAATATTAGTCCATTCGGAATAGTAATAAATCCGTAAATTGGATCATTAAAAATTTTAAGTTTTCTTGAGTTTATCAAAATGAGGGTTGCTTTGCAATGTTCACGGGGTAAAGTTAGGTAAAAGACAAAGTAATAAACTCGGTAAATGAATATTTTGGCTACTCTTTAAGTTTTCAATGTTATTTTAGACCGTTTTATAATCGAAGTAACACTACTATTAAATGAATAAAATCAGCATATTATGGGTAGACGATGAAATTGATCTACTGAAACCACATATTATTTTTCTACAAGGTAAAGGCTATGATGTTATTACCTGCCAAAGTGGGCAAGAGGCACTAGAAGAATTACAGCAATCTAGGGTTGATATTATTTTCCTTGATGAGAATATGCCCGGCATATCAGGATTAGAAACCCTGGCAGAAATAAAAGTACTAGACTCATCTATTCCGGTGGTCATGATAACCAAAAGCGAGGAAGAGTTTATCATGGAAGAGGCTATTGGCTCCAAAATTGCCGATTACCTTATTAAACCGGTAAACCCTAATCAAATTCTACTATCCCTAAAGAAAAATTTAGACCATTCCCGTTTAGTTTCAGAAAAAACAACATCTAACTACCAACAAGAATTTAGAAAAATTGCCATGGATTTATCTATGGTGAATTCAGTTGAAGAATGGGTAGATCTATACAAGCGCTTAATATACTGGGAATTAAGACTAGAAGATATTGAAGACAGTAGTATGTTTGAAATTCTTGAATCTCAAAAATCCGAAGCAAACAATCATTTTGGAAAATTCGTAGAGCGAAACTACCAAAGTTGGTTTAACGGAGATGGCCCCGTACTTTCTCACACCTTATTTAAAGAACTCGTTAAACCTGAACTAAAAGACTCTCGCACTCTGCTTCTTGTTATTGACAATCTACGGTATGACCAATGGTACGCATTTGAAGATACCGTAAGTTCATTTTACAAGAAAAATAAAGAAGAATCATATTTCAGTATCCTACCCTCAGCTACGCAATATGCACGAAATGCTATTTTTTCAGGCCTCACCCCTATGGCTATGGAGAAAAAACATCCGCAATGGTGGAAGAACGATACAGATGAAGGTGGAAAAAATCTTCATGAATCCGATTTTTTAGGTGAGCAAATAAAACGTTTAGGGCTCAATCTAAAATGGGAGTACCACAAAATTAGCACCCTTAAACAAGGCAAAAATCTATGTCAAAACTTTAAATCTCAAAAAGACAACGACTTAACCGTACTCGTGTACAACTTTGTAGATATGATTTCCCATTCAAAAACAGAAATGGAAGTTATTAAGGAATTAGCAAGCAATGACAAAGCCTATAGATCGTTAACTCAAAGTTGGTTTAAGAACTCTCCTTTATTAGAGATAATTCAGCAGGCACAACAAATGGGAATGAAACTGATCATCACCACAGACCATGGCACGATCAACGTTAAACAACCCTCCAAGGTCATTGGCGATAAAGAAACCAGCCTCAACCTACGCTATAAAACAGGCCGTAGCCTAACTTACGAGGACAAAGATGTGCTAGCGGCTCAAGACCCAGCTCACATTCATTTACCACGTATAAACATGAGTAGTTCTTTTATTTTTGCTAAAAACGACTTGTTTTTTGCCTACCCCAACAACTACAATCATTACGTTAGCTATTATCGGAATACCTACCAACATGGAGGAATTTCTTTAGAAGAGATGATCATTCCATTCGTAGTTTTATCACCAAAATAGAAGTATTTATATAATGAACATCACATATACCGAAAAGGAAATTGACCAAGTTGCCAAGATGGTTATTGAGAAGTCCACGAACAAGGTTCTCCTTTTTCACGCACCTATGGGAGCAGGCAAGACCACATTGATTAAAGCCATAGCTAAACATCTTGGCGTTGTCGATGCCGGAAACAGCCCCACCTTTGGAATTGTAAACGAATATGAAAATAAAAGCAGCCATCTATTGGCTTATCATTTTGACTTTTATCGTTTAAATGATGAAATGGAAGCCTTGGACATGGGCTTTGAAGATTATCTTAATAAAAATGTGTGGGTTTTCATTGAATGGCCAAATAAAATTGAATCTTTCTTGCCAGAAAAAAGCACCAATATATATATTGAAGTTATTGATATGACAACGCGACGTATTACAATATCATAAACTTAGTTACCGATCGTCGAAAACATCGTTTAAGGTAAAGATTTATTGTACGAAACTTGTTAAATTAGTCAATGTGTACGTTTTTTCGGATAAATGGTTTTCATTTAACATTTAAAAACGTACTTTAGGATATTTTTTTTCCTACTTTTGACCTATAACTAATTAATCTTTAATAATTTAAAACCCCTGAAAATGAAAAAATTAGTATTTGGCCTTTTGGCATGTGTAGCTCTTTTAGCTGTTTCTTGTGAATCAAGTGATGTAGCATCTGATGATTCTCTTTACACAGAAGAAGGTGTTGACCGAAGTAAAATAACTACCTCTAACAAACAATCGGTAGATAGAAGTAAAATAACCACCTCCAACAGGAGAAATTAGAGGTTTTCAATAAAAAATGTTTTTTTTTAAAAGGGTAATCAATAAATTACCCTTTTTTTCGTTACCTCCTTTATAGGAAGCCATGTATTAATGAAACAAGTCCCCAAAAATCAAAGAAAAGTAAAGACTAGATTCGTTGTTGAATCCATAGTTGTTTTCTTTATTGTTGCATCCCCATTTATTTTCAAATTACACGAATATTTTCCTCGAGATCCTGAAGCCACTATAAATATTTTTGGATATATTATAGATCGGAACGGTTTTGCCAATTTAAATACTTATGTCTGGTTCCTACTAGGAAAAGCGGTTCCCTTAACCTTATTATTTATTTGGTTTTTAACCTGTAAACATTGGTGGTATCACATCATTTTAATTCCATTATTGATGTATGCCTTCCAAATTTTTGAAGTATTTTACACAGACGACCTATACATTGACACAAGAAATGTTTTATGGCTGCTTCCTGTCTGTATGGTGGTTATTCCATTAGTGTACTTTATTCGAATAAAACTTTATGACAAATACGTTCACGGCATAGACCTAGAAGCTATGGAAGCTGAATTAACTGCCTTAAAGAAAAAACAAGCCGCACGGTCTGGCAATACCAAACTGGATAAATTTATTTCTTCTGAAACTCCTAAAAACAGCTCTACAGGATACCAATCCATGTCCGAAAAAATAAACACTCAACTGTCCACAAATAATATTGAATCTAATTTCAAGCAAGTACAGAGTAAACTAAACAACTGGTTACATCTTAAATTCTAATTATGACGGCGTATTTTCACATATCACATCCTGTAATCTCACACTAAATTCAACTAAATGTCGTATTTTTACTGTTAATCGCGTGTCACACGATTAGATGTAAAAACTATGAATCAACCTTCTTCTCCTTTTAGCAAACAACAATTGCTTCCACAAGAGGAAACTCTGGAAATTCTTCGCCAAAAAGGCGAACTTTTTATTGGCATCCCAAAAGAAAATCAATACCAAGAACAACGAGTATGTCTTACTCCGGATGCTGTAAATGCCATAACTTCCAATGGTCACAGAGTTTTAATTGAATCAGGTGCTGGAGAAGGCGCCAATTATACCGACCTAGATTACACCAATGCCGGAGGAGAGATAACGCGAGACACCAAGAAGGTCTATTCTTGTCCTTTATTACTCAAGGTTGAACCTCCCACGCTTTCCGAAATTGAAATGATGAATCCGCAAACGACCATTATTTCTGCTTTACAGATAAAAACTCAAAGCAAGGCGTATTTTGAAAAAATGGCAAAAAAGCGAATTACCGCCATCGCTTTTGAATACATACGGGATGAAGATGGTAAATACCCAGCAGTTCGTTCTTTGAGTGAAATTGCAGGAATATCTTCTGTTCTTATTGCTTCTGAAATTATGGCTGCCACCAATGATGGTAACGGCCTCATGTTTGGAAATATTAGCGGTGTACCACCTGTTGAAGTAGTTATTATAGGCGCAGGAACAGTTGGTGAATTTGCAGCTCGCTCCGCTTTAGGGCTTGGAGCTAACGTTAAGATTTTTGATAATTCACTTTCTAAACTACGCAACATACAATCCAATCTTAGACAAACGGTCTATACCTCTACTATTCAACCTAAAAACCTATTAAAATCACTAAAACGTTGCGATGTAGCTATTGGAGCAACACGCGGCAAAGACCGATCTCCTGTAGTAGTTACAAGTAGCATGGTAGAACACATGAAAAAAGGAGCTGTCATTATTGATGTAAGCATAGATATGGGCGGGTGTTTTGAAACAAGCACAGTAACTACGCATAACAAACCCACTATTGAGAAGTTTGGAGTAATTCATTACGGTGTTCCGAACATCCCTTCTCGCTACCCTAAGACCGCAACACTTTCCATTAGTAATATTTTCACTCCTTATTTACTGGAGTTAGGAGAAAATGGCGGATTAGAAAATTCACTTCGTTTTGATAAAGGATTAAGAAACGGACTCTACATGTATCACGGAATTTTAACCAACAAATCTGTGGGCGAATGGTTTGATTTACAGTACAGTGACATTAATTTCCTTATTTTCTAAGGGTTTTTCAAATATCATTTTTACTTAACCGGTCTACATAAGCGGTTTATTGCTATTTTTGCCATCGCTTTAAACGAGGGAACAATTATCATTCTTGATACAACGCTAAAAAGCGAAAAGCACAAATCATTAATTTCAGCAGTATAGGTAATGGATTTTTTAAAACGTTTAGGTTTTTATCTTATCGGGCTTTCTATAGGAATCATTTTTTTGACATTTTTTTTCAAGAAAAAATCAGAAGAAACGGGGGTTTCGTTCTGTTATTTCCCTAACTGCAGAACACTTAAGAACATCCGATCTAAACCAATGTCCTATTCCGAAGATGTAAGCAGATTGTTTTCTAAAAAGCAACTAGACACCTTGGACATTGTGAACATCTTAAGAAATGGGGAAGTAGATTTTTCAAACAGCGAAACCAAGACATCACCATGCAAAACCTATATTATAGAAGGCTCCATAAAAGACAAAGAGGCCATATTAAAGGTCAGAAATTGTCAAGAAAAAGCCCTTTTAGAATCTATAACTTACTAAGCAAAGCGTCCAAAATGTTGGTTTTGGACGCTGGGTAAAATTAAATCTTCCTTCGTTTTCTTTCTTTTTTCAACAAGGACAACTCCCTTGAAGTCTGGCCGGCTACCGAAGTATTTTCTTCTGCACGACGAATTAAATAAGGCATTACATCCCTCACCGGACCAAAAGGCAAATATTTAGCAACATTATACCCTTTATCGGACAGATTAAAGGAAATATGATCACTCATCCCAAACAATTGCCCAAACCATACGCGATCGTCATTATTGGCTATTCCTTTTTCAGCCATAATATTCATCATCTTATACGAACTATTTTCATTGTGGGTACCCGCAAATATTGAAACCGTATCCAAGTGATTCATTATGTAAGCAACGGCATTATCAAAATTTTCATCGGTTTCTCGTTTTGAACTACAAATGGGCGACTTATAGACTTTTTCCTCGGCCCTATCATTCTCCTTTTCCATATAAGCACCACGCACCACTTTTATTCCAATTCTAAAGTCGCTTTCGTTGGCACGTTGTTGTAGCTGCTTTAGATAATCTAACCTGTCCCATCGGTACATTTGCAAAGTATTGAAGACCACCGCCTTCTTCTTATTATATTTCCGCATCATTTCTTCTACAAGCTGATCAGCTGCTTGCTGCATCCAACTTTCTTCCGCATCAATAAGCAGAGAAACATCTAAATCATATGCTTTTTTACAAGTCCTATCAAAACGGACAACCACTCTTTGCCATTCCGCTTCCTCTTTGTCAGTCAAAGATTTACCTTCGCTAATCTTTTGAAAAAGAGCAAATCTACCATATCCAGTAGGTTTAAAAACAGCAAAAGGGATAGCATCTTTTTCCTTAACAAAGTCTAGTACCTTTAAAATCATGGCCACAGCATCATCAAAAGGATCCTCCGTATCTTTTCCCTCAACCGAGTAGTCCAAAACTGAACATACATTTTTGGTATACATCCTATCCACTACAGACATACAATCTTTCTCATTAACACCACCACAAAAATGATCAAACACTGTAGCTCTAATCAATCCCTCAACAGGAAGATGAGCTTTAATAGCAAAATTAGTCATTGCTGTTCCAATTCGGACGAGGGGCTCGTTAGCAATCATCCTGAACAAAAAATAAGCACGCTCAAGTTCAGAGTCGGTTTTCAAAGCAAAAGCTGTTGCGGTATCTTCAAAAATTTGTTTCATTTAATGTGATTTGTAGTAGCATCAAATATAAAGACAGAAATTCTATTCTTTAGATAAAAAATATGCTTTATTTTGCGCAATAGTCGTTAAAAAATATCCGTACATGTACGGAACAAAAATCACCTATTAATGCAATCCATAACAACCTCTTCTTACGCCGTACATTTCAACCAACGAGCTTATGACGCTTTAAACGTTCACTTATCTGGCAAGGCATATTCTAAAATTTACATCATCGTAGACGAGAATACCCACGAACATTGCCTTCCTGCATTTATGGCTCAAATTCAAGGAGATTATGATTTTGAAATTATTGAGATTGAGTCTGGTGAAGAAAACAAAAATATAGACACCTGTACAGGGGTTTGGAGCGCATTGTCCGAATTAGATGGTGACCGAAAAAGCCTTGTCATAAACTTGGGTGGTGGTGTTCTTACGGATTTAGGTGGGTTTGTAGCCTCAACATTTAAAAGAGGTATTGACTTTATAAATGTACCAACCACACTATTATCCATGGTGGACGCATCTGTAGGCGGAAAAACTGGCGTAGACCTTGGGCCTCTGAAAAACCAAATTGGTGTTATTAACCAACCCGAAATGGTCCTTGTGATAACGAGTTTCTTAAAAACATTGGAAGAAAGACAATTGCGAAGTGGTTTTGCAGAAATGCTTAAACACGGTCTAATCCAAAGCCAAGCATATTGGGAGGCGCTCAAAAAAGTTACAGACTTCCTAAATATTGATGACTTAATCTACGATTCTGTTGTTATTAAAAACGAGGTTGTGCTTCAAGACCCAACAGAGCAACATTTACGAAAAATATTAAATTACGGACATACTTTAGGACACGCAATTGAATCCTATTTCCTAGAAAGCAAAACACACAAAACCTTGTTGCACGGTGAAGCTATTGGAATAGGAATGATCCTAGAAGCCTATCTTTCCAAAGAACTTCTTGGTCTTACAGATATAGAATTAACTGATATAAAAGAAACTTTCCTTTCTCATTATGAAAAAGTCGTTTTCAATAAAGAGGATATCACAACCATACTATCTTTATTAAAATTTGATAAGAAGAATTCGCACGGTAATATAAATTTTGTGCTTATTTCCGCCATAGGAAAACCAGATATAGACATTAGAATTCCCGATGAATTGTATGAAAATGCTTTTGCATACTACGCTGAACAATAGTTACATATACTAATCCCTCTAGTTTGACAACTCTTTAACGAATTCACCGTAAAAAATACATAGTTTAGGTACAGATTTATAACCCAAATCAATAACCTACCTGAAATCAATCAGGTTAAAACCAACCTACTATGTTACGTAAATTAGTCGATTACAAAAAATTAGACCACGAACTAGCCGCATTATTAATCGAAACCTATTCCGATGGTTACGGTGATGATGATATTATAGTTTTCAAAAATCTAAAAGGTGAAACTATTGAAGCTGTTGAATTAAAAACTAACGATACAATTTACCTTGTAAAAATCAGTAAGAGCCTTTCTAATTTCATCGCAAATTTTGAAGAAAATATTGAAAAGGAGCTTGACAACAGTAAATCACAACCCATTCTAGAGGAAACAGAAACCTCTAACTATGAAATGGATAATGAAGCTGAGTTTGACTCTGATGATGTAGATTAATTCTACAACTGAAAACTTAACTTAGGTAACGCTCTCGCAATATATTGCGATGGTACTTTTGGTGACCACAAATAACAAAACCTAAAGTAGCCACATTCCATGGTAAATTACTAGCAACACCTTGCTTACTTAAGGTTTTAGCATCAAAACTTCTATAGAGTGTAATGGTAGATTGCCTAACCGCAATATATTCCTCTATAAGACTTTCTTTAGAGCGTGTTTCAGCACGTGAATTAGGAGCGTATAAATCTTGCTCAAACCCAGGTAAAGCGGTACTATCCCCTCGAGAGAACCGAAGTGAGCGGTATTGAAAAACACGCTCAGAGTCAATAATATGCAGAAGCACTTGAGCTATAGTCCACTTTTCAGGTCCATAGGCATAAGATAATTTACCGTCAGGGATATTCTCAATAAATTTTGGAAAATTCTTTAACTGACGTTCTAACATTTCCAACAAATCTACGTCACCTAGCACATCTATATAAGTCTTGTAAAAAGGAATTGGTGGTGCAATTTTAAGTTCTGAAGTTCTCATATGTTTATAAAATAAAAATTCCCAGGCAGCAGAACCACCCAGGAATTTCAATTACTGTTTCCAAAGGCAATTACAATTCATTGAAAATTGTATGCATTAACCTCTTCTTGTCATTTATACTTTCTTCCAAAGAAATCATGGTTTCTGTACGGCTGATACCGTCAATATCATCAATTCTAAAAATAATATTCTTAGCATGATTAGTATCCTTAGCTCTTATTTTACAGAAAATATTAAATTTTCCTGTTGTAATATGTGCTACCGTAACATTTGGAATTTGCTCTAAACGCTCCAAAACGAATTTTGTCTGATGTGTTTTCTCTAAAAATATACCAACATAAGCAATAAAAGCATAGCCTAATTTTACATAATCCAATGTAAGAGACGACCCTTTTATAATACCCGCTTCCTCCATTTTCTTAACACGTACGTGAACCGTGCCGGCAGAAATCAAGAGCTTCTTAGCTATATCTGTAAATGGAGTTCTGGTGTTATCTATTAACATATCCAGAATCTGGTGATCAATTTCGTCTAATTTTACTTTTCCCATTATGGTTGTGTTTTTGGCAAAAATAAAAAATTAAGGAATAATACGCATTAAAACTTGCATTTTTTTAACAAAAACGTAAAGATTCAATGGTTTTAAAAAATAATGCTCAAAAAAATTAGGCTTTAACAAGCTGATAAAAAGACTGTTGCCTTAGTTCTTTTAAATCATCTTCATTTAGACAATTATAGGTTTTATGACCATAATACCCCTCAAGACTCCCCTTTTTCTCAATTCTTGGCTCAAAAGCTACCTTATTACCTTTCAACACTTCCGCGTACAACACACCTATACTATCTCCGTTAGTCAATTCTAAATCTATAATTTGAGCATTCTTTATCAATACATCAAAAAAGAGTTTTCCGTTTTCAGGAATCTCAAAATAGTTATCTTGCTCAAATGTATCTATGTTATTTTCAGCAATAGTAACTACAGCCTTAAATATCGCATGAAAAATA
This sequence comes from Zobellia roscoffensis, assembly GCF_015330165.1. Classification (NCBI taxonomy): domain Bacteria; kingdom Pseudomonadati; phylum Bacteroidota; class Flavobacteriia; order Flavobacteriales; family Flavobacteriaceae; genus Zobellia; species Zobellia roscoffensis. Next base: position 4,297,183 of record NZ_JADDXT010000002.1, read on the forward strand.
TACTCTCTTGTTCGCTCTCTTTCATAGTCTTCCGGGTAATGACCAGACTCAAATAATATAGTAGGCACATTAAGCATCTGAAAACTATCACCTACACAATTCGCATTAAAAGCATCATCATACCTACCAACCTGACCAGGAATCATCTCTTGCAACAGATTATTCATAGCTACAATCAACTGCATACTTACTCCTCGTGTTTTAGAAATACTCCTTTCCGCATCATGGGCAGGTGCTAAAAATGACACTGTTGCCGGCCTAGATGTTTCACCAACATTAAAAATAGTACGTTGATCATGAAGATTAAAGCAATAATCCGGTTGAAAGGAGTCAAAAACATTTCTTAGAATCATACTTTCTGGCTGAGTTCTATTTTGAGCATCTCTATTCAAATCTATTTCATTTGCATTTATTCGGGTGTAAGCTTCTGCCCCATCCGGATTCAGCATAGGAATAATCAAAAGTGTACAGCTTTGCAAAATACGTTTTGCCATGGATGAACCTCCATGTAAAAAATTCACAAAATCTAAAACCGCTTTGGTAGTTGTAGATTCATTCCCATGCATTTGAGACCACATTAAAATTTTATACGGTCCACTTCCTAATTGTATGCTTTTTATTTCTCGTCCTTGAACAGATTTTCCGATAGTTTTTATGGACAATGAATCTCTGTTTTTTTCCATAAAGTCTAGAACTTGACCATTAACAACATACCGACCACTGACGGATTTTTCCTTAATAGAATAATACTCAACCTGTGAAATACTCATTTTTATAATTGTTTGATGTTACAAAAGTAACTCCATAATAATTTACAATTGTAATCATAAAAATATACATTTGTAAACTAAAAATGTAATGAGATTAGCATTAGTTGTTACAATTGTAATTCTTAAAACCAGCTTTTTTCTCCGGACAATAAAAACAATATTCAACATGTTATAAATCAGATATTTAAATACAATTATATAAACATATAAATTTAATAACATTGATGATTTTCGTTAATTTTAGACCATTTAATATTTCATTTTACTATTTTTGAACACACATAAGTTACAATGGTAAACACAACGGATTTTATAGACCGACTTAATGAATTATTGCGCTATTACAGCCTTTCCGCCTCTAGTTTTGCAGATAAAGTTAACGTGCAACGCTCAAGCATTTCACATCTTCTATCTGGACGAAACAAACCAAGTTTAGACTTTGTACTTAAAGTCATCAATGTCTTTCCCGAGGTTAATTTATATTGGCTTCTGAATGGGAAAGGGTCTTTCCCTTCAGAAGCAAAAAAAGAAATTTTACAGCCCACTCCATCAACGAAACAAAAAACACCCACAATAGACTTACCAGCCAAAGCCAGCTCCAAACCTGGAAAAAACATTGAGAAAATTATTATTTTTTATTCTGATGGAAGTTTTGAATCTTATGCCAATTAGTAGGCTTAAAATTCATTATTTTTGCGGAGATGATACAGAAAACAATCCCCATAGTCCTCGCTTTAGTTTTAATGACCTCTTGCTACAATCCGGATAGGAACTGCACTGATTTTAAAGACGGAAAATTTGCTTTCACCACCACAATAGATGGTGAAGAAAAAACCACTATTTTCCATAGAAATGGAGATTTGGAAATCGATTATTTTGATGGAAAAGCGGATTCAGCTTCCGTAAGATGGATAAATGACTGCGAGTATATCGTAAAAAAACTCAATCCCAAGAACAAATCCGAAGAACAGTCCGTACACATGAAAATCCTTTCCACTACTGACGACTCCTATATATTTCAATACAATATCGTAGGAGAAAGTAAACATTCCCGAGGAACTGCAACAAGGACCGAATAAGAACACAAAACCCTCAACAGATTATTCCGCTTACCTTACATTTTAAAATCGACATTTTTTTTACAAGGAAGAGTTCAAAAGAATAAAAAAAACAAGGGCTTACAAGCGTTTTAAGACGTCGCAGCAATCCTTTCAACCATCTATCCCATCCCCCAAATAAGTAGCGACATAAATCCTTATACCGCTAAACAACATAACAAGACGTAAAAAAACCGACTTAAGAAGTCGGTTCTAATTTTATAAATGCAAATATCCTTAATTAGGCCTACTATAGGCAACTTCAGGGCTCGTTTCCTTGTGTTCTCTAGAAAGGCGTTGTTGTTGCTTTACAGTTAGCGTACTACCATCTGGACTCCATCCTGGAGGTCCAAAAATATACATTAGCTTATGTGAAAACTTTTTAGCCTTTTTAACATCGGCCCAAATATCCTTGAATTCGTGCGTTAATATAACTATTGGATTATAGGATTTAGGAGCGTGAATCACCCCAAACTTAACCTCCACATCATCATCTAGCTCTTTCCATGTTCCAAATATCTTATCAAAAATATTCAAGAAACCTCCGTGGTTCTTATCTAAATACTCCACATTCTGCGCATGGTGAACTTGGTGCATCGTATGGGTGTTAAAAATCTTCTCCACCCATCCCATTTTAGGAACATACTGTGAATGCAACTGAAATTGCCAAAAAGACTCAATAGCTAATGCAAAAATCACCACTTCCACAGGAAAGCCTATTGCTGGCATCCACATATAAAAGAAAGGCTTATACAAAAGCGTAAACCAACCGTTACGTATAGCGGTACCCAAATTAAAATGATCCGAAGAATGATGTACAATATGTGCTGCCCAAAGCAACCTCACTTCATGATTAGCCCTGTGAAACCAATAATATGTAAAATCATCTGCCAATTGACATAACACAAATACATACCAAGCATAACCAAAAGACTCGTATCCCATAATATTTGTTCTCACACCATCTACAATAGGGTTAAAAAACTCATAGGTATACGTAAAAACCGTGATCAAAACCGTGATTTTAATAAGCGGACCTAATATTGCAGAACCAATACCCATTGCACCACTTGCCATGAAATCTTTCCACACATAAAGGTCTTTATCTCCATGGGTGTGGCTATAAGAGATTTCCAGCAATATAAATGCTATAAAGCAGGGTACGCCATAAATTAGGGGGTTCGTCAAGTCCATATTCAAACAATTTTTTTTGCAAAGATAGCATTAATAAGACCTAATCCTCATTAAGGTCATTATTTAAGACTATTGCAACATAGTCAATACACATGCTAAATTTTGTGGTAAATCAATTTTTCTTATTTCGGAGTAATGCATTCTGCTCCTGCATTAACTTCTCCAAACTAGCTAACAACTCAATATTCTTTGGCGTTTCAACTGTTTTATTATCAGGGTCTTCTGCCTTTGATTTAAAGCGATGAAACCCTTTTATTACCACAAATATGGTTAACGCAATTATCAAGAAATCAATTAAGACTTCTAACATTTCACCATATCCGATAGCTACCTCTTGCACCTCACCAACTGCCTCTCGAAGAATGTATTTTTTACTACTAAGATTAACATCGTCAGTCATTAATGACAATGGCGGCATAATAATTTTTTTGACCAATGTATTAATCACGTTGTTAAAAGCCGTACCGATAATAATACCGATAGCCATATCAATCATATTACCCTTAATGGCAAAATTCTTAAACTCTTGTATAAAGTTTTTCATAGCAGACCTTGTACTTTACTCGAACAAAGAGGTTTGGACATCATCACCATCTTCACCCTTATCGGATCTATCTCCCTGTGTCGTTTTCCTAACTTCTGTATCGCCAGAACCAGCTCCTTTATCAACATTTCCCTCATCAACAATCTCTACGTCCTCTGTTTTTTGTGGTTCAGGTTCTTCATAAGGTAATGGCTCCAACATATTAATTTCCAAAACCTTATCCTTAGTTAACTGATTACCCATTGCCCCTATCCCCTTAACAGAGATAAACTCTTCAAGATTTACCTCTAAATTCTCTTTTCGTTCTTGCCCTCTTTTCTTGGCGAAAACAATTTCTATGATAGGCCTGTAATCCGTACTAATTATTTCAAGATGCGACTTAGGATGATCGGTAAGGACATTTTCTTCTTTATCAGGATGGTCGATCAAGAATCGTTTAACATAGTACAATTCTTTTTCACCTTCCCAATACACCACGGAAAGTGGTTTCTTAGGATTCCACTTCTCAAGGACCACCACATCTTCGTCAAAATGAAGTGTAAGCTCGGGAATGACCGTTTTTACCTGTCCGGTTTGGTTTGCTATAAGCAGACGGTCTTCACTGGTAAACTCACCCAGAAACTCACCTCTATCGTCAATATTTAAACGTTGTACCGTCTCATCAAACCATAATTTCCTAGGTTTTAACGTAGATAATCCTTTCTCCTTTAATTCAATACGTTTTACAGAATATTTAGTAACAATATTCCCTTTGGAAGCTCGCCCTTTGATCATGATCTTCGCAAAGTCGATATCCCACTTCAATTTTTTAATACTTCCCACATGACGAAGGTTCACGGTCACAACTTCCGCTTCCCCATTTGGATTTCCTGAGAAATAATGAACAAAGGTTCCCGCTTTTCCACTACCACCCATCTCATAATGTTTGTCTCGGGTAATACTGGTTACATTGAATCGTTTTATATATGTTGCACCACCCTTACCGTCTCTATAAATCATGTTATAAACGGTACGTTTGTCTTTTTTCTTAAAGACAGCTACATAGATAATACCTTTACCAACAAAAGTTTTTGAATCTACTTTAAAGACCATCATTTTACCGTCTTGGGTAAAAGCTATGATATCATCAATATCACTACAGTCTGTAACGTATTCATCTCGTCTTAACGATGTTCCAACAAAGCCTTCCTCGCGGTTTACATATAGTTTCGTATTTCTAATCACCACCTTGGTGGCCTCTATATCATCAAAAAGTCGTATTTCGGATTTTCGCTCACGCCCTTCTCCATACGTATCTTTTAACTTCTGAAAATAAGCAATAGCATAATCCACCAGATGCTCCAGATGATGCTTTACCTCTGATATTCTTTCTTCCAGATTATCAAGGTGTTGTTGTGCTTTATCTAAATCAAACTTTGATATACGTTTGATGCGAATTTCAGTAAGACGAACGATATCTTCTTCTGTTACAGCACGCCTCAAATGTTTCGTAAAAGGAGTCAAACCTTTATCAATGGCAGCAATTACACCTTCCCAGGTTTCTTCTTCTTCAATATCTCGATAGATTCGATTTTCTATGAATATTCTCTCCAAAGACGCAAAATGCCATTGCTCTTCAAGTTCAGAAAGTTGAATTTCCAACTCCTGCTTCAATAATTCTACTGTAGCATCGGTAGAACGTTTCAACATTTCAGTAACCCCAATAAATAGCGGCTTATTATCTTCTATTATACAACCCAGTGGCGAAATCGAAGACTCGCAAGCTGTAAATGCGTATAACGCATCAATAGTTTTATCAGGAGAGATACCCGTTGGCAAATGCACAAGAATTTCAACATCTGCAGCGGTATTATCTTCAATTTTTTTAATTTTTATCTTTCCTTTATCATTTGCTTTAAGGATAGAATCAATTAAAGAAGAGGTGTTAGTACCATACGGTATCTCACTTATAATCAGTGTAGATTTTGAATGCTGTGCTATTTTTGCTCGCACTCTTATTTTACCCCCACGAAGCCCGTCATTATAATTTGAAACATCGATAATGCCCGAGGTCGGAAAATCAGGAAACAACTTAAATCGCTGCCCTTTTAGATGTTTAATAGATGCATCAATAAGTTCTATAAAGTTATGAGGCATTATCTTGGTAGAAAGACCTACCGCAATACCTTCTGCTCCTTGCGCCAAAAGCAATGGAAACTTCACAGGAAGGTTTACTGGCTCTTTCTTACGGCCATCATACGATTGCTGCCACTCCGTTATTTTTGGACTAAAAACTACTTCAAGAGCAAATTTTGAAAGCCGTGCTTCAATATATCTCGAAGCCGCTGCACGGTCACCCGTCAATATATTTCCCCAGTTACCTTGGGTGTCTATTAATAAATCTTTTTGACCGATTTGTACCATGGCATCTGCAATACTCGCATCGCCATGAGGGTGATATTGCATGGTGTGTCCAACCACGTTGGCCACTTTATTATAACGACCATCATCAAGGTCTTTGAGCGAATGCATAATACGGCGTTGCACTGGTTTAAAACCATCTTCTATTGCCGGTACCGCACGCTCTAAGATTACATAGGATGCATAATCCAAAAACCAATCTTTATACATACCCGTTACACGGGTAAGGGCATCATCCTGCCCTTGTTCTTCATCACCTACCGCTTCCGAATTATCAATTTGGTCTTCTTGTCCTTCGGTAGATTGACCAGATTGGTCCTCTGGTGAATTTTGATTTTCAGCTTCGTTCAGTTCGTCATTTTCCTCCATTCAGAAAAAATCGTATTTCTTTGGTTTATAATTGATTTTATTCTACAAGGTCAACCTCTACTTTAAGGTTGTTTATAATAAATTTTTGTCGGTCAGGCGTATTCTTGCCCATATAGAAACTTAGTAGTTGCTCTATAGACATTGCTTTATCAAGCATCACCGGTTCAAGTCTTATATCTTCACCAATGAAATGCTGAAACTCATCTGGAGAAATCTCACCCAAACCTTTAAAGCGAGTAATTTCTGGTTTACCAGAAAGTTTGCCAATTGCATTTCTCCTTTCATCTTCACTATAGCAATAAATAGTTTCCTTCTTATTCCGCACACGGAATAACGGAGTCTGTAAAATATATAAATGATTCTCTTTTATCAATTCAGGAAAAAACTGGAGAAAGAACGTAATCAACAACAAGCGAATGTGCATACCATCAACATCGGCATCTGTCGCGATTACAATATTATTGTAACGCAAGTCCTCCATAGACTCCTCAATATTCAATGCCGCTTGCAATAAATTGAACTCTTCATTCTCGTATACTATTTTTTTGGACAGCCCATAAGAGTTCAAAGGTTTCCCTTTCAGACTAAAAACTGCTTGGGTATTTACATCGCGAGATTTTGTAATTGACCCAGAAGCAGAATCTCCCTCGGTAATAAAAAGGGTACTCTCTAAATTTCTATCTTTTTTTGTGTCGCCCAGGTGAATACGGCAATCACGTAGTTTTTTATTGTGAAGGTTTGCTTTTTTAGCCCGGTCTTTCGCCAATTTTCGAATACCGGATAATTCTTTTCGCTCACGTTCGGCTTGCAATATTTTTCGCTGCAAGGCTTCTCTAGTATCAGGATTTTTATGTAAATAATTATCAAGATACTTCCCTACAAAGTCGTTAATATATGTTCTTACCGTAGGCAAATCACCACCCATATCCGTTGAACCCAATTTTGTTTTTGTTTGACTTTCAAAAACTGGCTCCATCACCTTAATTGCTATAGCTGAGATAACAGACTTCCTAATATCCGAAGACTCATAATTTTTTCCATAGAACTCACGAATGGTTTTCACCAAAGCTTCTCGAAAAGCAGTTTGGTGCGTTCCACCCTGTGTAGTGTTCTGTCCGTTTACAAACGAATGATACTCTTCACTATACTGGGTCTTGCTGTGCGTGATAGCTACTTCAATATCATCACTCTTTAGATGAATAACAGGATAAAGAAAATCTTCAGTATTGTTATTGTCTTCCAATAAGTCTTTTAATCCGTTCTCCGAATAAAACTTTTCCCCGTTAAAAACAATGGTCAAACCTGGATTCAGATAAACATAGTTCTTAAGCATGCGTTCTACATACTCGTTTCTGAACTTGAACTTTTTAAAAATAGTTTCATCAGGTATAAAACTAACTTTTGTACCTCTTCTACGCGTAGTTTCTTCTAAAAGTTCCTCATTCTGAAGTTCCCCAATTTGAAATTCAGCAGACTTAGATTTACCGTCTCTAGTACTTTCTACGCGAAAATAACTAGAAAGTGCATTCACTGCTTTTGTACCAACCCCATTCAAGCCTACAGATTTCTTAAACGCACGGGAATCATATTTACCACCCGTATTCATTTTAGAAACCACGTCTACCACTTTGCCCAAAGGAATACCACGACCATAATCACGTACGATTACTTTATCGCCATGAATTGAAATTTCGACGGTTTTACCCGCTCCCATTACGAACTCATCAATACAGTTGTCTATGGTTTCTTTAAGTAGAATATAAATACCGTCATCTGCCGAAGAACCATCACCCAACTTACCGATATACATACCGGGTCGCAGTCGAATGTGTTCTTTCCAATCGAGTGAACGTATGTTATCTTCTGTATAGTTGGAATTATCGGACATAAATCAGGGGTTTGGAACTAAAGTACCGCTAAAGATAAGACGACAATTAAAAAGATGAAACACCAAACTGTTAAAGTAATTAACAATGATTTTATTCATATTGTTGATATATTCGTCTCAAATATCAAATTTTGACCTTTTTGAATGCCATTTTAAGCATAAAATGGTAAAATTCGTAATTCTTGAAACTATTTTGAGACAAACACAGCTGTTGTAAACAATTTCAGTTTGACCCATTTACGCCATAAAAAATTTTCCTAATGAAAAAACTACTTGTATGCCTATTGTTCTTAGCAGGAAATCTTGCTTCTGTCCTCGCACAAAATTTTGAAAAAGATTACAAAGCCATAGAGAGCAGGGTAATTGAATGGAGAAGGGAGATTCATCAAAATCCGGAACTATCCAACCGAGAATTCAAGACTGCGGAAAAAATAGCGAATCACCTTACCGCTTTGGGAATAGAAGTGCAAACCGGTGTGGCCCATACCGGTGTTGTGGGCATTTTAAAAGGGAAAAAACCGGGTAAAGTTATTGCCTTACGTGCCGATATTGATGCCTTACCAGTTCTAGAAAGAAACGACCTCCCCTACAAGTCTACGGTAAAGGCTAATTTTAAAGGGGAAGAAGTACCCGTTATGCATGCTTGCGGACATGATACACATACCGCAATTCTTATGGGTGTGGCCGAAATACTTTCAAATCATACCGACAAAATAAAAGGAACCGTAAAATTCATTTTTCAACCAGCAGAAGAAGGTCCTCCGGAAGGAGAAGAAGGTGGTGCGTTGCTTATGGTAAAAGAAGGAGTGCTAAAAAACCCGGATGTAGATGCTATTTTTGGACTACATATCAACTCTCAGACCCCTACCAACGTTATTCGTTATAAATCTAG